>NZ_JBCGDP010000009.1:0-175118 GCF_038739875.1 Flavobacterium polysaccharolyticum
ATCAGACCTCATTATTCTAATTACATGCTTACTCCAAATCAGATGCATCACCAAAACAAAATTAAAATGAGAACCTATAAAACAAAAAACAGTAGCAAACCTGAGCTTGCTACTGTCTAAAATTGTAATTTAATTTTTTATTAATCCTGTATCACTTTTTCAGGACTAGACACTCTATATAAAAAAGAAGCTGTTCATACTTTTTGAACAGCCTCTTTTTGATTTTCTTTTTATCCTTTAGCTTTTAATGCCTCGTACTTATCCGTCATCTCCAAGGAACGGTATAAATTAAGAAGCAATTTCGAAACATCTTTATTGCTAGGCTCCAAACTCAATGCTTTTTCAAGATAACCAACAGCTATTTTAGCCTCCTCATCTCTTTTAACTTTTAACTCGTCATACTTTTGCATATCCTGATCTGAAGTTCCTAGTAAAGCCATTTTGTCAGCGATTTCTTTTTTCTTATCTAGCTTAACATAAGCTAAATCTACATATGCTTCGACATCGTTTGGATTAATAGCTATGATAGCTTTGTAGTTACTTTCAGCACTAGACACGTCTCCTTTCTCATTGTAGATATAAGCGATATGCTTCAGGATTTCAGTTTTTTTAGACTTAGCTTTTACGTTTCTCGGCTTCTCATGAGAACCTTGCTTTACACCTAAATCTCTATTAGCCCCAGAAACAAAGAGCTCTTCTTGTTTGGTTGTTTTGTTTACCGCATAATACTCCATACCATTACCAGAATATTTCATAGCCTTTAGTGTCTCATAAGTTTTTAACGCTAAATCAAATTGTTTAGCATTAAAATAATTTGACGCAGCATTATAAAGGTTTACCGTATCTTTTTTATCCATTTCGTAAAGATAAGTCATCTTAATTGCTGCATCAGAAAAACGCTGTGCATTGTTATCATCAGCTGAACTACGCTCTAATTCACTTTTTAATTCCTTTATACCTTCACGAGCCTGCACCGCATATTTCAAATTACCAGAATCTACTTCATATAAAATCAAATCATTATAACAAGCAACAGCTTGAGCCATATTTTTTGGAGCATCGATCTTTTTATTAGCTAATGCGATATGTGTTTTAGCTTTAACAAAATAATACTCTGATTTGTCTTCATCTTTTGCATTGGTTACTAAATACTCAGCAGCATTTAACACTTTTAAAGCCTCTTGAGGGTTACCTTTAGTCAATTCAGATTGCGCAATATTTGTTTGCTCTTTTTGAGCCATAACTGAAAACGTAACGCCAAATATTAATAGCGTGTATAAGTACAATTTCTTCATAGCAGTTTTTTTTTGGTAAGATTAGGTTTGATAATTTTGTAAAGTTGTTTTATATAAAAATTTATTAAATTAATAAAATATTAACATGACCAAAATAGAATAATAATTTGATTTTACAAATACATTAAAAAAAAATATCTATTGTAATCATACAAACAAGCAAAAAAAATGAAATCATCATTTTTTTTACCACTAATGCACTTATGGCGTTTCAAAATCCAAAAAAAAACCATTTAAATAAATAAATGGTTTTTTTTTAACATATATTACTATATAAACTATTTAATAAACTCTATTTTTTGCTCTTCTTCTTCGTTTACACTATCAAAGAAGCCTTGGTCATTCATCCAATCGTCACTAAACACTTTACTCATGTAGCGGGAACCATGATCTGGAAAGATAGCAATTACATTACTATTTTTATCAAATTCTCCTTCGTCTGCATATTGTTTTATTGCTTGCATAACTGCACCCGACGTATATCCAACAAAAAGCCCTTCTTTTCTAGCCAATTCTCTTGTTGAATGTGCACTTTCTTCATCGGTCACTTTGATAAACTTATCAATAACATCAAAATCAGTTGCAGTAGGAATTAAGTTTTTACCCAATCCTTCAATTCGGTATGGATAAATTTCAGTACTATCAAATTCCTTAGTTTCATGATATTTCTTCAACACGGAACCAAAAGCATCTACCCCTAAAATTTTGATTGCTGGATTTTGTTCTTTTAAATATTTTGCAGTTCCTGAAATAGTCCCTCCTGTTCCACTACAAGCTACCAAATGTGTTATTTTACCGTTTGTTTGTTTCCAAATTTCCGGCCCCGTTGACAAGTAGTGAGCATCAATATTTAATTGATTAAAATATTGATTAATATAAACTGAACCTTTGGTTTCTTCATGAAGTCTCTTAGCAACATTATAATAAGATCTTTCATCATCAGCAGATACGTGAGCTGGACAAACATAGACTTTTGCTCCTAAACTACGCAACATGTCAATTTTGTCTTTTGAGGACTTTGAACTTACAGCAAGAATACAATTATACCCTTTAATTATACTAACCATTGCAAGGCTAAAACCAGTATTTCCTGAAGTTGTTTCAATGATAGTATCTCCTGGCGATAATATTCCTTTTCGTTCTGCCTCTTCGATTATATATAATGCGATTCTATCTTTTGAAGAATGTCCTGGATTGAAAGCTTCTATCTTAGCATAAAAATTACCTTCTAACTCCTGAGTAACTCTATTTAGTCTAATAAGTGGTGTATTACCTATTAACTCTAAAATATTATTATAAGCGTTTATTTCTTCTTTCATAAAAAAATAGTTAATCCAAGCTGTGTTAAAAACTACACCCTAGATAAGTTGCAAACTTAACAAAAAAAATCGAATTACTTTTTAATTTTCTCCAAATCTAGCAAAAAACTAAACTCTCTAGCCAACTCTTTCAAAGACTCAAATCGACCAGAAGCACCACCGTGACCTGCGTCCATGTTAGTAACTAAGTACAAAACGGCATCATCATCTTTCATAGTTCTCATTTTCGCTACCCATTTTGCTGGCTCCCAATACTGTACTTGTGAATCATGTAGGCCTGTCGAAACGAACAAATTAGGATATTGTTGCTTTTTTACATTATCATAAGGCGAATAGGACAACATATATTCATAATACTTTTTTTCGTTTGGATTTCCCCATTCGTCATATTCTCCAGTTGTCAAAGGAATACTATCATCTAACATGGTAGTTACAACATCCACAAATGGCACTTGAGCAATAACTCCATGATACAATTCTGGGGCCATATTCACCACTGCACCCATTAACAAACCACCAGCAGAGCCTCCTTCAGCATACAAATGTTGTGGTGAGGTGTATTTTTCTTGAATTACATATTTAGAGCAGTCAATAAAATCCGTAAAAGTATTTTTCTTTTTTAGTAGTTTCCCGTCTTCATACCATTGTCTTCCCAAATCTTCTCCCCCACGAATATGTGCAATAGCATAAACAAACCCTCTATCTAATAAAGTTAATCGTGTAGATGAAAAATAAGGTTCCATAGTATTTCCATAAGAACCATAAGCATAGAGTAACAATGGATTTTTTCCATCTTTCTTAACAGATTTATGATATACCATTGAAATTGGCACTTTTGTACCATCTGTTGCTGTTGCCCAAACACGTTCTTCTATATAATTATTCTTATCAAACTTCCCTCCCAACACCTGTTGTTCTTTCAACACTTCTTTGGTTTTGGTTGCCATATTAAAATCGATAACCGAGGAAGGAGTCGCCATTGATTGGTAACCATATCTTAGAATATCAGTATCAAAATCCACGTTTGTAGTAGTATATGCGCTATAGGTTTCGTTATCAAAAGGCAGATAATAATCTCCTTTTCCGCTCCAAGGCATGATACGAATATGATTTAAACCATTAGAACGTTCCTCAACAACTAAGTAGTTTTTAAATATTTCGATGCCTTCTAACAAAACATCCTTACGATGCGGAATTAAGTCTTTCCAATTTTCTTTTTGAGTAGCATTTTCAGGCGTTTTCATCAATTTAAAATTGGTTGCTTTGTCTTTATTAGTAATTACATAAAAAGAATCTCCATAATGAGAAATACTATACTCCAAACCACGAACTCTTGACTGGAATACTTTGAATTCTCCTTCAGGTTGGTCTGCATTCAAAATCCTGTACTCACTCGTTAGCGTACTTCCTGAACCGATTACAATGTATTTTCTAGATTTTTCTTTACTTACATAAACATTAAAAGTATCGTCTTTTTCGTCAAAAACCAATACATCACTATTAGCGTCAGTCCCTAATTTGTGTCTAAAAACCTTATCTGCTCTCAAGGTAACCTTATCTTGTTGGGTATAAAATATAGTAGCATTATCATTGGCCCAAACTGACCCTCCAGTCACATTTTCAATTTTATCTGAAAGAATTTCGCCTGTTTCTAAATTCTTGATTTGAATCGTATAAATTCTTCTTCCTTTAGTATCCACTCCAAAGGATGCATATTTATTATTAGGACTAATACTTATCCCTCCCAACTGAAAATAAGATTGTCCTTTAGCCAATTCGTTACAATTAAAAAGAATTTCTTCTGGAGCGGCTAAACTTCCTTTTTTCCTAGTATAAATAGGATAATCCTGCCCTTTTTCGTATCGTGTCAAATAAAAATAACCATTATAAAAATAAGGCACCGACTGGTCATCTTCTTTTATTCTCGCTTTCATTTCTTCAAAAAGCTCTGTTTGAAACTGCTTAGTATGTGCCGTTTTAGCATTATAATAATCGTTTTCTTGATTCAAGTAAGCAATAACCTCAGGATTTTCTCTTTCGTTTAACCAAAAATAATTATCGATTCGAGTATCCTTATGTTTTACTAGTTGTTTTGGAATAATTTTAGCTATTGGAGCCTGTATGTTTTCAGCCATTTTTTGCGCTTTTACCTTAGAAATTGTTAGCACAAAAATAACACAAAGCAATCCCAAACGAATGATTTTTTTCATTATTTTTTCTATTGATTATCAATCAGCAATATAGTAATTTTGCATGTATAATTTAAAAAAAAACAAAAATGGATTTAATGGGAATGATGGGGAAACTAAAAGAAACCCAACAAAAAATAGAAGACACCAAAAAAAGATTAGATACTGTATTAATTGACGAACAAAGTTCCGATAGCTTATTAAAGATCACTATTACCGCTAACACTACTGTAAAATCAATACATATAGCTGATGAATTGTTAGAAGACAAAGAACAACTCGAAGATTATTTGATTTTAGTACTCAATAAAGCAATTGCAAGAGCCAATCAAGTAAACCAAACAGAACTTGATGCAGTTGCAAAAATGGACATGCCAATGATACCAGGAATGGATAATTTATTCAAATAGCAGCACAAAAAAAAGGATTTATAAAAACTATAAATCCTTTTTTTTATACTAAGAATAAACGCTGTAAAGTATCTAAAACATAAGAATGCATAACCTCTCGATAATCTAAATGCGTAACTATCCTTAGTTTTCCTTTTCCGAGTGAACTAATTGCAATATTTTTTTGACGCAATTTTTCGATTAAAAGCGCATCATTTAAACTTGAAATCACTTTAAAAATCAAGATATTTGTCTCAACAGGTTCTACTGATTCTACCCAAGGTAGCCGACTTAATAGCAGTCCTAATTCTTTGGCTCTGCGATGGTCTTCTGTCAATCGCATAATATTATTTTCTAAAGCATAAATTCCTGCTGCTGCTAAATATCCCACTTGACGCATTCCGCCGCCTAAAATTTTGCGCACTCTCAAAGCTCTGTGAATAGTCTCCTTGTCGGCAAGCAGAACCGAACCAATTGGCGCTCCTAACCCTTTGGATAAACAAACTGAAATGGTATCAAATAACTTTCCGTATTCCTTAGGATTTTGCCTTTTAGCTACCAAAGCATTCCAGATTCTAGCACCATCCAAATGAAACTTTAAGTTATTGCTATCACAAACTTGCTTAATTTGCTGCAAGGTTTCGAGGTCATAGCAGGCTCCACCCCCTTTATTGGTTGTGTTTTCTACACACACCAAACTTGTCTTAGGACTGTGATAAAATTCAGGATCGTTGATTGCTTCTGCCACTTGATTAGCTGTTATCATCCCTCGATTTCCATCTAATAAACAACAAGAAACACCGCTATTAAACGAAACCCCACCACCTTCATAATTATAAACATGAGCATATTTATCTGCAATCAACTGCTCACCAGGTTGCGTATGTAATTTTATAGCTGTTTGATTCGCCATAGTACCTGAAGGAAAAAACAACCCAGCCTCCATTCCGAACATTGCGGCTACACGTGCTTCTAATTCAATTACTGTAGGATCTTGTTTGTAAACATCGTCACCAACAACCGCTCTAAACATATATTGCAACATCTCTGGAGAAGGTTTGGTCACAGTATCACTCACTAAATTAATTTCCATAAGTAGTATTTATATCAGTCACAGCAAGCTCTTAGCTTGTGCTGTGGTATTTTTTTTATATTTTTGCAAAACAAAATTAATAATAATTTATGACAACTACCGAACAAATTAAAGGTATTGTGGAGCGCCTTGGTGCGTTGAGGAGGTATCTTTGACGTTGATGCTAAACTCATTGAAATCACCAACGAAGAAGAAAAGACTTTTGCTCCTGACTTTTGGAATAATGCAAAAGAGGCCGAAATCATTGTAAAAAATCTACGCAATAAGAAGAAATGGATTGAAGATTACGACAAAGCAACAACGCTAACTGAAGAATTGCAATTGGCATATGATTTCTATAAAGAAGGTGAACTAAGTATTGAAGAACTTGATGAACAATACAATTTAGCTGAAAATCACATCGAAGCTATTGAGTTCAAAAATATGCTTTCGGATGAAGGAGATACACTAAGTGCTGTATTGCAAATTACTGCTGGGGCTGGAGGAACCGAAAGTTGTGATTGGGCCGAAATGTTGATGCGAATGTACATTATGTGGGGCGAAAAATATGGTTACAAAATCAAAGAGCTAAACTTTCAGAAAGGAGAGGCTGCTGGAATCAAAACCGTTACTTTAGAATTTGAAGGCGATTATTCATTTGGTTATTTGAAAGGGGAAAATGGTGTACATCGTTTGGTTCGTATTTCACCATTTGACAGCAATGCGAAACGACACACTTCCTTTGCTTCAGTTTATGTTTACCCTCTAGCAGATGACACCATTCAAATTGAGATTAATCCAGCTGATATTTCATGGGAAACCATGCGTTCAAGCGGAGCTGGAGGACAAAACGTAAACAAAGTAGAAACAGCAGTACGTTTACGTCACCATCCCACTGGTATTATTATCGAAAATTCGGAGACTCGATCACAACTAGACAATAAAACAAAAGCCATGCAGTTGTTAAAATCGCAATTGTACGAAATTGAGTTGAAAAAGAAACAAGCACTTCGAGATGAAATCGAAGCAAAAAAAATGAAAATAGAATGGGGTTCACAAATCAGAAACTATGTGATGCATCCATACAAATTAGTTAAAGATGTTCGAACAGGACAAGAAACTAGTGATGTTGACAGTGTAATGAACGGTAATATAGATCCTTTTCTAAAAGCCTTTCTGATGATGATGGGACAAAAAGAAGAAGAATAAACAACATTCTACATAAACACTCTAACGACTACCTTAAAACAGTAGTCGTTTTTTTTTTTCAAGAACTTAAACTGAATCTCATTTAAAGCACCATTATTTTTATTTTCTATTTCAAACGTTAAAAAATTAGGTATCTCAATAGTAATTCGCTTAATTTGGCGGCTAATATCATAAATACCCCTTTACATTTAATGAAATCATATTCCATTCAAGAAATTAATAATGTTCTAAACGGCACACTAATTGGCACATTATCAGAAAACATTACTTCCCCAGAACAATTAGAACTTGCTTCAGAAAATCAAATTTCTTTTATAGGAAATAAAAAACATGAAAAATATTGGAGCACTTCTAAGGCTAGTGCAGCAATAGTTAATGAAGATATTAGCATTGAACCCGGAACCAATAGAGCATTTATCAAAGTAAAAAATGCCGAACTGGCCATGTCTCAATTACTTCAACTTTTTGCTCCAGCACCGCCACAATTTGACTTTGATGTACATCCAACAGCCTGTATTGATGATAGTGCAATTATTGGTGAAGGTACCAAAATTGGAGCCGGCTGCTATATTGGTCCAAATGTAATTATCGGTAAAAACACTACAATTTACCCCAATGTAACACTTTTAGATTTTTCAAGCATAGGCAATGACACTACCATTTGGTCAGGTGTTGTCGTTAGAGAGCGTTGTCATATTGGTAATGATTGTATCCTGCACCCCAATGCTACTATAGGAGCAGACGGATTTGGATTTAGTTTTTGCCATGAAAAAGGATTAGTTAAGATCCCACAAATTGGAAATGTCGTGATTGGTAATAATGTAGAAATTGGAGCCAATTCTTGCGTAGACAGAGGTAAATTCAGTTCGACTGTTGTTGGTGATGGGTGTAAAATAGATAATTTAGTTCAAATAGGACACAACAGTAAATTGGGACGTTTTTGTATTATGGCCGGCCATAGTGGTCTTGCTGGTTCTGTAACCCTAGAAGACGGCGTTGTGATTGGTGGAAGCGCTTCAATAAAAGACCATACAACTATTGGCACAGGAGCCACTGTTGGTGCAGGATCTGGCGTTACTTGCGATGTCCCTGCAGGAAAAGTCGTTTTAGGCTATCCCGCAATTGCAGCCAAAGATGCACTTAGACAATGGGCTATTTTAAAAAGATTAGTAAACGATACTAGAAAATAAACCCTCCTTAATAGATTCACAAAAAAGCAGAATTAATTTTCTGCTTTTTTGCATTATATACAAAAAACATTTCTTTTTTTAGTCAAAACAACTGAGCTATAGAAAATATTTCAATCCTTTTTGTAAATTAGCTAGCTAAAAAACTAGCTAACCTATTATGGATTTAAACTTCAATCAGAACGAAGACCACAATAAACTTCTGTTGTCACAATTGCGTCATAAATTTGCAAAAGTAAAATTAGGCGGAGGCGAAAAAAGAATAGAAAAACTTCATGCCGAAGGCAAAATGACGGCCAGAGAGCGAATCGATTATTTATTAGATACCCCAAACAAAAGCATCGAAATAGGAGCTTTTGTAGGAGACGGAATGTATCCTGAACATGGTGGATGCCCTTCGGGGGGAGTAATTGTAAAAATTGGGTACATACAAGGTAAGCAATGCATTGTCGTAGCCAATGATGCTACCGTTAAAGCTGGAGCTTGGTTTCCAATAACGGGGAAAAAAAATCTTCGAGCTCAAGAAATTGCAATGGAAAATCGACTTCCAATTATCTACCTAGTCGATAGCGCTGGAGTATACCTACCGTTACAAGATGAAATTTTCCCTGACAAAGAACATTTTGGTCGTATTTTTAGAAATAATGCCCAAATGAGTAGCATGGGAATCACACAAATTGCAGCCGTAATGGGAAGTTGTGTGGCTGGTGGAGCCTACTTACCTATCATGAGTGATGAAGCTTTAATCGTAGATAAAACAGGAAGTATTTTTTTAGCCGGAAGTTATTTAGTAAAAGCGGCTATCGGAGAAAGTATAGACAATGAAACTTTGGGTGGAGCCACAACACATTGCGAAATTTCTGGAGTTACAGATTACAAAGCCAAAGATGATAAAGACGCTCTTGATAAAATCAAAAATATAGTTGGCAAAATTGGTGATTTTGAGAAAGCTGGCTACCATCGCATTCAAGCAGAAAAACCAGCTTTGGACGAAAAAGAAATTTATGGAATTTTACCTAAGGCAAGGCACGAGCAATACGACATGCTTGAAATCATCAAACGATTGGTTGATAATTCTGATTTTGAACCTTATAAAGACGGCTATGGACAAACCATTTTAACGGGTTATGCAAGAATTGATGGCTGGGCCGTGGGCATAGTAGCCAACCAACGTAAAGTAGTTAAAACCAAAAAAGGTGAAATGCAATTTGGTGGCGTTATTTATTCTGATTCTGCCGATAAGGCCACTCGATTTATTGCCAATTGCAACCAAAAGAAAATCCCTTTGGTTTTTATTCAAGATGTAACAGGATTTATGGTTGGTTCAAAATCTGAGCATGGAGGAATCATAAAAGATGGAGCCAAAATGGTTAATGCGGTTTCTAACTCTGTAGTACCAAAATTCACCGTAATTGTCGGAAATTCCTATGGTGCAGGGAATTATGCCATGTGCGGCAAAGCGTATGACCCAAGACTAATTTTTGCTTGGCCAAGTGCCGAATTAGCCGTTATGGGCGGAACACAAGCTGCAAAAGTATTGACTCAAATTGAAGCTTCTTCTTTAAAAGCTAAAGGAGAAGTAGTTGATGAAGCCAAAGAAACCGAATTATTTGCCAAAATAAAGGCTAAATATGACGAACAAGTCTCTCCATATTATGCAGCATCTAGATTATGGACTGATGCTATCATTGATCCCTTGGAAACCAGAACTTGGATTTCTATGGGAATTGAAGCCGCTAATCATGCACCAATTGAGAAAAAATTCAATTTAGGAGTCATTCAAACATAAAAAAAAGAGCTGAAAATCAGCTCTTTTTTTTATGAATATAATATCAATTCATTTTACAACAAATTAATACTTTCTTTACGAACTATTTTACCCGTTGCTGTAACCTTAAACTTAGGAATAAAAACAATATTTTTAGGTTTTTCATATTTATCTAAAACTCCAAAAACAGCGTCATCAATTGTTATTGGCTCACCTTCAACATATAAAACTACTTTTTCACCCAACACATCGTCTGCTTGTCCGTAAACAAAATAACGTCTAGGAATATGTGTAGATAATTTCTCTTCAATTTTTTCTGGTATTAATTTGATTCCACCGCTATTTATAACATTATCAAAACGACCTAACCAGACAAATTGAGTATCTGACACAAGCTCTACGATATCATTGGTAACGATAGGTTCTGGATTAATGTTTTTAGCATGCACCACTAAACAATTATTCTCATTAGCGGTTACAATCACATTAGGCAAAACAGTAAAAGCTCTTTCTCCTACTCGTTTGGCCGCAATATGCGTGATGGTCTCAGTCATTCCGTAAGTTTCGTATATCTCATTAGGTAATTTTACTAATTCTTGTTCTAACGACTTATGAATTTTCACCCCGCCAATTATTATTTTCTTAATGTTTGTCAATTTTGACAAAGAATTTTTTGCTTGTAACGGAACCATAGCCGCAAAATCATATTTTACATCATTGTATTCCAAAGGATTTGAATTAGGCTCTACAAAATCCACATCTAAGCCCAGAATAAAAGAACGCACAAACATCATTTTTCCCGCTACATAGTCAATAGGTAAACAATGTAATACTTTATTTCCTGGAGTCAAATCAAAGAAATCCCCAGTAGAAAGGGCTGAACTCACCATCGCTTCTTTCTCGACTCGAATTAATTTAGGTGCTCCAGTTGTTCCTGAAGTATTCATTTCGATGTAAGACTTGTCATCAAACCAATCGATTAAGAAATCCCCAAGCGCTTTTTGAAAATCGGCACCTTCTTTAATGAAAGAATAGGCAACCGTACAAAGTTGTTCACGATCTAAGTGAACGCCATTAAATTTAAAATGATTATGAACATTTTTATATGTAACTGTTTTCATAGTTGTATTAATTTATTCTTAATGTATGAGTATGTTAATTAATGTCTCCTGTAAGTTTTTCTTTCCAATTATTCCAACGGTATTTTCTCTCAAAGATAAGCAAAAGTATCGGGTATATTAGTATTACTGGCAAGATAACATCAAAACCAAAAGTAGGCTCTGAAACATCTTTCAAGATCGAATAGGTTTGAAAAGCTGTCCAATCAGAAGTGACCAATAAAGCTCCAACTAAATTATTCGCAGCATGAAAACCCAGCGCTAATTCCATTCCATCATCCATCAATGTAATAACACCAAGAAAAAGACCAGTACCTATATAGTAAATCATGATACCATAGCCCATTTTGGTTACTTCAGGATTGAATAAATGCATCAATCCAAAAATCAGAGAAGTCATAAGCAAAGGAAACCATTTGTTACGAGATAAATTCGCAAATCCTTGCATCAGATAGCCTCTAAAAACGTATTCTTCAGTACTAGTTTGAATAGGAATCAACACCAATCCAATAATCGCTAAAATCAAGAAAGGAATAGGTTTGAAATTAATTTCGAAATGATCCGGACTTATAAACCACTCTATCCAAGTTGTTGTTATGCCAATAACAGCCCATAAAACAAATGAAAATAACACGCGACTCCAATCCATTTTGGGCCTAAATGTGGTAACAGATAAAATGGTTTGTTTATGAATGTTCTTTATCACTAAAAAAATACCCGCCAAGGCAAACACAAAAGAAAGCATTATTAAAAATAGCGTAGTATTGGGGTCAAAAAAATGCATCAACCCCTCATTAGTCACTGGAACAGTTTTGTGATCTGTTGCAGCCTTAAAAAAAACCGCAACCATCATGGGAACTTGACCAACAAAAGCTGCTACAATAATTATAAGAGAACCAATTATATATTTATAAAAATGATTTTGTGGAGTAACTCCTTGTTCTAAAAACATAGTATTAACAATTTGTTAAATAGATTTACGATATAGTTCGCATACATTTGCATCCCCTAAAAGTACCTATTTATTTCGCATAATTTCTATAAAAAAATCAAAAAAATGTTACAAATTTTTCACAACAACCGCTGTGGTAAATCTAGAAATTGCCTAGCTCTACTCGAATCTTCGGAAAAAGAATTCGAAATCGTTTCTTATTTAACTACCCCACCAACAATTGACGAATTGAAAGCGGTACTTCAAAAATTAAATATTCCTCCAATTGAATTAATCCGCCAGAAGGAAAAAATTTGGATTGAGAATTATAAGGAACAAAATTTCACTGAGCAAGAACTCATTAGTATCATGATTACCAATCCAATACTCATCGAAAGACCTATTTTAGTTTCTGAGGAAAAAGCAATTATTGCCCGTGAAGAAGCCAAAGTAATTGACTTTCTTAAACAATAAAGCATTTTTTTTAACAAATTTTTACCATTTGCAAATGAAACCTATTCTTCATTCTCTAGTCTAAAGAAAGTAAACAAAAATTAAACAATGAAAAACCTTACTAGTACCATTACCTTATTCTTACTTTGTTTTAGCTTATTAGGCTATGCTCAACAAGGCAAAACCAAACTAAAAGTTACCGGAAAAGTAATCGAAAAAATTTCCAAACAACCATTAGAATACGCAACCATTACTCTTAAAAATACTTCAAACCCAAAGATGATTGCAGGTGGAGTTACCAACGACAAAGGAGAATTTGCAGTCGATGTAACTTCAGGAACATATGATATAATTGTTGAGTTCATTTCATTTAAATCAACAGAAATCAAGCAAAAAAATATTACTGATAACCTTTCATTAGGAACAATTGGCTTAGCAGAAGATGCAGCGCAGTTAAATGAAGTTGTGGTTCGTGCAGAAAAAACAACAGTAGACATCAAATTAGACAAGAAAGTATACAATGTAGGTTCTGATTTAATGGTAAAAGGAGGAACAGTAAGTGATGTTTTGGATAATATCCCATCGGTTTCTGTAGATGCTGAAGGAACTGTAAGTTTAAGAGGAAATGAAAATGTAAGAATCCTTATTGACGGAAGACCTTCAAACGCTATTAATATTACCGAAGCATTACGATTAATTCCTGCGGACGCTATTGAAAAAGTAGAAGTAGTTACCAATCCTTCTGCTAGATATGATGCCGAAGGTGGTGGTGGATTATTGAACATTATCTTGAAAAAAGGAAAAAACCAAGGCTTCAATGGAACTATCATTGCTAATACAGGTTACCCAGATAATCACGGATTGAGCGGTACTTTGAACTACAAAACAGAAAAATTCAACTTGTTTACAACCCAAGGCTACAGTAATCGTAATAGCCCTGGAAATGCTTTTAACAATTCCAAAAACCTCAATGAGGATGGCACTACTCTAAACTATCTATATGAAAACAGAGAGAATGATCGCTATAGCAATGGATATAATGGAACTGCAGGAATAGAATGGTTCATAAATAAATCTACTTCATGGAGTAACAGTATTAATTACAGAAAAAGCAATGGCGATAATACCGACAATGTTTTTCAAAATAATTATGACTCTAATTTTATCTATCAATACACTAGAAATCGTATCAATGAAGAAGATAGTGATAGCGAAAACATAGAATTTGCTTCAAACTTCATCAAAAACTTCAAAAAAGAAGGACACAAATTGAGTTTTGACATCTCAATCTCCAACAATGATGACAAAAACACTGCTTTGATTACAGATACAGCAACAAATACTTCTACGGTTGCTTTAGATAACACCATCAATAATCAAAATCAAAAAAGAAACTTATTTGTAGTTGATTATGTATTACCGTTAGGAAAAGGACAACAACTTGAAGCAGGTTACCGCGGAGATTTCACTAATTTAACCACTGATTATAGAGTTGAAAACGATGGTGTTGTAAATCCAGATTTCACTAATACCTTAGAATACAAAGAAAAAATCAATGCAATTTATACGCAATACGGCATCAAAGTAAATAAACTTTCTATGCTATTTGGATTACGTTTCGAAGATTCTAATATTGATATCAATCAATTAGTAACGAGCGATTTTAACAATAAAAAATATAACAACTTCTTCCCTAGCGCTTTTTTTACCTACGAACTATCTGACATGAGTAGTACTTCGTTAAGCTATAGTAGAAGAATTCAAAGACCAAGAGGTAGAATGCTAAATCCTTTTAGCAATTTATCTAGTAACATCAATATTTTTGTTGGAAATCCAGATTTAGATCCATCATTCACAGATGCTATCGATTGGGGATACATCAAAAGATGGGAAAAAATTACACTTAATACCTCTCTTTACGTCAATAAAACCACTGATGTATTTCAGTTCGCAAGAAGAGAATCAGGAGATTTTGTAAATGGAGTACCATTAATTATTAGCTCTCCTATCAACATAGGCGAGGAATACCGCACAGGATTTGAATTCACCTTAAACTATTCTCCTTACAAATGGTGGAAGTTGAATAGTAATTTTAATTTCTTTGCTGTTCAAACAAGAGGGGATTTTACCTATACTGATTTCAATGGTAACAAAGTAGTTCAGAATTTCGACAATGATGCTACTTCTTGGTCAACGCGTTTGACATCAAAAATTACCTTACCTGCAAAAATTGATTGGCAAACCAATATGTCTTACAACGGACCACAAGCCAATGCACAAGGCAAAAGATTGGGTGTGTTTGCAATGAATTTAGCTTTCAGTAAAGATATCTTAAAAGACAAAGGAACTCTTGCTTTCAACGTAAGTGATGTGTTCAACTCCAGAAAGATGATTTCTGAAACTTTCCTAAAAAGACAAACATCGTATTCAGAAATGCAATGGAGAGAAAGACAGTTTACACTTTCTTTTACCTATCGTTTCAACAAACCTAAAAACGAAAGAGAAAAGCCTAAGAAAAACATGAACGAAGGCGAAATGGAATATCAAGGTTAATAAAGAGAGACTCGTGAAAACGAGTCTTTTTTTTATCAATCAATTTTGAGCATAAAAAAAGGACTCTTTTGGAGTCCTTTTTTTATTGAGATAATTAGATTATCCTAATTCTTCTTGCTTCTGTTTTGCTTTTTTCTCTTTGTATGCTTCCCAAGAGGCACCTCCTACCCAATAGGAAATGAAACCAACTAAGAAAAACATTAACCAAAATCCCATTGTTAGGATGGTTAAGAAAAGTAAGAAGCCTAAGTACTGTGAAAATTCAAACATGTTTTCCGGAATTTTGAATGTTGCGACAAATATAGTGGGAATATTTTTTTAAACCAATTAAATCGATAAAAAGTCTTTTCTTTTTTTAGCTCAAAAGCTACGAATCTTTCTAAAGTATTTTAATTGAATTACATACCACTATAATTCAATTATTTACCTTCAACATAATCGTTTAAATACTGGAATCTTTCGGTTAATTTACCACTTTTAGTCATTTGAGCACGAGCTAAAATTCCGTCAGCATCTTCATTAAAAAAAGCGGGAATCACATGCTTAGTAAACATTTCTCCAAAGCCTTCACTCGCATCTTTAGGCAATTCGCAAGGCAAATTATCTACAGCCATAACTACAATGGCTGCTGGATGAAAAACATCAACCTCTTTATTCTCGCTTGGCAAATAGCCATATAAAGGTTCCGCAATGGTAGAGGCTCTCAAAGTACAAGCAATGGGTCCGTTTACATCACAAGAAACATCGGCTACTACTTTTATTTTACAATCACCAGCTTGAAGCATTTTTTGCGATACAATTTCGGGAGCCTCATTCGCGTGAAAATGACCCGAAATATAAATATCTGACACTTTAGTAAAACGTTCAAAATCCGATTCGTAATCTTGTGGGTTTTTATAAAAATCGAGAGTATCCAATTTTTTACCATCAATTCTTTTGTTATAATCCAAAACATCGATTTGAGTAAAAACAGGTTGTGTAAAAGTTTTAGTCAAAAAATTATCCACAGAAACTTCTTTAACCTTCATAGCCATCAAAATCTCTTTAACCCCGCTTCCTACTTTTCCGGTACCTGTAACTACAATCTTAATAGGCGGAATGATTTGTCTTTTGAGTTGTTGTACAAGTGCATCTTTTCCATTCAAAGACTCTGCTTTGGGCATTTTGAATAATTCAAACTTAATTCCAAAAGCTCTGATGGCATTATACCCGCCAACAATCCCTGCATAACGGCCAAAACCTATTAATCGTTTATGAGCTCCATCAACAATAGTTTCATGATCATACAACTCAATATTTTTTTCTAAAATTGCTTGCAACAATTTTCTATTATAGGGCTGTTTTTTGATAGTGTGCGAAAAAAAGAAGTATTTTTTGTTTGGAATCAAAGCTTCAACTGGAACCTCTTTTACCCCAAACAATACTTCACAGTCGGATAAATCCTCAGTAACTTCAATACCTAGATTTCGATATTGCTCATCAGTAAAAACTCGAATATCTGATGGTTCCACTGTAAAGGTCACAGCTGGAAATTGCTCTTGAATGGTTTTGATTTCATTGGGAGAAAAAACCACTCTTCTATCTGGTGGGTTTTTTCTTTCTTTGATAATTCCAAACTTCATTTTTATAGTATTTAAATTATATTATTTTTTTAACTTTATTTAATATTTTTGTTACAAATATAACAATATAAACCAAAAATAAGTACTTTTAGCAGATTATTATCAAAACACAAAAACATTAATAATTGAACTCCAATACACTATACTAATTGCCTGTTTTGAAGAAGACGAAAGGTGATATATTTTGAAAAAAACTAGAAACAGAAAGCAATTGATTCTATATATTTGTTTTTTCAATTTTCACCCAATGACTCTTATAAAAAAAGCAAATATAGCACAATTACTTGTCCTTTCTTTGGCAATTAGTTCCTGTGCAAAAGAAATAAAAAAGGTAGAATTAACAGACGCGAAGCTTCCTAAAAATGTTCTCCCAATCGTAAAACCAGCAAGTAAAGACAGTACTCAATTATCCGCAGATTATATTGCAACCAAGAAAATAAAAATTGAGAATTTTTATCAAAAAAACTGGCCTAATAACACTATGAATGGAAGTTTTTTGGTAGCTCAAAATGGTCAAATTATTTACGAAAAATATAATGGCTTAGCAAATTTTAGAGATAAAGACACCATCACCAGCGAAACCCCATTACACATAGCTTCAGTAAGTAAGGTTTTAACTGCAACCGTAATTTTAAAATTAATCAATGCCAAACGTTTAGATTTAGATCAAAAAGTTACTACGCTTTTGGATCGTTTCCCTTATCCTGAGGTTACGGTTAGAACGTTATTGAATCACCGTAGCGGCATCCGAAACTACTCCTATTTTACTGATAGAAAAGCCAATATCTGGGATCGTCATAAAACATTAACCAATCAAGACCTTTTGGATTTGATGGCTACAAAAAACATTGGTTTAGAATTCAAAACAGACAGTCGTTTTGCTTATTGTAATACCAACTACGCTATGCTTGCCTTAATCATTGAAAAAGTCACCAAGCTTTCTTATATAGAAGCTATGGACAAAATGTTGTTTCAGCCACTGGGCATGACACATTCCTTTGTTTGTGACATCAAAAAAGACAAAAAAAGAATCGTTCCTTCCTATAAAGCGAGCAAAGTAGAAATTGGTATCGATTATTTGGATGGAGTCTATGGCGATAAAAATATTTATTCTACTCCTAGAGATTTACTCAAATTTGATCTAGCAAGGAATTCTAAAAACTTCTTAGAACCTGAATTATGGGCACAAGTTTTTAAACCTTACAGCAATGAGCGCAAAGGAACCAAAAACTATGGTCTTGGAATTAGAATGATCAATTGGGAAACAGGTCAGAATTTTTATTTTCATAATGGATGGTGGCATGGGAACACCTCATCATATATTACCCTTCCTGAGGAGAAAGTGGTGATTATCGCTTTGTCAAACAAAATGACAAGAAACACCTATGCTGTTAGAAAACTTGCAAAATTGTTTGGAGATTATCCATTTAAATTGGAAGATGAAGAGTAATTATTAAAATTCAAAATAAATATCGGTATAGATTTTGTGAAAACGCTTTTAATAATTACAAAAAAACTATATTTGCAGTCCAATAAATGGGGTCGACTGGTTTTGACAGCAAGTCGAATTGAAAAGTAAGCACGTCGAGCATTGAGACCTTGCTCGTAAATATAAGATCTCACACTTTTACACGGCGAAAATAACTACGCTTTAGCTGCATAATCCGAATTATAGTACGATTGCGCCACGTTCCTACAAGGTAGGAAAGCTGGATTCTCCTTGAAAGCCTTGGTTTGTGGCGGTCAGTACAGGGGAACCGTAAAAATAAACCTAGATTTCCATAAGCTTCGGGTGGATTTCGAAAGTAAGAAGATAAGTGTTGAGTGGTTGTTTCTGACCTAGCTTAACATCGAAAACCTAATCAGGAAATAAGCGTGTAGAAAGCCTTTTAGTTGCTTGTTTGGACCCGAGTTCGATTCTCGGCGATTCCACTGGGACCGTTTAAAGGCATCTTTTCAAAGTTGTCAAAAACACACAAAATGTCTCGAAAACCTTTAAAAGCCTGCAAATTTTTGAATTTGCAGGCTTTTTTATTTTTCCTGCAACTATCAAAATTTTCAAAAGTGCTCCAAATTTATATGGCAGTAGTGTGGCATTTTACTATTGAAATAAAAAGTGCCACAATTTTGCCAAAAAACACTTTTAAACTACTGATTTACAACATGTAAAGCAAGTTAACGACTTGACAAGAGAACGTCATAATTCTATATTTATTAATTTAAAAAATTGAATTATGTTAGAAAGCAGCTTTGGGCTATGTTTCTTTTTGAAAACACCCAAAAACAAATCAAGCATCAGATATATTTATCTGAGAGTAACAGTAGATGGCTTACCAAAAGAGACATCTACTAAAAGGAAATGGGACATTCAAAGGTGGGATCAAAAAACAGAAAGAGCAACGGGAAATAAAGAAGATGCCAGAGCCCTAAATCTTTTTTTGGATGCTATAACGACTAGAATCAACCAATTCAAGATGGATTTAATATACAACGAAAAATCGATTTCAGCGCAGCGGATTATTGATTTTGTACTGGGAAGGATAATTTCAAAAGCAATGCTTCTTGAAGAATTTCAAAAGCATAATGACGAAATGCTAGCGCTGGTTCCACAGGATTATGCTTTGGCAACACATAAACGCTATGAGACAGCAAGATTTCATGCAAGAGAATTTGTGAAATACAAATACACGACAGAAGATATTGAGTTCAGGGACTTAGACTATGATTTTATCATTAGCTATGAATTATATTTAAAAACCGTACGAAATTGTGTAAATAACTCCGCATTGAAATATATTGCCTGCATGAAAAAGGTCATAAATAGAGCAATTGATAAAGATATAATTGTACAGGATCCTTTCAGAGCATTCAAACGTAAGATGACAAAAACTGTAAAAAGACCACTCACCGCGAGTGAACTGCGTACGCTCGAACAGGTCAGTATTACAACCACAAGACTCCAAACAGTTCGGGATATCTTTGTCTTTCAGTGCTATACAGGTCTTGCTTATATTGACGCTTACCAACTTCGGAAAACAGATATAAAAATAGGTATAGATGGAGCGCAGTGGATAATGTCCGAAAGACAAAAGACTGGTTCTGTGACCAATGTTCCATTACTTCCCAAAGCCCTCGAAATAATAGAAAAATACAAAGAACATCCACTCTGTATTTCAAGAAATGCTGTCCTGCCTGTCGCATCTAATCAAAAAATGAATGCCTATCTTAAAGAAATAGCTGATCTATGTGGATTTACTTGCGAATTGAACACTCATAAAGCCAGACGTACTTTTGGCAGCACAGTTACTCTTAATAATGATGTGCCTATCTCCGTAGTAAAAGAGATGCTGGGGCACCAGTCAATCCGCCAGACTGAGTTATATGCAATTACCACAGAGCAAACAATTGGACGAGAAATGAATAACTTGGGTAGCAAGCTCGGTAAGCTCAGCCCAACCTTTCCTGATGAAGCAATGTCTATGATATCGAAACTGGAAAAAGAATTACAAAAACTAAAAGAACAATTTGGGATTAAATAAACTAAAAAACCAACCCTAGCAATTCGGTTGGTTTATTATTATAGTAGATTCGGTTCTGTCGTACCTGATAGGTAGAAGTAAATTTAGGCTGTAAAATTTATGTTTATGCTACCTCCATACAGAACAATTTAAACATAGTAGTGGCAGGATTAACTACCTATTCCTTAATTCGTTGATTTTAGGTATTTTCAAATATACTTCCAAAAAGGTAGCCGAATAGGTCTCATTTATAACGACTTACCTTATAGCTATTTTCAAAAATAAATATGGTAGTAGAATATGTTATTTGGACAAGCTCTTTACTACTTCTCTGAAATTTTGAATAGTACTTTCTAAATTATCAAGAATCTCTTGAGCTAATATTTCAGGTTCCGGCAAACTATCTAAATCAACGTGACTATCATCCTTTAACCAAAATATATCAAAATTAGTTTTATCCCGGTTTATCAACTCAGCATATGAATATTTTCTAAATCTTCCCTTTTTATTATCCTTACCCCAAGTCTCATTAGTGAGATTTCTATCTGTTGCATGGTAACATTCCACAAATGATTTCAAGTTTTCATATTTTAATACTTGCTTTTTTAGGGTATGGTGCACATTTGTTCTATAGTCATAAAACCATATTTCTTTTGTGCTTGCTTTGTTTTCAAACTCTTTTTTTTCTAAAAATAGAACATTACATTTCACACCGTTGGCATAAAATATACCAGTTGGTAATCTTAAAATAGTATGTAGATTAGTACGTTCTAATAGTTCCTTTCTAATTATCTCGCCTGCACCGCCTTCAAATAGAACGTTATCTGGCAATACAATAGCGGCTCTTCCCTTATCTTGTAAGATAGTAACAATGTGCTGTACAAAAGCTAGCTGCTTATTGCTTGTAGTAGTCCAAAAATCTTCTCTATATTTAAAATTTTCTTGGTCTCCTAATTTCTGATCATTTGTAATAGTATAACTACTACTTTTTCCAAATGGAGGGTTAGCAAAGATAATTTTTGGTTTCTGCTTATCTGGCTCAATAAGACTATCAACAACTTTTATATCTGGGGTTTTTTGTAAGTCACCAATTCCGTGGAGGAATAAGTTCATAAAGCACAATCGAGCAGTTGAAGGTACAATTTCCCAACCTCTAAAAGTATCATACTGAAAAAAATTTCTAACATTTTTCTTTTCTAATTCCTTTTTATAATGTGTGTTCAAATACTCAATTGCACCTAAGAAGAAGCCACCTGTTCCACAACTTGGATCCCAAATAGATTCTCCCGTTTTAGGTTGAATACATTCGACCATTGCCTTTATTATTGCTCTGGGAGTAAAATATTGTCCTGCACCGCTACTTTCAGCACTTTTTTGTAGAAGTGATTCATAAATGTCTCCTTTAACATCATTTGTCTCAGATACCCATTCTTCCTCGTCTAATAATTCTATAAGTTTTTTTAATTTATATGGATCATGTATTTTGTTTTGAGCACCGTCAAAAATGTCACCTAACATCCCTTCTGAATTTGAAAGAGTATGTAAAGCATCAATATATACAGTATTTAGGTTATTATCTAAATTATCTAAGAGATGCTGCCAATTGCAATTTTTAGGCAAATTAAAGTCGCGATTATAAGGAGGTTTAGAAAATTCATCGGCCATTTTCAAGAACAGCAAATAAGTTATTTGTTCTAAGTAATCCGTATAATTTACACCATCATCACGCAGTGTATCACAAAAAGACCATATTTTTGCTACTAAACTATTTGTTGTCATCTTTGATTTATTTCAGAAATTAATTGATTATAGAATACTTCATTGTCACACTCATTAAAATATTTAAATAGAGATGACTTTACAATGTATCTTTTTTGTAATCTTTCTTCATTGTAACGTTCATAATGTTTTAAAAAATAGTTTTTAATTTCATCGTGATCGTTTATAATTACATTATATTGTTGTAGTTCCTTTTTAAAGTGACCTAGCCAAGTCTTGAAATCGACTTGAAGCACTTCTGTTATATACCGATGCTTTATATTATACAAATCCTCCCATGTCCTAGTATAGTCGTTATTAGGAACAAAATTCAAATTCCATGTACCATTTTCATTTCCCAACACGGTTTGCGGCAAAATAGTTCCTGTAAAATCTATTTGCACTTCAATGAAATTCAAATAGGGATAATTAGAAATTCTCCTTGTAGTATTATCATCTTCATAGAAAATATCTTTTTGCAATTTAAATTTAGTATTACATTCAGAGCAGGATGGAGCTATATTCTTTAAATTAATAGTTGAAATAGGATATAGGCCTTTATATGCAATATGGTCATAATCTGCTCTATATGATTCTGGATTTGGTAACTGATTTATGCCGCAAAAAGTGCAGGTCTTGGATTGCAAATCTTCAAAAAAATCTTTGTAATGTGCGTCAATTTCCCAAGCATTACTTTTTAAACTTCCCCATAGAGCATTCATTAAATTTTCAAATGAATCATTTCCTATAATTGCACGAATATTATCTTTTTTCAAAGGATTTACATCAACGGAAGCATCTTCATAAAAAGTATGTATATTGCAGGAAAATCTTACGAGATTGTAAAAATCTTGTTTTGAAGCCACATCTAATTCTCTATAAGTTTCGAAAAAAGACTGAAATGTCGTTTCAAGACTAGGGACAATCCGGTTATTGGGAGCAATTCTTCCGTTTGCGTTTAAAAAAGTATGGTGGAAATAGTTTACCCTATTAAAAGGCGTACCTGGAGTAACATTCCTTATTTTACGAATAAAATATAAAAAATGTTTATTCAAAGTAACCATTTTATGCTCCTTTATATAATTATACCTATAAAGCATAATTAATTATTTAAGGATTTTAAGAATTCAATTCTTCGATGTAGAGAACTTAATTCATAAGATTCCCCCAGTTCTTTTATTTGCTTTTCGATTAAATCGATATCAGTGCTATTCTCAAGTTCTTGTATAAATAATAACGAATCCTCTGAAATAGGTATTTTTATATCAAATGCCATTTTCAAGATTTCATCAAATGAAGCACCGTAAGTCTCCTGTGAAGGTTCAGAGATATTAATCTTATCCTTTTCTCTCTTAAATATAAAAATATTTTCTTTTTTCGTATCAGAAACCACAAATGGTGAATGTGATGTTATAAACATATCTTGCTGTCTGCCATCAGTCAACTTTTTCAAGGTACTTATAAAAGTTCTCCTCCATTTTGGATTAAAATGCGTTTCTGGCTCATCTAAAAGAAATAGACAGTTATCTTGTCCGATCATTGAAATTGTTCCAAACACATTTAAAAATTGATGTTCTCCATCACTCAAACTCAAATAATCTACTATACTCCCATTTTCTAGTTCTAGTTTAAGTTCAGAATAACTTAGAACTTTATCATCTTCTGATACCATTGGCATTCGGGTAACAAGCTTTCTTTCCTTCCTGTCACTCTTAATTTTTTTTACTATATCATCCTTTATTATCAAATTATTTAATAACTCCAATTTATAAAGAGCTGTGTAGAGTTCCAGAGGACTATTAAAATGATGCTTAAATAGTTTGATCGTTACTTCATCTAATTCATATTCTAATATCCACCTCTTAAACTTTGTATCATCCTCATCTTGTACAGCTTTTGGACAACATTTAATTAGTTTATCTTTCCAAAGTTCCAGCTCGGTTGTAAGTTTTATTCCGCCATCTCCTTTTGTACTATAAAATGGCGCATTTCTCTGATTAGTTTGGATTGTTATTGTAAAACTCGTTAATTTTTTAATTTGTAATTCTTTCTTAATAATTGCAATCGTAGGATGAGTATCTTCAAAAATTAAACTGCTTATTGTTATCCCCAAGTTTGTATTATAATTCATGAAATATAACATGGGTTCATAATCAACAGCATCTTTGTATTTTTCTTTGAATTTGATACTATTGAGTGCACGATTCGCTGTGTATTTTGCATACTCGTCATAGTACAAATCAAATGGTAAGCTTAATGTTTCATTATCACCTGAAGTATAACCAATAACTTTAGAAGGCAAAAATTTATTAAAATCATCTATTTCAAATGCAATTGATTCCCCACCTGAATTTATAATCTCAATTATTATTTCTTTCTTTTTAAGATTAGTCTTTTCACAGTCAATAATTACAAGATATTTAGCGGTTTCAACTAGAATTTCGTACTCAATTCTAAAACCAAATGGTGAATTTTCTTTCTCGTTTTTATTTTCTTGCCTGAACAAACCATCTAAGTATAAAAATATTTCTGCAATTAATTCCAATATTTGAGACTTACCCGAACCATTAATCCCAATAAAACAATTTGCATGGATAAAACTATCTTCCGTTTTAGGAAAAAATAAATCCACTCCGTTCATTAAGGGTTTGTAGTCAATATCATATATTAAAAGTCTTCGGATTTTCATACAACAGTATATTTTATCGTTTCAGATTTTTCATCAAAATAATTTATCACTAATTTTTTTTGTTCCAATTCTTGAAATTTAGTTCTTAGTTTGTTTTTCGGTAGCTTAGTTAATGTAAAAATTTCGGAATATGAAAATGGTCTGTTTTTATAATTACTAGAGATTATCTCATATAAATCTACTTCTTTTTTCTTTAATTTCGCTTTGTTTCTATTTTTCTCAAGAGTACCTTTTGCATAACTTTCCTTCGCCTCTTTAATGCGGAGTAATAAATCGTCTATACTGCCTTGAAAATTTTGAGGTATTAATTTGCCAGAAAAGGCATCTTGCAGAATTTTTGATTTTAAGAGCTTAGTTTTTAGAATATTGTTTTCAATTTCATTTTTCAATTTTTCAATTTCATCAAAGTTGACTTCAATAAATTCTACAATATTATTTTGTGTGTGAATATCAAGTGAAGGAACCATCAAATTTGCAAGCTTAGTTCCATTAAAGTTTGGTTGTCCAATACCAGTAGTGCCCTCGTTAATTTGTTTCCAGTAAAAATTAGTTTGCATGAAATAGTACAGAAACTTTGGACTAAGTATAGTTTTTGCACATCTAATCCTTATTAGGTACGATGCGAACAACGAATCTTGTAAGCTATTAATTAAAATTGATTTACCTACCGTATTTCCAGATCTAGCAAACAATATATCATCTTCTTGCAATTTAAATTTTGAAATGTCGTCTTTCTCCGTAATTTCACAATACGGAACTGTATTCCAGTCAATTTTGCCATTTTGTATATCGGTTATGCGCAAATAATGCAAACTATTATCCTTTTTTATTTTGGAGGATTTAGCTGTATATCCATAATTTATTGAATCGACTAGTTCGGCCAACTTTACATATTTTGCATCATTTATAATATGTCTGTCAAGTAGTTTAGCTTTTAAATAATCGCTTTTATTGAGTGATTCAGTTAACTGAGAAATGATTTTATCTAATTCACTAAAAATTTCCTCAATCTTGTCCACGATTCTATTTTGTTCCTCAATAAATGTTAGAGGGAAAGTAAATTCGTTCAATACTTTTTGGCTGATATTTGGCTGGGCGCTTCCTTCTCTTTTATTTAAAAGGTCTTCCTTTGATGAAAAGAGATAGTAATAAAGGTATTTTGGATTAACAAGAAAAGGTGTAATTGATGCGACTGCTTGATTAGTTGATGCATCAACACCAAGAAAAGCCATCCTTCCAACAGTATTACCATACAAAGCAATTAGTAATGAGCCTTTAGGAAATATCTTCGCACTAGAAAAGGCTAATGCTTCATCTGTAATATATTCTTCAGTTCCGGTAATTATATTATAATTTAATTCTCCTGATTTTACCCATGGTATATTACCTTTAAAATAGTTTGAATTTTGCCTATCGGGAGTACCGCCACTACTTGTCACAGCAATATCTCCTATACTTACCCATTTCCAAGTATCAGGTATATTTGTTTCTCCTTTATTCACTATTTTTATTTGTTTCTAGAAGTATTGAAATAACCGCACAATGTAGTTTTTTTTTAAGGATTGACCAATTTTTATGTTCTCAAATTAAAAAAAAAAAATTAAATAATTTTGTAATTGACTCTATATTTATCTTGCTGATGCGCAATATTATAGTAACTTTCGAATATAGTTTATCTATCATTTATGATTTTGTGATCGCTTTTTATATCTATTGTAATTATTACTTTTAGAGAGCAGAGCGAGTAATTTCAATAATACTGTGCGATAAAAATTTGCATAATCGTACTAGGGGAGAAAAATCTCGACTGGAAATTCTAATAGCTTCCCACTTTCTATTTCACCTTTAATATTATCGTTGCGTTCCAATCTGCTTTTAATTGTGCCAGCACCATAGACTCTAAAAATTGAATAATTATTACCATGAATAAACATTTGCTTCCACTCTTGTAAAGACAGTTTTATCATCTCCTTTGTGAGAGATGGTGTACCTTTTACCTCAATGCATTTTTCAATCCCCTTTTCCATAACCGTAAAATCATAAGGGAGGTAACTTTCAGCCGTCTCGTTATGCCAGGTGATTTCAGTAAAGCTATCCTTGTTCTCCTGAAGATATTTATTAACATATTCTTCAGACCATCGTCCTATATCAACTTTGACTTGCGAATTTTCAATCGGTTTGTAAATTTTGGAAGTAGTAACCGTCACTTGGGACAGGTTATTTACCACAGCAGTAACGTTTTCAAAATTAATATCTTCAACTTGTACCTCAGGTACAAAAACATTTTCAAAATCGATATCTACACCTGTATAAGGACTTTCCGTATCTCCTGTTTCCTCCGAATATTCAGAGCTGGTCCCCAGATAAAAGCCGTCTTCAGGGATTTCACCCACAGGATAACCCTGTTCCTGAAGCCATGAATAGATGTCTTCAGGCTGAAGTTGCATCGTTAATCCGAATTCCCGTTCCATACCTTCCAATTTTAAAAGATCGCATAGGCTGTTGCTAAGACTGTATAAAGTTACAGGCGAATTCCATTTGCCTGTAAAATAAAACTCGCCATATTGTCCCGGCCAGCAGTCGATCTTTGAATCTACAATCACTTGCTCCTGATCTTTGTAAACCAAGCTTAGTGATTCTGCATTTATAAATTTTGTATTCTCAAAACTTGATGTAATCTTAGAAAGCACTTTTTGATAGTTATCAGTACTTTTTTTGGAGTAAATGAATGCAAGAAATGGCGCGCGTTTCATAAGCGCTTGTTGAAGTTCAACGTCCTCCCTTATATTCAAAGGAACAAATTCTAGCAAATCATAAGTTATCATTGGAATATCTAAAAACTCGGATAACGCTTTTATTTCGTCTTTTGACCTTGGTGGAACTTTAAGAAATCTATTGCTCCCCATTGGCGCCTGAGCGTTATGTACAGCAAATATGTACAGGTCAGCTGCTCGCTCGAAAGTGTTGTCGATAGTAAGCATATAACTACTGGTCTTCCACTGCGCAATTTTCGATCTTAAAGAACTTACTACATCAGTAGGCTGACTGATAAGCTGGTCATAAATCGAAAATAACTGTTTATTAGTATCGCTATTAAGTGGCTGCGAGCCGATCAGATTAAGTAGATGCAGGCACTCTTCCATGCTAAAAATTTTCTTGAATTTAAAAAAATCTATTTGTCCTACAGTCATCGATGCCGGTAAATCTGCAACCGGTAGATGCTGACCGATAATTGATTTTAAAGAAGGCGCAAAAACATCAGTAGACTTATAGCACTGACCATCTGTACAGGGAATGCATTCAAAATTTTTAACATAATATTCAATAAAACTCGGAACAATATTACTGCCTCCGCGATAATAATACTGCGTAATGTCGCATTTATGTTTAAATGTTTCCCAACTATCAAGCATTTTGGTCCAAAAGAACTTAGAAAAAGCTGCCTGCAATAGGTTTGACCTGAATTCAATTGCAGTGTAGTTCTGTATATAATGTTGTCCACTGTTGCGATATAGACGATACAACGAAGGATAAGCTTCTGTACTATCCAGCCAGTTTAGATAATCAGTTGCCTCAGGATATGATCTTGCAAATTTTTGTCTTTCTATTTTCTCATCGATAAGATCAATAGAAATATTTTCTCTTATGCCAATCTTTTTGAAAAACACCTTCCAGTCTGTGGAATCTTCTTCAGTCTCTATATAGTCTTGGGCCAAAAAATTTGCATTTGGCAAAATCGTTGAGAGTTTCTTTTCAGGATTGTACTTATCTGAAAGATAACAATGACTTGGCATCTTTAGACCATTGGTAGTTAAAACCTTCAAAAACTTCAAATCCAGATAATCACTATCTGAGAGTAATTTTGCCTGATATACTTTAAAAATAAAGCGAGTGATGACTAATCTGTTTTGCTCATTGATATCATCGTTCTTAATCATCGGAAGGATGGCTTTTCGTACAACTTCCAGATCAGTGGGTTCCCGCACCCCCAATACCTGGAGCCATTTAATTACATGCTTTTTATCGCCGTAAAAAGCTAAAACATCCTCATGGACATAATTGAGGTTTTCAAAATTGATGTCTGGAGTTACTGTCTCTGCCGGCATGAAAATTTCCTGCGGACTTTTGTATTGTCCAGACTCATCCATAATAAAAGGTGCCGATTCCAATTGTGGCAGCCAGGTTGGATTATTACCGTTGATTGTCTTGTTATAAAAGAACCGTATTAAATTAATTGCTCCATTGGCATCATCAATAGCATCAGATTTTACAAGTTCCAGCACCTGGGAAAAAGTAAACTGTCTGGCTCCTAACGGTATTAAGCAGGATTGACTTTCCATCCGCAGATCTACTATTCCATGCGAATCGGTTATGCCGAGATAATCTGTTATTAAGGATGGAGAGAAGTACTCCGAAAAGCCGGTATTGTCCACTACACTTTGTGAGATTACAACTGTATCCTCACCAGACTGTTCTGGCAAAAAATCGATTGCCACAGCTGATTCCTCAAGGCTTTTGTTATATGCAATATCGATTTTTAAACCTGAATATGCCGGATACTTGCCGTTTAATAATTTAAGGACATCGAAACGATATTGAGTTTGTTGTAAATCGCTAAACCATTCTAACTGCCGTCTAGCAATTTCAGTAAACAAGAATTCGTTCCAAATATTAGGCATCAATTCGGTTCGCTCTGCATTAGTAAGAAAATCTCCATTGATCAGAAAGGGAAATTCCTTATTTGCTTTTGTTGGCAGGTACGAATAAATTACAGCCCTCTTAATAGGTACTAAATGCTGATCTTTAACTTGTGCGGCGAAGGTTAATTTTGTCGCCTTTGCTTCTTTTAATTTCTGAGGGCATTCAGTATCGGAAAGCTGATTAAGTTTTGCAGACAATTCATCACTAATTGGCAGATCCATTATTTTAAATATCCAAGAACTATGTAACTTACCATTATTGTAAAGGTCTACAACATCCTGCGAGGCTTTTTTGGTTACTTCAAATATTTTTTTATCCCTGTCAAAGAGTGTAACAGTTTTAACCTTACGCAGAAAAAGTATAATTTGACAGTCCTCAAAAACTTTAATAATCTCTCGTTTGATATTTTCACGGTCGCTGATACCGATAATTGTATTTACCCAATCCTCGTCATAAGAGCCTGCAACTTCACTAGCAACCTGATCGGTCCAGATCGGCACAACCTGCCAGGGATATTCTTCGGGGTTAGCAAAACCCTCAAATTTTTTATCAAATCGAAATGAGAAGCCTCCAGAAACTATGTGTGCATAGTCCGATGAGCCAAAGACAGATTTAAAACCAATACCCTTATAACCTGTTTTCTCCACATTTTTATCCTTATCACTTGCACGGTTGCCAATCCCCGATATGCCCTGAACATCTTCTTTAGTGAAATGTTTACCGTCGTGGGAAAACACAAGGTAATTATCCAATAGTTGAAAGCGAACACTAATTGGGCTTCCGTCTGAGGAAGAATCATCAGCATTTTGCAGCAACTCAAAAATGAACCGGTTTACTTCACCAAAAACTGTTTTGGATAATACATTTAGTGTACGGGCGAGATCCCGTGAATTGCTGTCATTTTTGGCCTTTTCTTCATGTATAGTATCAACAAATTTTTTGTGCATAAATCTTCAATTTTAAGTTAATTTCCGCTTTGGTGAATGTAAGTAAAATATGTTTTTTAATAAGAATCACAATTTATTTTTTTTGAAAAAATAATAAATCAAAAGTATCAAAAGACGATTTGCAAATAGTATTTAGCATCAAAGTTAGTTTTATATTATGGCAATTCTTTACTCTTAGTACCCAGCACATTATTTGATCTCTATTCTATTTATACCATATAATTTCCAGTGCTTCCCCATCATTTTTATTATTCAAGAACCGGTATTCTTTTGTCTCATTTCAGCAGCAAAGGTAACTCCGTGTTCTTAACGCAATAGCAAGGTCAAGCCCTTCAGGTTTGACAAAAAATCTCCACCCATCCGGGTTGTATTTTTTGTCAAAACCTTGCTATTGCTAAACACTAACCTTTTTATGCTCCCGAAACGAAACATAGCATACTCCGGCTCTTTAGACGAATAAAAAAAATGTCAGCAATGAAAAGTAAAATATTAAAAATGGATTTGATGAAACAAAACAGCACCTCCTCTCATTGCCGAATAAAATTTCAAAAAAAATTAATCACTAAAAATCGTAGAAATTATGAACATTACAGGAAGAGTGACAGCGGATGCGCAGGTACGCAACGTGTCGAACAGCAAAACAGTAGTAAACTTTTCGGTAGCCATCAACGACAGCTACAAAAACAAAGCGGGCGAACGCATAGAGCAGACAACGTATTTCGATTGCGCATACTGGCTTAGTCCAAAAGTAGCGCAGATACTCACAAAAGGTACGGTGGTAGAACTTACAGGCAAAGTGAGCGCAAGAGCGTGGACAGGCAGTGACGGACAACCGCACGCAGGACTGAATTTCAACACCTCCCAAATCAAACTGCACGGGGGAGGTAAAAAAGCAGATGCGGTACAAGCTCCTACAGTAAACAACAATGACGATACAAAGGACGACCTCCCATTTTAACAACGAGTATCTAAATAATATTTAAACTTTTTAAATCATTTTATCATGGCACATAATATCAATTTCAACGAGAAAACAGGAAACTATTCGTTCTTTAGCGTAAACCAAAAAGCGTGGCACGGTTTGGGGCAGATTGTAGAGCAATACCCAACAAGCGAAGAAGCCATAAAACACGCAGGCTTAGACTATGAAGTCATTAAAACACCCCTATATACCAAAGGTTCGGGCATTATTGAAACGGCAAACGGTATAGAGATAGGCAACAGCGAATTGGAAGTACCTAACTACTTTGCCAATATCCGCACCGATAACAATGCCGTATTGGGTGTGGTAGGCAAAGATTACCACATCGTCCAAAACCGTGAGGCGTTCAATTTCTTTGATGCTATTGTAGGCGGTGACGAAGGCATATTATATGAAACCGCAGGAGCATTAGGCAACGGGAAGCGCATTTTTATTACGGCAAAACTGCCCGACTATATCCGAGTAGGCAATGGCGACGATGTTACCGAAAAGTATATTTTTTTGACTACTTCGCACGATGGCAGCGGAAGCATTACCGCAGCGTTTACACCTATCCGTATCGTATGCCAAAACACCCTTAACGCCTCCCTTCGCTCGATGAGTAACGTAGTACGCATCAAACATACTTCGGGAGCAAAACAGCGTTTGGATGATGCTCATAAAGTTATGGGATTAGCAAATACACTGAGCAACCAATTAGAGGGCATATTCAACCAATGGGCTAAAGTAAAAGTAACTGACCAAGAGGTAAAAAAACTAATCCAATTAGCGCTTTGTCCAAATAAGGAAACATTTGATTTATTGAAAAAAGGTGCGGAAGATGAAGTTTCCACCTTGTTCAAAAACACAGTAGAAGATGCTTTTACCTATGCTATGGTTAGTGATACACAGCAGATGGAAACAACCAAAGGCACTTTGTTTGGAGCGTACAACGCCGTGACAGGCTACTATCAAAATGTTCGCAATTACAAAGATAATGAAGCCAAACTGCAATCCATTGTAATGGGTGGTACAGCACAGTTAAAGTCTCAGAAAGCATTTGAATTATGTAGTGCTTTTTCAACAGCTGGTACAGAAATCCTAAACCTTAATTAATCCTTACAGGCGACTGCCTGCAAAGGTGGTCGCTTTTAAAATCGTAAAATATAAAAAATGTTAATTTAAATTCAAGAACTATGAATGCAAATTTTTTCAATCAGATAGTCCAAATGGATATTACAGGAGACTTACAACTCACTATATCAAAGGGTATAGACAATAATCTTATTGTTTCTATAATTCTTCAAAATGAGCAATGTGGCGATAACGCAAAACAACTGATACCACCCCTTAATTTAAGGGGAACGGCAGACGAATTAGACGAAGGTTTCTTTCAGCAGATAACAACTCCTTTGCAAACTGCTTCGGGCTTAATGGTAAATATGGAAGCCTTTATGAAGCAATTGGAAGAAGCTAAAAAGCAATCGGCAATGGAAAAAGAAAAAACCGATAAAGAGCAGAAAGAACAGGAAGCCAAGGACAAGAAGTTTAAAGACGGTATGGCAAAGGCAGACGAATTGGAGAAAGAGTGCAAATTTCGTGAAGCGTGGATGAAAGTACCCGAAATTAGCGAGTACCCAGAAAAAGCGGACGAGATTCGCAAACGTAAATCGGAACTCTCAGACAAATTTTCTTCAACAGGCCTGTTTGCAACGGAACAGCCTCAAGTTTAACCCAAAATCCAATAGTTATGTTATTAGCAACTCAATTAGAACGAGTATTTATACTTAAAGACAAAGGACAGGACATCAGACTGACCGACCCCGAACCTCGCTGGAGTGTGGAAGCAGTATTGAATTTTTATGCCAATACCTACCCCATATTAACCACCGCCAAAGTATCTGCTCCTATTATCCGCGATGATGCGATAGAATATAAATTAGAAAGCGTAATAGGAACGAAAGGTTAAACTAAAAATTCAAAAACGATGAACTATGCAGCGCAATATCCTATCGGGTACTATCAGCATACCCGAACAGAAAACACAACGGCAACTGCACCAACAATTGGGCGAGTTCGCAAATTGGATGCAAAGAGCCAAAGACACAAACGAAGTACTGAAAGACAAACAGAAATCTGTACCGATAGCAATGCTACCAACGGTTTTCTAAAGTGTACGTTTCTGCCAAAACTGAAAGCAGTGCAATCCATACAGGCTTGTAAGAGAACTGCAAAAACGGAGAGGGATTTTTACAAGTCCCTTTCCCAGCTTGCAGAACATTACGACATTGAACCATTAAAAACGAAAGATTATGGCTATCCTTACAATATGGCTTTGGCTATGTGGGATGCTGAAACCAAGTTAAAAAAGAACAATGTCAATTGGAATAATTTACGTTTGATACAGGATAGTAAGAAAACATTTTTCACGAGCGAAGAACGATACAATACAGGCACAACCCTGTACTATATCCCTATTGTGCCACTCTTTCAAATGCTCCATGACCCAAAGCGCAAAAATACGGCGCAATTGCTTGTTTCAGTTTGCAGTTATCTGTACCATATTGTCGATATACCCTATTACAGACAAGAGAACAGCTATTTATATTGGCTGTACGAAATGATGAACGATTGGGTCGAACAGGATGATTATACCGAAGAAACGGACAGCTGTATTGCAGAGATTGTAAAAGCCGAATGGATAGGCGAAAGGATAGAACAGAAGCTATTCAATCGTATCAATTTACAGGTGTTTGAACAGCGTTTAAACAACTTCAAAACCCGTGACACATTCGACTTGGAATGCCAGAAAGTGGCTTGCGATGCCTTTGCCCTTTATGCACAATATCCACACGAGAGCATTTTCCGAAACGCACCAAGACTCGAAGAAGACCCCTATAATGATGAAAACAACTACGAAACTGTTGGAATGGAAAAATACATTTCCTTTATAGCAGATACCACAGGTTGGTTATATGAGAGGCTTGCCGATAGTATTAACAATGAGTTTAACGAGTATGGAGCAATGGCAGAACCAACCATTTTTAAGCGCTTTGACGGAAGCAACATTACACAAACTAGCCTTGATTTTGAAAACCGCCTGTTTGCCCTTTTGGACGAACTCTGCACACTACTGTATGATTATAAAACGACAAGAAAATGAACAACACAAACGACATAACCGAGAATTTCGGAACGCTTTACAACCCAAAATCTGCATTGGTTTTTTACCAAACCAAAGGAACGAATACCGATATGTATGTGGAGCATTTTGATATGGACAAAAACGGAAATCCTATCAATGCCCATCCATTAACCGTAAATGAAGCTAAAGCATTATCAATGGCTTTACACACCGATAAAGAAAAGGACAAAGCCTTTTTAAAGCCAAAAGGAATTTTGCAGAGCAATATATTGCATGTCAATCAGAGCGAAAAAGGCACGGTGCTTTGGTACACCAAAACACAGGAACAGCAATTATATTTTGTGAACGGCTTGGGCATACCCAACGGCAAAGCGTATGTACCGCCAATGCTTTGGTATGCCAGTAAAAACAGCCTTGCTGTATTTGCACTTACTACTGACAGAAGACCAACAGAAAATACATTATTGTATTATGCTCCTTTCTTCAATATTTATGAAGACGGCAAAGTATGTATGGGAACTGTAAGTATAGACATTAAAAATTCCGCTTCCGTGGAGGAATTTACCAATGCTTGGGAAGGCTACTTTTTTAACAGCTATTTCAGCCATTTACTAGGAAAACAAAATCCTATAAAAGGGAATTGTGTAATCCTTTGGAAAAAACTAATTGAAACTAGCGAAACCTTTCCTAAAGATGTATTGAAAAAGAACAACAAAACCCTTAAAAATCTTTTGTTATGAATACCGAGAAACTAAAAGTACATTTTACCGATAACTATCTGATAAGCCCGACCAATCCTATTGCGGTAAACCTAATCGGTGCAGGCGGGACAGGCTCAAAGGTTTTGACCGCTTTAATGGAAATGAACCACAGCTTAATTGAATTGGGACACGCAGGATTACGTGTCCGCTTATGGGATGATGATACAGTGACCAATGCCAATTTAGGAAGACAGCGGTTTGCAGAAAGTGAAACAGGATTGTACAAATCCGTTGCCCTCATTAACCGTGCAAACCGCTTTTCAGGTACAAATTGGAAAGCCAAAACCGTAAAGTTTGAAAAGGACAGTTTGGGCAGGATACCCGAAGAAGCGCAGGCAACTCTTTACATTACCTGTGTGGACAATGTACAGGCGAGATTTGGGGTTGCTGAGATACTGAAAGAAATTAGTAATCATAGACACCACAGGGACGAACCGAAATATTGGCTGGATTTTGGCAATAGCCAGCATACAGGGCAAGTGTTGCTATCTACCATAGGAAACATTCTCCAACCTAATTCGGAGAAATATGAAACGGTGGCAAGCCTACCAATGATTACGGAAGAATATGGAGAATTATTGAAGCGGTCCGAACAAGAAGACGACACGCCAAGTTGCAGTTTAGCGGAAGCGTTGGAAAAACAGGATTTGTTTATCAATTCCTCCTTAACTCAAATGGGTTGTTCGCTTTTATGGAGCTTGTTTCGACACGGTATGACACCTTACAGGGGATTTTTTCACAATCTGAAGGATTTCAATACCCATCCCATAAAAGTCGCCTTATAGCCATAATCGGGCGCAAAAAGACACTCCCTCCTATGGTCGGGAAAGTCTTTTTGCGTCTAATCGGCGCAACCACTTTGCCAAAATGCACCCCCGCATCCTTCTTTTCTTCGCATTTTATCAAACAGGTTGCAATCTTATTTCTAAGGGATATTCATTATCCCTTTCATTTTTTTTTAGGGGACTTCTTTTCTTTCCACATCAGCGACCAAAGAAAAGAAGCAAAAGAACGCCGCTTTGGAGGTATAATTCTTATTACTTTTTTCATGAAATCATTTTCGACAAGGAAAAAGTGTGATGTGAAATTTTACACTATGAATTAAATAACAACCTTGCGGATTATGCCAAAGCAAAATCCCTCAATTCAACTATAATCATACTCAATTGAGCTAAGTTGATAAGTTGGATTATAAGCTCTCCCCGAATTTGTTACACGACCTGTCTCTGATATAAGATGTAATTCACGTTTAGCCCTTGAACAAATTACATATAATAATTTTTCAGCGGCCCTAATTCCAGTTTCATTCCAATTGGGTAATTTCCCATGTAATAATCCAAAAGCAATGACTGTATCAAACTCTTCTCCTTTAATACCATGACAAGTATTAACAACAACGCCTTCCTCATGTTTAAACATTTTTCTAAAACTCTCTATATCTTTTGCTAAATCAAAATCGGAATTTTCAAGTCTTGTTTTTGCACCATCAAAAAAAGTTGTCCAGTGTACTTCAAGCATCTCATTTGAAGAAATTGAAATTCCTAATTTCTCAAATAATTCAAGAAAACATTTCTCCAAATATTGTAATCCATCAGTCTCTTCGGATGAAATTGAGTTTATTAACTTCAATAATGCTTTTGATTTGAATTCTTTATCCTCAAAAAGTATAATTCCTAAACTTTCTAACTCGTTGATAAGTTCTGATGCCCAACGCTTTCTTATTAGGAAAGATTTTGGGGAAGGTAAGACAAGAAATAATCTTGCAATTTTAAACCAAGTATTCTCTCTATTTTTAAGTAGTGGAGATAAACCGACTGCATCAAATTTTACATCGGGCAAAAGTGATTTTAATTTCCTTCCCATAGGAATTACAAGATACCAAGTCGGTGCAAGAACACATATCTCATGTTCAGGAACTCCATCAGCAATTTTCTGCTTTATTATTTCTGAAATACTAACTGTCAAATTATCCTTATGAACTACTCTGTTATAGGTTATCACAGCAGTATCATCTGCATTTGTTCCTAATGCCTTTATATCAATGTCAGTAGTTTGAAAGTTTCGATAATAATCGATAATTTGTTGGTTAGACCTATAATTTCCCGATAATTCTTTACTTGTGAAAACAACCCCAAACTCCTTTTTAATCTCCTCAAGTTCTTTTGCCACACCTCCCAATGAACCGTATATTGCTTGATCAGAATCTCCAACAAAAAACATCTTACAATTCCCAGATGCTCCCTTCATTATTTTTGCCAAAATTGAATACTGCAGCTGTTGTGTGTCTTGGTACTCATCTACACATACCAAATGAAACATATTTTTAAGGATTTCCGAGATTTTAGGATATCCTAAAATCAATTTATGTGCATAATGGAGTATCTGGTCGAAATCAATCAATTTTTTACTAGCAAGCGCATCGTGGTATTCATCTATTAATGCCCTATAAACTGTTTCTTCTTTTTCTCCATTTGGTAGATATTTCGTAGACACGGAATCCCAAAAATTAAGTCCATAAGTTTTTTTCAACTCATCAATCAAATTTTCAGAATTGTATTCATCTGAAATTGAAAACCCATTTTTCAGTTCATCCAAATAACACATATAAGGTCTGAGAATCCACTCCAAGCAAAAGGAATGAATTGTGCCAGCCCACAAATTAGTATCATCAGCATTTAGTTCACGTATTCTCTTTTTTATTTCATCAGCAGCTCTATTAGTAAAGGTAACGGCTATGATGATTTTTTTAGAATTAGTAAGACGCTCTAACTCATAAGCAATCTTGTAAGTAAGTGCCCGTGTTTTACCACTTCCCGGGCATGCGGTTAAAAGAACATTTCCCGGCTCAATTACTGCATCAGTTTGTTGGGGATTTAAACCTTTAAGCATTTAATTTACTTATTAATTTAGACAACACATCATGAGGTAACTCTTCAATAAAGAATTCTAATGCCTCCGCTACATCTTCAATTAAGATTATCTTATCAAGGAGTGACTTATAATCGGTTGTATCACCTATGTAATGATAATCTTTTAATTTTGTAAGCCTATATTTTGCAATGGCAAGTAATATACTTTCATTAAGAGTTGGACACGCAAATACAGTGGCGTCTAAAATATATTCAGGAATAGCTGTAATGTTACTTACTTTTTCAGAAACCATGATTGCAAACCAGCCTTTTTTAAATTTTTCAGCTAACCGTAAAACTTCTTTTCCAGAGATCGAAACATCCTTATTTTCGAGCAATCCTTTAATTCGATCTTTATCCTGTTGTTTTTTAAATGCCTTTTCAACTGTTTGAATAATTTCGTATGAATTTCCTTCAAGTAAAAAATCAACCTCAAAAGTATATTTAGCATAGAATGGTTTGACGAAATTATTATCCTTACAAAAAAGTTCTAATTTTTCTTTTCTGTCTACTCCTGAGATTTGAGAATTACGACAATCTCTCTCGTATTGATTATCATCCTTCGGGTCTTTAGGCAACTTAACGATTGAAAGGTCATTATCAGTCAGAACACTACAATTTCTATGTATTCTGTCTTTATGAAATAATTGAGCAACATTCTCAAATCCAGTACTACCAATATTTATTAAAGAGATTCCAAGTTCATCTAAAGATACCCCAAGTACTTTTTTTATAATTTCAGGAATCAATATGTGTTCAGCATCTCCCTCAACAAGAATAACCCCTTTTGCAAACAATAAGTTAGTTCTGTTGGCATCTAAATATCGTTCCAGTTTAATTATCTTATCTGCTTTAAGATTACTTGAAGGTGCAAATACATGAGCCCTTTGTTTACCCCTCCCTAAAATATTCATAGAACTTATTTCACATACCGAAGATATATGGGTGGAATGAGTAGAAATAAACACCTGTGTTCTTTCCTTATCTAACTTCTGAAATAGTGTTTTTTGAATATGGGTGTGTATATGTGCTTCAGGCTCTTCAATCAAAATGAAATTTGCAATCTTGTTGTCTTTCTTTATTTTTTCAAATTCTAATAATTTGAGTGAAAGATAAATCAGGTTCGCTCCTCCAAGACTCAATTCCCATAATCTTCCTTCGTGTCCTTCCTCATCAGGGTCGCCTACCCATAATTTTAAAGATTGAAGGATCTTTTCCATTTCTGAAGGCAATTCGGATTTAATATTTACGTTAGGTGCGTATGTCTCACCAACGGCTTCCTTAATGGTTTGGGTAATACCTTTTGAAACTCCTTTTACTTCCTCTAAGCCTGAAATATTCTTATTTAAAATATCAACCTGTTCTTCGATTTCATGTTTTTTGTCAATGGAAATATTTTTTTCTTTATCTCTTAACAGATTCAATAATGGATTATCTCTATATGAGCGTAAATCAGACTCTACATCCCGAAGTGCTTTTGCAAAAGTACAGGCGAATTCATTAGGAATTGAGATGCCATACATTTTTATACCATAGACATCCGTTTGTTCGTCGTCAGGATCAGGAAATGTAATCTCAGTAAAATTGCCTACATATTGAGAGTATGTTTCCTCATCTGAGAAATCAACATTTCCTCTTCCTGCAAAAACTGACTCATAATCATTTAATGAAACTCCACTTAGTAGTTTTTCCAATTCTTCGACTGTTTTGTCATCACTTTGAGAAAGTTTAAAAAGATTTCGTCTTATTTCAATCCTAGGACGGAAAAACATAGAATATGTTCCTTGAGTAGTATCAAAATCATCGACAGCACCAATCTTATGCATAGCGATTGATTGTGCTTCTTCACTAGAGTCAAGTTCTTGAAATTCTATTTGAATTATTATCCAATGTCCAGTCCATTTTCCGAGTGAACGATTAAAATCACTTTCATATAATCTTACGCCTCTAGGCATACTTTCATCAACTAATAACCTGATTGCATGAAAAAGATTTGTTTTTCCTGAGCCATTTTCCCCGATAATGGTATTTACACCTTTATTAAAATTCAGAGAAACATTTCTGAAATTCCTAAAGTTTCTTAGTGACAATTTTGATATAAACATATAATCTTAAAATATTTCACCTAAAATAGTTAAAATATGAGAAAAATTTTCATAATCATTATTATTATTTCAATGCTTATATAATTCTCTAGTACCTAAAATAATTTTACAATTATACCATTTAAAAAACCACCTGATTACCAAAGATTTAAATCTAAAAAAATAATAAAAAATTGACCTGCTAAATATAGCAGGTCAATTTAATTTATATTAACCGTCAATAATTTTATCAATTACTGCTATTGAATTCAAAGCTCAATTGCTTTTCGTTTCCAAAATTGTCCGAAATCCATACGTCAAAGGATTGCGATACAGTGGACTTCGAAGTATAATACAGCCTAAATTGCTTCGCCTGCAACGGGTACAAATCGTTGGGCAGATATGGTAAAGCATCATAATACTGCAAAGTTCCTTGTCCGTCAAACTGAAAGTAGCGAAGATAGTATTGTGTATTACTGTAATTGCCAGTTGGCTGTATCTCTAGCCGGATCTCAACGGTATTGTCATTAACAATTTCTTTGGGTATGGGCATCACTTTTACCTCAAAAGGGAAATCATTTTGTATTTCCAGTTCGTCTTTGCTACAGGATGTAACGAAGCTTATTAGGATTGTCAGCAATACATACATTGGCAGTAATCCAATTCTGAATCTATTAAAAAATGCTGTCATAGTTTTATATTTTAAAAGTTAATCCTTAATCCCAGACCCGCTGAAGGTCGAAACTGTTCCAGATCCGTACCCCAAAAAACTTTTGTATGTCCTTGAAGAATCATTACTAAATTGTCGGATAGGTATGCTTCAAAAGACAGCCTTCCGCCTGTACCATAGATAAAATTATCCTCAGTCAGTATTATTGACCCGTCATACAACTGAGCTTCGCCACGGTTAATGCTTTCATACCCCAACACACCAGTTATTCCTGCATTCAGGCTAATGTTCTTACGGGCATCGCCCAGCAGAAAGAAACTGTATCCCCCTTCGGCTGTGTAGGTTTCCTGCGGTAAGCGGAAGTCTTTATACTCATCATACTGATGCGTATATTCCAAAGCCCAAAGCTGATAATTGCCATTTTTACCGTTTACGGTCATACCGATATTGAGGTAGTAGTTCCTGCCAGGATGGTCATTGGATAACGTTCCTACGTTTACTTCCAGTCCTTTCTGTTTAGGAAGCATTCGTTGTGCCTGTGCGACAGTGATACCTATAAGGGCAAACATCATCGTATAAATATACTTTTTCATTTTTCTGTTGTTATTTTTAATGGATTACTAAAATTTAAGGTGCATATCGTTAATCAAACGAGCCTTGATCAAATCGGAATTTTCTACTTGAAGTGTTTGATGTCTACCACCGTTTTTCTCAAAAATCTCAATCAACAACATCTTGTCATCGGCAATGGTAAACTGGTCTAATAGGAACACATTTTGTTCAGTTCTTTTTCCGTCAATCTCACTCAGTGGCTTGTAAGTGCGTAGTGGTATCATTGGCTTTTCCTGTACCACGGTTCGCTTTGCAATCTTTTTGTCCACTACCTTGAAATTGATAAAATCAATCTGGAAAGGAACATTGGTACGGTTTGCGAGTTCTGTATGGAAATAGTATTTACCATTATGGATGTAAATTCCTTTCAGGATAAACTGTATGCCGAAACTTTTCGCCCCGATATGCTTTACAATACGCTTATCGTTTTTGTAAATGGTTTCCAATAACAAACCTGCCAGAGATGGAGAATTGTTTCCCAATTCTTCAAAAAGCACATCGTTCCCGCCCGCTTTATCCACTGCCTTTTGCATTGATAGCAGGTCATAACTCAATGCCTCTGGGCATGAATTATAATGTACATTGAAGCTGTAAAAGCGGCCGTCATTGGTAATCACCGAAAAATTTGTCTCTGGTGCAAACTCTCTTATCGATGCTTTTACACGAAGTACATTTTCCGCATCTTCTGCTTTTCCTGCAATAAGGTATTCACTGCCCAAATCCACATAGCGTATAGCAGTTGGGAAAATCAGATGTGAAGTTTTGTCATAAGTAACTTCCATACAGAACGGTTCTATCTTACCTAAAGTAAGGGAACTTTTTGCACTGTCCTGTGCAAAAGAGGAAATGGCAAAGCCAATGATCAGGGCAAATGCCCACAAGGTTCTAAAATGATTTTTCATTGTTTAATTCTATTTATGTTTTACATTATTTTTTGGAGACAAGAAACAGTTGATGACCTGCCTTTAAGGTAACTTTCGGTGTCTTCACTTTTTTGGAGAAATAGCCCGAAATGCCCTGTACTACCCCACGGCTCAAATCAGCGGCAACCTGTTGTCCTGCTGATTGGGTAAGCATCAGGCTTGTACCGGATTGCTGGCTCATATTGCCTGCCATTTCGCTAAGGGCATTCATTTCGGGCGAATACGGCACATACAAACCCTGCTGGCCGTCCAGATCATAAATAGTAATATCAACCAGGATGATGTTTCCGTCCAGTTCTATGGAAGTAACCTTTATCTGTAAACGTCCTCCCTCAAGTTTGGCATTAGCCGTTAAAATTGTTCCCTTGGGAATGGTACGATTAGGCGTTTGGGCCGGTTCCAATAAGCGGAGGCGTACACTACTTTCACCGATAATGGTCTGCGTTTCCTGTACACAGGCTTTGATACTGTTTTTGGGTTGTATCACTTGCTCTAAAGCACCTGCAGTATAAAAACGGCTGTTCTTGTTTTGACTCCAATCAGCTAAAAAGACACTATCGCTAGGCTCACGGCACAAGGCAGATACGGTGTTCTTTCTTGTAGAACTGAATGCCACAAACTGCTCTTTTTGTGTAGAGGAAGAAGGCTTAGAAACAGTACTATTGGCAGTTACAGCTTCTCCCTTATTTGTACCTGAAGGAAGATATTTTGCAGCCATCTGATAGGATTTCTCCATTAATGCCAATTGGTCATCTACTGTTGCTCTGGCTGGAACATCTTTCTCAGCTAGTTTTTCCTTTAATTCTTCCAATTGTTTGTGGAGTTCCTGTGTTTCAGAATTATCGTCCTTATAGAAAGAACCTAAAGTGCTTTGCACGTTGCGGTAACTGTTCAAAGCGGGATTATTTTGTTTTCCAGATCCGTTGGCACTACTGTAGCTTTCTTGCTCCTCAGGCAGCTCCTCTCCCGCTTCTCCTTTTCCGTCTTCATTCCAGTAATCAGAAAGAGATGTGAGATCGTTCCGTTTTTTTTGATTCTTACGTTCCAGCATTTCCTCCTCGTATGCCTTACCTTTATCATCAGGCATTCCTCCACCAGTAGCTTGTGGTACGACATCGTTCAGTCCGATTTTATCAATTTCCTTTTTCTCGGAAGACGGTTTAAAGATCAGGTACATACAGCAGAGGAACACAACACCCATCAAACCGAATATAAGAGGTTTTTTAAGCTTTTGAATTTTATTCTGTGTACTGTCTTGCAATACATCATCGGTTGCTGCAGGGTTACCTTCCGTTACCCGAACAATCGTTTTTTTGTTCTCATTTACTTTCATAAATCTTATTTTTATAAATTGTTGTTAATGTATCCTGCAATTTTGTAGGACTTTCATTTTTTTTTGTGGATGGGGTTCTCGATATGCTCAATACCTATATCGTTATGGGACTTTGAAGTTTCATACCATACTTTGCCAATGACCACCGCAGTAAGCAGCAGATAACCCACCAAGAAGTACAGCATACATTGATGCTGTTTTTGTATTGGCAATACCCGCCAACGTTCATCCAGCTTGTCAAAGTACCTGTCCATAGTTGTTCTTAATTTTTTCATAGCCTTCTAATTTCTTTTTGTTATAGCTTGAAACGCTTTGGACTTTTTTCTGCCTCCTGCTTCGGCTCTTCACTAACCAAAGCGATTGAAGCAATTGCTTTGGGTACGGATAGTATAGAAAGGTCTGTCAAAGTTGATTTTTTCATCAATTGTCCGAAACCATCTTTTTTTGCAACCTCCATTCTGTTGAGAGAGAATTTGCCGTTCAGGTATTTTACCCACATGTTGCATTCTACACGAGGCTTATCTTCTCCCGACCATTGCAGATAGCTTGTCAGCAGCAATTCCTGTTTAGGCAAATTGTCGGCATCCTTTTGGCAACTTTCCAGGTATTCACAGATACTGTCTTTTAAGTTTCCGGGATACGCGCCCTGAGTGTGGAAATAACCGCTATATCCTTTTTCGGTAAGGGTTATAGCGAAGGTGTTTAAATCTGAAAATGTTTCCATACGATTATTTTTAGCGTTCGATAACTTCAATGTCCTTGTTTTCGACCACCGAAAATTTTTCTATATTGAATCCCTGCGGGTTATTGTCCGAACGGACGGAATTGACCAGATAGCAGGAAGTAATAAGATTGCGTTTGGTCACATTGCTGGAACGGATGATGAACTGTTTGGCATAGGTGCGGACTGCATAGGGATAGGTGTCAAAATTGCAGACCACACTATCCACTTCGATACGCTGCTGTACATTACCTGATATAATACGGTTGTAATACCCCTTTTCCGAAAGGTCTTTGTAATAATCAAAGGCACTTTTATCGGCAAGGTTAAACGCTCGGCTCATATTACTTTCGATAGCATTCTTATCGGGAGCCAGCGTAAAGAACAATTCATGAAAGTGCCTTACGTGTTCCCTCCCTTCGACCGGACGGTTGATGGATGCGTCCTGTGCAAGAGCCAGCATTAGTGATTTTCCATTGTCCAGCACATAGATTTTTTGGCGTTGTTCTTCTGCAAAGCGGTAGGATTGCCATACGGCATATCCTGCAACACTTATGCAGAGAACGGCAAATACAAGGGCGTAAAGTCTTATTTGACGAAAGCTGTTTTCGATATTTCTTAGTGTTTTAAATTCCATTTTTTACTGATTAATAGTTTTACATTATTTGAGTAACTGTCCGCCGATATTTCCTGCTGCCGAACCTGCCCCAGCTCCAGCAATATTTCCAGCTTTCATTGCGGCTTGATTCACGTTACGGGTAAAATTTCCCGCTCCGCCAGCCTGAATGATCCAGCCTGTCACTGTAGGAATGGTAAAATATCCCACAATGCCAATGATCATAAAAATTACATACACGGTATTTGAGGTATCGGGAATGAAAGTCGGGTCAGCAAGCATTTCAATATCCCTTTCTATAATCAGGGATTGTATCTTGGCAAGCATAGAGCTGAAGAGGTCGGCTACAGGTAACCATAAATACACACTGACATATCGCGTAAGCCATTGCGTAAGTGTGGATTGAAAACCATCCCAGACCGATATAGCAAAAGCTATCGGACCCAAAATTGATAACACAATCAAAAAGAATGTACGTATGGTGTCAATCACCAAAGCAGCTGCTTGAAATAGAATTTCCAGCAATTCCCTGAACCAGTTTTTTACAGACTGCTCAATGCTATACATCCCTCTTTCCATATACATCCCCGACATCGTGGCCAGATCCGATGGCGACCAGCCCAGTTCTTCCAGTTTTTTATCGAACTCTTCGTTTGATATCAAATAGGCATTTTCAGGATTTCGAAGCATAGCTTCCCGTTCCAACAGATCTTTTTTTGTCTGTAGGTCGTTCAGGTCAAGCACCTGATTTTCGAGGATGGCATGCGTCCCTTGCACTATCGGGCTAAGGATTGCATTGATTGTTCCAAGTACCATAGTAGGGAAAAACATGATGCAAAGACCCAAAGCAAAAGGACGTAGTAAAGGATACACATCTATCGGCTCTGCCCGGCTTAGTGCCTGCCACACCTTAATAGCTATATAGAATAAGGATCCCAAGCCTGCCACTCCTTTAGCCACTGCCGCCATATCGGCGGACAGTGGAAGCATCTCATCATACAAGGAGCGCAGAACCTCGTGAAGATTATCAAATTCCATAGCTTACCAGTATTTTTGGTTAGCGGTTCCGTAGAGTTCAAGTACTCTTTTGCTATTGTTCTGCTTTTTTGCCCTAACAAAACTTACTGAGATATTTTTGTTCGTGTAATAGCGTACAAGGCTGTGGTATTCCTTAATTTCTTTGTATACACGGTCAATAATATCCATACGTTCTTTGTCATTCAAAGACAAGCTGGAAGAACTTACGATCTGTTTGAGTTCTTTCAGCAGTTCGGTACTTTCGTTAAGCAGTGCTGCATAACCATTGGCAATAGCTATTAATTCTTGGGCAGAAAAATTGGGATCGTTCATCATTTTTCCAAAATTCTGCACATACATTTCTGACACATCACCAACCAGCAGTACTGTTTGCTGTACCTTGCGTGCATCTTTGACTAGATTATTTACAGCTTGTAGCTTATCATAGTATTCTTTGCCCTGCTTATATACCTTTTCCACTTCCTTGAAATTTTTGACAACATTGGATACCGTGTTTGAAGTCTGTACAATTTCATTGGCACTGTTAAGAATACCTGAAGCCAGGTTTGCAGGATCGGTAACCACCCATTGGGCTTTTGCGGACGGTGCTACAGCCAGCATTAGTACTGTCAACACCATGAATAGTATTTTTTTCATTGCTCTTTGATTTTAAAATGATTAATAATTTGTTTTACTTTTCTCTTCTTTGCAGGGCTATTCGCTTGATAGCCTGCTCTACATTTCCATCCAGTTCACCAGCAATCCGCATCACTTCCATTTTTTCCGTTTCCTCGGTGGTATAGGCGAGATATTCTTCAACGGAAACTTCTGTGGCATATACCGCTGAATGGGTTCCCCCCAGACCAATCCACACTTCCTTGTAAAGTCGTGACGGATCATTATTCATGTTGATGGAAAGTACCTGTCCCTTCTCCTTGTCTGTAAGTCCAAGCATAGCCTGTATGTCATCAAACTTGTTCATGTACTTGCGCTGGTCGAGCAGGATTTTACAATCGGAGTTATTGATGATACTTTCCTTGACAATGGGCGATTGGATGATGTCATCGACTTCCTGTGTTACTACAATAGCTTCACCGAAAAACTTCCTAACCGTTTTGAAGAGATACTTTATATATTCTGCCATACCTTCCTTGGCAATCGCTTTCCAAGCCTCTTCAATCAGTATGAGTTTGCGGATACCTTTGAGTCTTCTCATTTTGTTAATGAACACCTCCATGATGATGATGGTCACGATTGGGAAGAGGATTTTGTGGTCTTTGATTGCATCAATTTCAAACACAATGAAGCGTTTGGAAAGCAGATCTAACTGTTTATCGGAATTGAGCAGGTAATCGTATTCGCCTCCTTTGTAATAAGGTTCCAGTACGTTCAGGAAGTTGGCAATATCAAAGTCTTTTTCCCGAACCTGTTTTTCTTCCAATACCTTACGGTAATCGCCCTGAACATATTCATAGAATCCATTGAAAGAAGGATATACCTCATCTTGTTTGATACGTTCAATGTAGCCGCTTACCGCATTGGATAATGCTACTTCTTCGGAACGGGTCGGCGGTTCGTCATCACGCTTCCATAAGGTCACTATCAGCGTTTTGATGCTTTCTCGCTTTTCAATATCAAAAACACCATCATCAGTATAGAAAGGATTGAAGGCAATGGGATTGTCTTCTGTGTAAGTGAAGTAAACCCCGTCTTCGCCTTTGGTTTTCCCCTTAATAAGTTCACATAACCCCTGATACGAGTTACCCGTATCCACAAGCAGGACGTGTGCACCTTGCTCATAGTATTGCCGAACCATGTGGTTGGTAAAAAAAGACTTACCACTTCCTGAAGGACCCAATATAAACTTGTTCCGGTTCGTGATAATACCACGCTTCATCGGCAAGTCAGAAATGTCCAGATGGATGGGCTTTCCAGTTAGGCGGTCTGCCATCTTGATACCGAACGGCGATGGTGAATTGTGATAGTTAGTTTCTTCTGTAAAGAAGCACAATGCCGGTTCAATGAACGTATAAAAGCTTTCTTCACTTGGAAAATCTCCCGCATTTCCCGGCATTCCTGCCCAGTAGAGCGTAGCTACATCGGTGGTATTATGACGGGGTTTACATTCCATAAGTGCCAAAGCACTACCGCAGTCGTTCTTTAATTGTTTAAATTCACTGGAGTCATCCGACCAAGCCATGATGTTGAAGTGTGCCCTAATAGATGATAGTCCAAAACTGTGTGCTTCGTTCAGATAGCGTTCTATCCATTCTTTATTGATTTGGTTAGCACGGCTGTAACGAGCCAATGAGTGCATATTCCTTGCGGACTTCTCAAACTTTTGCAGGTTGTCTTCGCTGTTATCCAAAAACAGATATTGGTTGTAGATGTGATTGCAGTTTAGCAACAAGCCCACTGGAGCAGCAAACGACAAACGGCAGTCGCTCCGGTCGGTAGATAGTTTTTCGTAACGAGTATCTGCTGATACTGTTGAGGGCAGGTCATCTGTATCGGATAAGGTATGCAGGCACAATCTTTTGTTGCCAACACGTACTTCCTCGGCTCCCAATCCGATGTCCTGCATTGGTGTCCCGACCTCCCTCGACAGCGTTAGATACTGTTCCAGCAGTCCCTGTTTTTCATCCGTACCTATGATGTCTTCTTCCGTTAAACGTCGCAATCCGACAAATCCACTGTCATTTGCAATACGTTCAAACTGTGCTACCGCTTCCATAAAACGATGGATTGCTTCCTTATCCCTGATTTCTTTTGGTATAAGAGTACCTTTGCAAAGTGATGAAAAATTGCTTTGCATCCGCATTCTTTCCTTAGTGGTCTTAGTCAGGAACAGGTAGCAGTAATGGTTGAGAAAAGGGCGTTCATTGAAATGTTGTTGGTAGGATTTACCCAAAAAACTCAAACCATCACCCGCAATGTCGGGCGCATAGTTTTCCTTGATGTACCAGTCCTGTTTATGGACAACTGTATAATCGGGCAACGTCTTGATTGCTTTGTGCCAAGCGGAATGAATGGCTTCATATTCCGCAGAAGCCACCGTAAAGAGTTCCGGCAAACGTACTTCAAAACAAGCGGTAATGTCTGCATCCTTTGACAGAATACAATTGTTTTCTACCGCAAGTAAGGGAAACTTATTTTCCAGCGTAGTGGTCTTGGCTACATTTCTCATAAGGCATTCGATTTAGAAGTGAACTGTAAATAGCGGTGTAACGGCTTGCGACAGATGATATATCGTGGGTGTCTTTTTCTTGCCCCAATTTTCATCAGCCCGTGTTCCCCATACTTTTTGTTCAATGAAAAGGTCTGCCATACAATCAGCGAAGCACCGCCTGCTCCAAGCAACAGGCAGATATAAGAGTTTACGCCAGCCATATACATTATCATTACAAGAATCAGTGTACCAAGCAGTCCGCCTGCGAAAATGAACAAGTATTGTGCTTTCAACCCCTTAAATTCTACTGTTCTTCCGATGCCTTTATTGATATTGTAATTCATAAGGCAAGGGATTAAAGAAAGAATGAACGTAAAATGGTAGCGGCTACGATTAAGAAGATACACGCACCAAACCAACTTGCTGCAGTCTTGCTTGTATCGGGATCTCCGCTACTGAACTTACCGTACACTTTAACCCCTCCAATGAGACCTACCACGGCTCCAATAGCGTAGATGAGTTGTGTGGCAGGATCGAAATAGGACGTAACCATTTGTGTGGCTTCGGTGATACCAGCTGAACCGTCTCCCTGTGCCAACACACTGAAGCCTGTCAGCATTGCCATTGTTGCCAGCAGGATTTTTTTTCTTTGTTTTTCCATGATTTTAACATTTTAAATTGTTATTGTCTTCCCGCACCTTACGGGCTTTCGGAACAAAGATGTTTCGGAAAACGAGGCGCTATAACAAAGTGACAGTAAGTGGAATTGTTTGGCGGTGTGTGACCAAATGAGCTAAATTACTCACTGAATACAAAAATTAAGAGCTGTTGAAAAATACATTTAATCATTTGCTTAAATAAGAAAACTATTTGTATCTTTGCTGCGTTATTAAATCCTAAACAGGAAAATTATGGAAAACAATCAATCGTGTATCAGAGTGTTTGCCGACAAGGTTCAAATAGACAATTGTCGGGAAATACTTCAAGCCAACGGCAAGGCATTCAGTCAACTGAGTGGACTTTTAGCATTGGCAGCAAACGAAGTAAGGTTGAAAATCTTATTTCTCTTAGAAGAAGAAAACGAACTCTGTCCTTGCGACCTTTCAGACATTCTCGGAATGAGTATCCCAGCCGTTTCCCAACATCTTAGAAAACTCAAAGACGGAAACGTCATTGAAGGAAGAAGAGAAGGACAGACCATTTTCTACTCTTTGAAACAAGAGCAACTGACTTTACTTCGACCATTTTTTAAACACATTAACAATTCAAAAAAGGAAACAGTATGAACAAGAAAAACAACAAACTTGCCGGAGCGGGAGTGCTTTCGGCAATAGCAGCATCACTTTGCTGCATAACACCTGTATTGGCTCTTATTTCAGGAGCATCAGGAGTGGCAGCTACCTTTTCGTGGATGGAACCTGCAAGACCTTATCTTATTGGTATAACTGTTTTGGTATTGGGCTTTGCTTGGTATCAGAAACTCAAACCAAGAACAGCCGAAGAAATCCAATGCGATTGCGAAGAAGACGAAAAGAAACCTTTTATGCAGACCAAAACATTTTTAGGAATTGTAACCGTGTTTGCTGTTTTAATGCTTGCTTTTCCATACTATGCACAGATTTTATACCCTTCAAACGATAAAAAAGAAGTTGTAATCGTCAATGCTTCGGACATCCAAACAGTAGCTTTTGATGTAAAAGGAATGACTTGCAATGGTTGTGCTTCACACGTAGAAAATGACGTAAATAAGTTGCCAGGTATTGTTAAGGTAGATGCGAGTTACGAAGAAGCAACTGCCAAAGTGAAATTTGACCAAACTAAAGTGAGCTTGGCTCAAATTGAAGAAGCCATCAACGGTACAGGTTACAAAGTAGTTGGCAAGAAATAGTATTTTTTTGCTTTTCATATTTAAGAATTTAATTAAATAATTACACAATGAAAAAGAATTTGATTTTATTGAGTGCTTTGTTCCTAATTGGAATTACTCAGGTCAATGCCCAATGTTGCAAACCGACTGACAGTAAAGTAAAAAAGGAAAACACAACACAACAAGAAGGTAAAACCGTGAAACTGAAAATCACGGGAATGACTTGTACAGGTTGTTCCAACCACATTTCAAATACCCTCAAAGAAGTGGACGGCATTATTGAACACAAAGTGAAATATCCGGGCGATTTGGCAACCATCCAATACGACCCAAAGAAAACAAATCCTGATACTATCATTAGGATAGTTGAAAAAATAGGCTATAAAGCTGAAATCATCAAAGAAACTCAAAAAAAGAAAGCGTAATGAACAAAGAAACCATAAAACTTGACATCGTAGGGATGACCTGCGACCATTGTGCCACAGGAATTGAAAAACTTCTTTCAAAAAATGAAGGAGTAACAGAAGCTAAGGTAGGCTATCCAAAATCCACTTGTGAATGTTCTTTTGACCCTTCAAAAACAAGCAGGGAAGAAATAATCAATACCATCAACGGTACAAAAAACTATCGTGTAAAAGGTGAAATCCCAGAAAATGGAAACAGTGGGAATAATCACTTTGATTTAATAATTATTGGTGGTGGTTCGGCTGCATTTTCGGCAGCTATCAAAGCAGAGAGTTTGGGGCTGACTACCTTAATGGTAAACGGTGGTTTGGGCTTTGGCGGTACTTGTGTCAATGTGGGTTGCGTGCCTTCTAAAAACCTAATTCGTGCAGGCGAAACGGCTTATCACGCTACCCATTCCAACTTTGAAGGTATTAAACCCAAAGGAGTTGATATTGATTTTGCACAAGTTATTAAAGACAAGAAAAAATTAGTTGCCACACTTCAAGGAAAAAAATATATGGATGTGGTAAGCGATTTTGAAAACCTAAAAATGATTACAGGTTGGGCGGAGTTTAAGGACAACAAAACAATTGTTGTTGATGGAAAAACAGAATATACTTCCTTGAAATTTATCATTGCAACTGGTGCTACTACCAATATTCCAAACATTGAAGGATTAAATGAAATTGGCTACTTGACCAATGTTTCGCTTTTTGATTTAGAAGAAAAGCCCGAAAGCATCACTATTATGGGAGCAGGTTACATTGGTTTGGAAATAGCTATGGCATATAATCGTTTAGGCGTTAAAGTTCGTATCATAGAATTTACAGACCGAGTTTTGCGAACACAAACACCTGACATCAGCGAAGTATTGGAAAACCAAATGCGAAATGAAGGCATTGAAATTTTACCCAATTTCAGAGCTGTTAAATTTGAGAAACAAGGAAACGAAACGATTATTCATTGTAAATGTCCTGACGGTTCGTTTACACAAATCATAGAAAAAGGAAAAATAGTAGTTGCGTCAGGAACAAAACCCAATACACAAAAACTAGGATTGCAAAACATCGGTTTAGCATTGAACAAAACGGGACATATCTCGGTAAACGAAAAAATGGAAACTAATTTGCAAAACATTTATGCCGTAGGCGATGTAACCAATACACCTGCTTTTGTTTATACAGCCGCTTTTGAAGGAAAAATTGCCGTAGAAAATGCTTTTTCTGGAGCAGAAAATAAAGCAGATTACACTTCTTTGCCATGGGTAGTATTTACCGACCCACAAGTTGCAGGTGCCGGTTTGGATGAAGTACAAGCAGAACAACAAAATATTCCGTTTGAAGTTTCTAAAATAGAATTGAAAGATGTGCCGAGAGCCATTGCAGCAAATGACACAAGAGGTTTTATAAAACTTATTCGCAACACCGAGACAGACAAACTAATAGGAGCTAGAATAGTAGCACCAGAGGGCGGAGAACTTATTCAACAATTAAGTATGGCTATAAAATACGGAATAACAGTAAAGGACTTAGCTGAGAGTTTTTATCCATATTTGACATTAGGAGAAGGAATAAAATTAGCAGCTATCACATTCGGAAAAGACGCTTCAAAGTTGAGTTGTTGTGCAAGTTGATATTTATATAAGTCTGATATCTAAAAAAAAATAGCACTGTAAGATTTACGTATTTATAATCTACCCGAATATAAGGAGAGGCTGTCTTGACTTTTCAGATAGCCTCTCCAATTAAAATGACCAGGATGTGTCCCTAGTAGTCCGCCAGCGAAAATAAATATATATTGTGTTTTCAGCCCTTCAAATTCCACCGTTTTTCCGATGCCTTTGTTGATATTGTAATTAGTCATATGACAAAGAATTAAAGGAAGAATGGTTGCAGTTTCGAAGAGACCGACCACAGCTCCAATGGCTTAGATGAGCTATGTGTGGGGTCGAAATAAGACGTCACCATTTGGGTAGCCACTTGATACCTGCCGAACCGTTTTCCTGTGCGAACACACCAATTCCTGGCAGCATTGCCACGGCTGCCAGCAAAACTTTTTTTCTCTGTTTTTCCATAATTGAAACACATTAATTTGTTATTGTTAACCCGCACCTTGCGGACTTTCGGGACAAAGATGTTTCAGAAATCAGGGTGCTATAATAAAGTGGCATTCAAAGGAATGATTTGGCAGTGAGTGGTTTGTAGTGAGTGTTTATGCATAAAAAACACCAAACTTTTACCGTTTGGTGTTTTAATTTTTGAGGGTTTTATGAGCGAGTTTCATACAAACTCCCCAATATCAAACTCCTCCAAATCATTTTTCCGCAAAGTGGAAGAACCAGCATCCGCATCAGAAGTAAGACTACTGTCTAATAGCTCGGCTATTTTACGGGAAGCATTTTCTATGGAATTTTCCAGTAGGCTGAATAATTCGGTTCCCTGTATTTTCTGAACTATAGCAACCGCTGTTTCCTTTTGAGATTGCTCCAAATTTTCTTTTTGCAGCAACATCCCCACTGAACTTAATTCTTCAAAGGTAACCCCTTGGGCAAAACCGTTATTCCCACCAGATATTCCGTACCTGTTCCATTCTACTTCCTCTTCCTCAAAATCAGGCATATTTCCAAAAACTTCATCCAGTTCTTCCTGCGGAATTTGTATATCGACATCTACCTCGTCGATTTCAATATCAAAATTATTCATTTCATGTTTCCGCTTTTTACTTTGGCTTTCGATAGCACTTTTTGGCACTGAAAGGCTCCTCATTGACTTTGGCTGCCCCATAATATCGGGTAACTTCGGATTAGGTTTTCCATGCTTTGTTTTTTGTTCTGTCATTTTTCTGATAACGATCTTATCCTCCAGGAGTAGCACAATAACAATGAGCAGGCATATTACAATTAGTGTTTCCATAATTATAAAATAGGTTTGTATTTATCATTAAAAGTTGTGATAATCTGCTCTCCAAACTCCTGAAAATGATATTCAAGAAGATTGTCTAAGTAGGCATAAATGGTTATTTTATCTTCGCCTATTACCTGTACAATCCGTGAGAGTTTCTCATGGAAATCCGGTCGGATATATACCGTTTTACCATCACGGGCATTGGTGTCTGGCCTTTTGAAAAATATGCTTTCATAATCCTGATCATTTATTTTTTTTCCTCTGTTCCGTTCCTTCGCTAAAGGCTTTTCCTGAAATGGTTTTATCGGAGCTTTGCGTTCTTCCAGCGGAAGTTCCAATCCTTCCTTTTTTACTCCATCTACCATCAGATTCATCATTAACTCTTCGTTGATTTCGGGAATTGCTTTTTTCTTATTGTCTTTTTCCATACTATTACAATTGAACGATTCTTAAAAATTCCGTCATAAACTGGTCTAAGCGGCAAGCATTCATCAACCGTTCATCGGGAGGCATTAAAGTTGATCGAAAAACAGTTTTGGCATTGGCTTCACTCTCCTTGCGGAAACGTGTGCTGTTCATAATCTGACATTGCATTAGACTTAAGTCCAACTCATCAATAAGTTTATTATAAACATCGTACAAGGGCGAGCGTTCACGACCATCTACCTGATTCCAAAACAGATTAATGGTTTCAATGGAGGTTTCTCCTTTTTTCATAATAACATCCTTCATCAGCTGGGTAAAAATGAGTGTACTTTCCATAACTACACGATCTGCTACAATAGGCGTGAAAATATGGTGCATCCCCGCCAGAGCTTTCAAAATACCGGGAGTGTTTACTGTTCCCGGAAGGTCAAAAAAGATAAAATCAACCGGAACGGAAGTGGATTCTAAAAAATCATGCGCAGCCTCCAATACACCTTCTGCTTTATGCTGAATGATCGGATAAGCTTTTTTGTTAATAGTCGTAAATTGTTTGAATGCCACCCGTTTTAAAAACTCATTTTCCATCACCATAGCCAAATCACGAGTCTTCATTTTCATTAAACTATGTTGTGGAAAATCAGCATCGAATACGGCTACATTGTAGCCAAGACGATAATGTAGTGTACTGGCCGCAAGTGCCGTAAAGGTGGTTTTGCCTACACCTCCCTTTTGGGAAGAAAAAGCAATGAATACTGTTTTGTGTTCTGTTTTCATTTTTAACTCTATTTAATTATTCACTTATATCTCTACATAGATAGATACTTATCAACTATCGCCCATACATATGTAATTTTGTAGATAGTTATATAGCCACTTAAGCACGTATTACACTACTTGAATACTGACATATGTACATCTGTCTTTAGGTAGGTATACAAATAAATTTGCATTATCAGACCTATTTGTGTACAAACTCAGATCTGTAAATCTGCACTTATGCAACTATGTAATTTTATATCCTCATCTGCATCTATCCACACCCTTACGCTTGTATATACATAGGCGACTAAATACATAATTGAGAAACTACGTACCAACATAATTATCTGTTTACATCCGCTTGCAGGCACAAAGAAATGTAGATATATACGTCCTTATTTTAAAGTGGTACGAATTGGCGCTCATTGACACTGTTTGGCACTACGACACTGTGCAACACTCTACTTAAGAGAAGTTTACTTTGTAAAATGATTTTTATTAATGGATTTATGCAAGAGCACTTCGATAGATCAGATTATAAAGTGAACGACCCGAAGCCGTTTTTCCCTGCTTTATTTAATCCGTCCCGCAGGGCGGATTTTTGTGTTCGCCAGAACACGGCAAGTTGTGTTTTGAGGCACTCCAAACTCCGTTCGTGCCTCAAAACAACTTGCCCTGCCGGGAGCTGAAAACCCTTCCGAAGTCAGGATTTTTGTTGAAGTTAAAAATGGATTAGTGATGAACGAAAACAGTAATAAAAAACAGAATAAAGGCGGACGAACTCCGAAGAACGATCCGAGTATTCACCGCCACGTTTTTCGTCTTACGGACGAAGAAAATATCAAATTATTATCTCTTTTTGAAGCATCGGGAATGACCAATAAAGCAAAATTTATCATTTTCGTATTGTTTGGAAGGGAAATTAAAACGGTTAAAATAGACAAAGCTGTGTTGGATTTTTATATGAGGCTAACCTCTTTTCACAACCAGTTCCGCTCTATTGGCGTGAATTACAATCAAATTGTAAAACTACTTTATCGCAATTTTTCAGAGAAAAAAGCGGCAGCTTATCTCTACAAATTGGAAAAGCAAACGGCTGAAATGGCAGTGTTATGTCAAAAAATAATCCAGCTCACAGAAGAATTTGAAGCCAAACATTTGAAAAAATAGTACTGAAATGATAGCAAAAATCGGAAGAGGAAGCAATTTATATGGTGCATTGGCATACAATCAACTCAAAGTGGAAAAAGAAAACGGGCAAATTCTATTTACTAACAGAATAATAGAAACACCTAATGGACAGTATTCCGTTGCTCAGTTGGTTCGCTCTTTTGAACCTTATCTGATTGCCAACCGTAATACCGAAAAGCAAACTTTGCATATTTCTCTTAATCCTGACCCAAAGGATAATGTAAGTGATGAAAAGTTCAAACTAATAGCTCAGGAGTATATGCAGGAAATGGGTTATGGGGAACAACCTTTTGTAGTATTCAAGCATACGGATATTGATCGCACCCATATTCATATTGTATCAGTTTGTGTGGATGAAGAAGGCAAAAAGATTTCGGATAAGTTCGAAAAAAGACGATCTATGAATGTATGTCGTGAACTCGAAAGTAAATACGGACTTCTATCAGCTACAGAGAAAGAGCACAAGCAAAATGATAATATTTTCCATCCTGTGAATTACCAAATAGGAGATATAAAAAGCCAGATTGCTTCGGTTGTCCGTCACCTAACTAAGTATTATAAGTTCCAGACACTGGGAGAATACAATGCACTGCTTTCCCTTTTTAATATTACTATTGAAAAAGTAGAGGGAGAATTGCAGGGGAAAATTCGCCAAGGCTTATTGTACATTCCTTTAAATGAAAAAGGAGAAAGAGCTGGACATCCGTTCAAGGCTTCCTTATTCGGAAAGAATGCAGGGCTACCGACTTTGGAATTACATTTTGCAAAAAGCAAAGAGGCTTTGAAAGACCACCCGACAAAGCCAACCATTAAAGCTACTGTTACCATTGCCCTGCAATCAACAAGTGATGAGCAGGCTTTTAAAAAGCGATTAGGCGAACAGGGCATTAACGTAGTGGTACGAAGAAATGACACAGGACGTATTTACGGAATAACTTTTATAGACCATAATTCTAAAGCAATTTGGAACGGTTCACGTTTGGGCAAAGAACTTTCTGCCAATACCTTTAATGATTATTGGAACCATAATATCAAACCCGACATTAAAAAGCCAGTTGAACTACAATCTAAAATATCAAAACCAAATGATACAGATCTTCCTGTAGAACAACCACATCATTTGTTCGACTTCCTTGATACTGATAAGCACAAGGACAGTTTGATCGAAACATTTAGTGGCTTACTTCCCGAAGCAAAGGGAGAAGATTACGAAGAACAGGATTTTGCCAATAAGATGAAAAAGAAGAGAAAACGTAAAAGAGGTCAGTAGGTTTTGTTGTTTATTTTGAACTCATGATTATAAAGACACTTTAAATCCCAAAGCATAGCTCCAGTACAAAATCTTCGGAACAGTTGGCGTCTTGAACTGATAAATACCATAAACATATAATGAAAAAAGTATAAATGCTCCCCAACTCAATCCAATACACAATAAACCTTGTCGTTCTGTTAGATTGAACATACCAGCAACGAATGATTTTACTATAAATGCGGGAATAATACAGCATATTAACACACAGATTACCCACGGTAATATCCATAATTTCCTCTTCTTTGCCTGCAAGCCAATGATAGTTCCTTTAAAGAAATAAATAATGCAGAAAATAAGGTAGGTAAATAATAAGGAGAAACTCCAAATTTTAAATTTGTCGGTTTCCTCTCCCCAGAACTTTTGAGACAGTAAAAATCCGACATAAAAAAACATACCGAAAATAGCAGTTATTTTTAAGACAAAAATAAAACCCTCAACGACCATAAACATTAGCCCTGTAGCAGCCTCACTTTCTTCTCTTTTCCGGGCTTCATAGTCCTCTTCACTTTCTCCAGGATCAGCGTCAGGATTATTCCAATTCATATTATTTCCTTTAATATTGATTATCAAATTGATGAGTAAGTCAAAAAAATCAAGAGTTTAAATTTAATAAAAAAATCGTTATAAAATCTGAACTTGATTGGAACCAATTAACGCCAAACACTGTCACGCACCGCTAATGTCTGCCACTTTTTTATAGCCACTCTGCACATCCTTTAAATTAACGCCCGAACATTTAATATTTGAAAAATGCAGGGAGAAGACGATTTAAGAGGTTTAGCCAAGATTATGGCATTTATGAGAGCGGTAAGTATACTCATTGTGCTGATGCACTTTTACTGGTTCTGTTATGGGTTCTTTTTAGAAAGAAGCTGGACACTGGAGGTAGTCAATAAAATATTGAGAAACTTTGATCGAACGGTGAGCCTGTTTTCCCATACGCTTTATACCAAAATATTTGCTTTGCTCTTGCTGGCTTTGAGTTGTTTGGGAACAAAAGGTGTCAAGAATGAAAAAATAACATGGTCTAAAATATATGTGACGTTGGGAATTGGGTTTGTGCTGTTTTTTCTGAACACACCCTTATTAAAACTGCCATTAAACATCGCTACATTTCTTTATATCCTTACCACAGGTTTGGGTTATATCTCGCTGATGGTAGCAGGAATTTGGATTAGCCGTCTGCTTCGTACCAACCTAATGGACGATGTATTCAATAATGAGAACGAAAGTTTTATGCAGGAAACCAAACTAATGGAAAACGAGTATTCGGTGAATCTGCCGACTAAGTTCTGGTACAACAAAAAACAACATAACGGATGGATTAATATTGTAAACCCATTTAGGGCAACCATCGTATTGGGCACACCTGGTTCGGGCAAATCGTATGCAGTAGTAAACAACTATATCAAACAACATATTGAAAAAGGTTTTTCAATGTATATCTATGATTTTAAATTCGACGACCTTTCTACAATTGCATATAACCATTTGCTAAAGCATGCAGATAAATACAAGGTAAAACCGAAATTCTACATCATCAACTTTGACGACCCAAGAAAAAGCCACCGTTGCAACCCCATAAATCCTGATTTTATGACCGATATATCCGATGCTTACGAATCTGCCTATACGATAATGCTGAATCTTAACAGAAGCTGGATACAGAAGCAGGGAGATTTCTTTGTAGAATCTCCAATTATTTTATTGGCTGCCATCATTTGGTTTCTTAAAATCTATGAAAACGGTAAATTCTGTACGTTCCCTCACTCCATTGAATTACTAAACAAAAAGTATTCGGACGTATTTACTATTCTGACTTCCTATTCTGATCTGGAAAATTATCTATCGCCCTTTATGGATGCCTGGCAAGGCGGCGCACAAGACCAATTGCAGGGGCAGATAGCGTCTGCGAAAATCCCTTTGTCAAGAATGATCTCCCCGCAATTGTATTGGGTTATGACCGGAGATGATTTTTCATTAGACATCAACAATCCGAAAGAACCGAAGATATTGTGTGTAGGTAACAATCCCGATCGTCAAAATATTTATTCCGCAGCGTTGGGTTTATACAATTCAAGAATAGTGAAGCTTATCAATAAAAAGGGACAGCTTAAAAGTTCAGTTATCATTGATGAGTTGCCTACCATTTACTTCCGTGGATTAGACAACCTGATAGCCACCGCTAGAAGTAATAAAGTGGCCGTTTGTTTGGGGTTTCAGGATTATTCGCAATTAACCCGCGATTATGGAGACAAAGAAAGTAAGGTTATACAAAATACCGTAGGTAATATATTCAGTGGCCAGGTGGTCGGCGAAACAGCAAAAAGTCTATCTGAACGCTTTGGAAAGGTTTTACAAAAACGACAAAGCCTAACTATTAACCGAAATGATAAGTCCACTTCCATATCTACGCAACTGGATAGTCTTATCCCTGCTTCCAAAATTTCCACACTCACACAAGGTATGTTTGTGGGAGCAGTTTCTGATAATTTTGACGAACGTATCGAACAAAAAATATTCCACGCTGAAATTGTTGTGGATAATGGAAAAGTGGCCTCCGAAACCAAGGCTTATAAAAAAATACCTAAGATTCTATCATTTGTGGATAAAAACGGAGAAGACAAAATGAAACAGGAAATTGAAGCTAATTACCGGCAGATAAAACAGGATATTGTTCAGATTATTGAAACTGAATTGGAGCGTATTAAAAATGATCCTGATTTAGAATACCTTATTAAAAAGGGATAATAAAAAAGATATCCATTCAAGCAATTCACAAAACAAAAAACTGAAAATTATAAGATTTTCGAAATTTTGACATCATTTGGGCGTGTTGTTCTAGTTTCAATTTGATTATCCTAGAAACTAAGAAGCTCTATATGCTTAATTGAATTAATAATTCAAACTCACTCCAATACCCCAACCCATGTCGCTATCATAGTGTGTTGTCAATCCCATATTTTTCCCTAGAATATATCGTAAACCTGCCATATATTCATAATCCGTATTCCACATTAAATTCATTCTTAATCGTTTTGAAATAGGAATATCTTTTCGTTCAAATTGTATTCTAAAATAACCTCCCGTAAATACTTCTGCTTGTGCTACAATTAACAATGGTAAAGTATAATTTACACCAACACTTAAAAAATGCCGATTATCCTTTGTATTGGTTTGTCTGAACATATTTTTTTCAACTTCACCATCAGGCATTACTCTGTAACGCCAATCAAAACCTACAAACGGCATTAGCCATTGCATTTTACCAATATATCGTCCGATATGGGTTTCGGTTTCGTAACCGTGCATATCATTATATCCTAATCTCCATTCTGTTCCAATGCTCCAACGAGTACTTTGGTACATTGCTTCTCCATCGTTACCATTTGTTGCAAAATCATTTTCTGCCATAAAATGAAATTTCCTGTCGTCTGCAAACAATTTACGTTGTGCGAGTTTTGGGTTTGGGATTTCGGGATTTGGTGCTTGGTTTTCATAACTAAAAACTCTGCCCATTCCGCTCATCATATGGTACAAGATATGACAATGAAAAAACCAATCACCTTTTACATTTGCATTAAATTCCAAGGTATCGGTTTCCATTGGCATAATGTCCACAATATTTTTTAATGGTGCATAATCGCCTTGACCATTCAATAATCTGAAATCGTGCCCGTGTAAGTGCATTGGGTGTCGCATCATCGAATTATTATAAATTGTAATGCGGACATTTTCACCTTCTTTAATTAAAATTTTGTCAGCTTCCGAGACAACTTTGTTGTCTAAACTCCAAACATAGCGGTTCATATTTCCTGTGAGTTCAAATTTCAACTCTTTTACTGGAGCATCTTTTGGGAGTGTGGTTTTAGTTGGCGATTTCAGCATTGCATAATTTAAGGTTGTAATATCCGAAAGAGCATTACTGTTATAATCGGCTTCGGTCATTTTCATATCCACCATTTTTTTATCGGCTTTCTTTTTTTGTTCGCCTGTAATTTCTGGGTACATTACAACATTCATATCCATTTGATTGAGGCTCATTTGCATTCCCATATCGTCAAGGTCTCCGTTCATTTTCATCATTCCGTTCATCATTTTCATCCCTTCAAAATATTTAAGCTTGGGAAGTGGTTCAATAAGTTGCTTGATACCATCGCCAATAAAATAAGAGGCTGAATATAATCTATCTTCGGTGGTAGCCAAAAATTCGTAAGCGGTTTTGTCAGCAGGAATAGTAACAACAACATCGTAAGTTTCAGAAACTCCAACAATTAATCTATCGACTTCTACTGGTTCGACATCGTTACCATCGTTGGCAACAACAGTAATTTTACCACCTGCATAAGTAAGCCAAAAATAGGAAGAAGCTCCACCGTTGGAAATTCTCAAACGAACTTTATCTCCTCCTTTTAAAGGTTTTCCATCAATACTTTTAACATCTGTACTTGGCCTACCATTCATGAGGATTTTATCGTAAAATACGTCGCTTACATCCATTGCGGTCATTCTTTTCCATTCGTTGATAACTTTGGTTTTGAAATAACCTTGTTTTATGGCTTCGGCATAACTTTGGGTTGTACCTTTTTTGATGGCAGGATAATCGTTTGCGTTGTGCAACATTCTGTGTACGTTTTCCGGTTTAATATCCGTCCATTCGCTCAAAACAATTGGAACGGTTGGTAAATCATCAATTCCATTTCTAAAAGTTAGGTCAGTCGTTTTTTTGAGCATTACAAAATTTCCATACATTCCGATTTGTTCTTGTAATCCTGTGTGACTGTGATACCAATGTGTGCCGTGTTGTATTATTGGAAATTTATACAAATGTGTAGTATGAGGTTTTATTGGCATTTGTGTCAAATTCGGTACACCATCTTCTTTGTTGGGTAAAAATAAGCCGTGCCAATGTAAAGAAGTATCTTCATTTAACTCATTATGCACATAAATTTCTGCAATGTCGCCTTCAGTAAATGTTAAGGTTGGCATTGGTATTTGTCCGTTTACGGCAATGGCTCTTTTAGGTTTACCTGTAAAATTGACGATGGTATCTTTTACATATAAGTCGTAACGCACAACCTTTTGAGCTGATACGCTTAACACAAGGAATAATATTATAATTGATAATTTGATTTTCATTACTTTATTTCTAATTTGATTTTTAATTTGATTTTTATGATGTTTTAACAGCATCCTGCTCCAACTTGAATAGGAGGGCATTTCACGCTTCCATAACTACAATACACGCAACAATCTCCCTCTAATGGTCGCAATCTTGTTTTACAGCTGTCACATTCATAGAAAAATTCACACGCATTTGTCGGCATTATTTCATCTTTCTTGTATCCACATTTTGGGCAAGTAATTGTCGATTTTAATTCAACTCTTTTTCCGTCATATATCCCACAAGTTTTACAATTCCTATTTAACTTATTTTGGTAATAATTTACAATTGTTGCAATAAAAAGTCCAACCATACCTGCATAAATTAAGTAAGTTGAATTTTCAGTTTTACTTAAATAATAAGCAGCGAATATTAATATTACGCTCGGGAATGCAATTAATAATGGGTATAAACATTTGTGATTTCGGTACGAAATATAAATTCCTACAATAGAAAGCAAGACCATTACTTGGAAAATCCACATTGTCCATCCACCAAACAATTCTATTGTTCCAAGTCCAAGTGCCGAAGCTCCAAATGCAAAAAGTGGGAAGCAACAAGGCGAAAATATTGCTGTAAGGAACATTCCAATTGTTCCAAATTTGTCAATGTTATTTGTTAATTTCATTTTAAATTGATTTTGCAATTTTTTCCATAATAGAATGGTCTGAACCAAATTTGCAAATTGCATCACAATTGGCTCTTAATTCAGAAAATAGAATATATTTGATATTCATTTTTGAGTTCTTTATAACTGGTCGGTTGAGTTGTTGAATAACGTCTTTCTCTCGACTGTCAGGAATTATTATATAAAAGACTTCTTCGCCGTTAGAAATACTAAAATATAAATCAGATAATCGTAATATTCCTGAATAGATGCTAGTACTTTTTTCGACTTCAAATGCTCCAATGATTTTATTAGTTCCTTTTTGAAACCATAACACATCAATTAGTTTTATGGTATTTTGTGTGTCTTTATCTGTTGGAAGTTCTGGAAATTTATTTATTGATATAAATGAAAAACTTTGTCCACCAAACGATTTGCTCTTATCATTACTCGCTGGTGTTACATCAAAACCTAATGAAACTCCAATTTTTAATAAATGGTATTGCATTTCATTATGAAGATTTTCTGCTAATTTCTCTTCCTGAATTTCTTTTTGACGTTTTAAAATGTTTTTTTCAAACTTATTGCGTTCTTCTTCACTTAAATACTCATCATTACCAATAAGCATTTTTTGTGTTCCAATTTCAAAACATAATCCCGCAATCGCTCCTAAATCATTTGATAATTCAGTTTTATGTTTGCTATTAGTTTCGATTAAAGTTTCCCTTATTTTTAAATATTCCGTCCAACTTCCTAGTTTTTTTTTGTCTTTGAACAAAAAGTTGAATCCGTTAAGAATAGCTGTATTGAATGGTGGAAACCAAGTTGGGTGCAAGAAATATAAAATACTAGCGACAGCAGGACCAAGACCTTTTATTTTGAGTTCGTCTAGTTTTACAATTTCTTTTACTACTTGCTCTTCTGTTTTGGCATTAATGCAGTTTTCGAGAAATTGGCCGAAAGCAATTTTATTGTTTTGGTTTTCGTAAATGTCTGGAATTCTTAATTTTGGTTTCCAATAAAAAGGATGTGCTACGCCTACAAATATTTGTTTTTGTTCTGCTATACAACTCAATACAAATTCTAAACTACTTCCTTTAAAATCATTTGGAAAAGTTTTGTTTTTAATATCGTCTATCACTTGCAAAACGCCACGACGAATAGTCCGAAATGCTTTTAATCTTTGATCATTATCTACAAACCAAGTGGTATAAACACTTTCGGTATCGGTTTTGTATTGTTGGATTATTTGAGTAAGGTTATTCATTTTTAATACAGCTATAACTTATTTTTTATTTGTTATTACAATTTTAAACTTCTTAATCGCAAAGCATTTACAATTACAGAAACCGAGCTAAAACTCATTGCTAAAGCTGCAATCATTGGCGATAATAAAATTCCAAAAAATGGGTATAAAGCTCCTGCTGCGATTGGTACACCTAGCACATTGTAAAAGAAAGCAAAAAATAAGTTTTGTTTGATGTTACGCATCACAGCGTGGCTCAAATTCTTGGCTTTGACGATACCTTGTAAATCACCTTTTACTAATGTGATTTTGGCGCTTTCTATGGCTACGTCCGTTCCTGTTCCCATTGCAATTCCAATATTGGCTTGGGCTAATGCCGGAGCATCATTTATACCATCGCCTGCCATCGCCACAATTTTGCCTTCTGCTTGTAATTTTTTAATTTCTTTGAGTTTGTCTTCGGGTAAGCATCCTGCTTTATACGACGCTAAGCCCAATTCGTCCGCAACGGCTTTGGCTGTGTTTTCATTGTCTCCGGTGAGCATTACTACTTCAACACCCTGACGCATTAATTCTTTAATGGCTTCGGCACTTGATTCTTTAATGGCATCAAAAATTGATACAAAACCAACAGCAATAGCATCAACGGCTATGTATGAAACGGTTTTACCTAGCTTTTGTTCGGCAATAATTTTATTTTCTAAATCATCAGAAACGATTGCTTTGACTTGTTCCATTAGTTTTTTATTTCCTAATGCTACTTTTTTAGCGTCAACAGTTCCAATAACTCCTTTGCCTGCAATGGCTTCGAAATCCTTTACCTCGATTAATGAAACTGTTTTTGATTTAGCATAATTGACTACAGCTTGTGCTAATGGATGTTCGCTGTATTGGTTTAATGAAGCTATGTTTTTAAGCAAATTATTTTCTTCATTATTTGAAGAAAATATCTTCTCAACAGAAGGTTTCCCCTCGGTTATTGTTCCTGTTTTGTCAGTAATTAACACATTAACTTTATTCATGTTTTCTAAAGCTTCAGCATTTTTTATAAGTACACCAGATTGCGCACCTTTACCAACACCAACCATTACCGACATTGGCGTAGCTAATCCTAATGCACAAGGACAAGCAATAATTAATACCGCAATTGCATTAATGAATCCATAAACCAATGCTGGTTCTGGGCCAAATTTTGCCCAAACGAAAAATGTTATTGCGGAGATAATCACCACTACTGGTACAAAATATTTAGCGATACTATCGGCTAATTTTTGAATTGGTGCTCTTGAACGACTGGCATCATTTACCATCTGCACTATTTGGGAAAGCAAAGTTTCTGAACCTACTTTTTCGGCAATCATTACAAAGGACTTGTTACCGTTTATGGTTCCAGCAATAACATTATCATCTTTCTTTTTGTCAACGGGTATTGGTTCGCCAGTAATCATAGCTTCATCAATACTACTTTCTCCATCGGTAATTTTTCCGTCAACCGGAATTTTGTCTCCAGGTTTTACTCTCAGTAAATCATCTTTTTTGATGTCGTGGATTGAAATTACCTTATCGCTTCCGTCAACAACCAACGTAGCTTCTGTAGGAGCTAGTTTTAATAATTCTTTGATAGCTCCGCTCGTTTGGCTATGGGCTCTGGCTTCGAGTAATTGTCCCAATAAAACTAAAGTCAAAATAACTGTTGTAGCTTCAAAATATAATAATACTGTTCCGTGCTCAGTTTTGAATTCGTTTGGAAAAATTTCTGGAAAAAACATACCGACTAAACTGAATAAAAAGGCAACTCCTGTACCAATTCCAATAAGGGTGAACATATTTAAATTCCATGTAATTATTGATTTCCAAGCGCGAACAAAAAATATCCAACACGCATAAAAAACAACTGGAAGTGATAAAATAAGCTGTACCCAATTCCACTTAGTGGCATCCATTAGTTGAAGTAAAGGATTATTATGTGCCATTTCTATCATAGCAATAGCGAAAATAGGAACTGTAAATACGACCGCTATTTTCATTTTCTTTACTAAATCTTTATACGTCTTTTGGTCTTCGCTTTCGCTTGGTTCCATTGGTACTAAATCCATCCCGCAAATAGGACATGAACCTGGAGTTTCACTAATTACTTCAGGATGCATCGGACAAGTATATAAGGCTATATTAACTGTTAAATCGGGTGCTTTTACTAAATCCATTCCACACACAGGGCAGTCACCCGCTTTGTCATATAATTTTTCGCCTTCACAATGCATTGGACAATAGTATTTTCCCTGAGCATTGCTTGGTATAACAGTTTCTTTTTTATGTTCATGAGAATGCGTAGAGCAGCAGGATTTTGCTGTAGTTTCATTAGCTGGTGCCTGTACTAGGATCTTGCCATTATTCATTTCTATGGTGTATTTCCCAACTGCTGTCAATGCTTCTTGTAACTGTGTTGTTGGAATATGTTTTTCCATAGTTATAGTTGCTATGGGTGGATTTAATGCAACTTTTGCCTCAACCCCTTCAATAGTATTCAATGCTTTTTCGACTTTAGAGCGACAACCATCGCAAGTCATACCGGTAATGCTGTAAGTATGTATCATCTTCTATATTATTTTAATACAAATTTCTATCATAACTGTTTTTTGCATTTGCACAATTTTGGGTATGATATGCAAGATTTACAAATCTTCTATTTGCTTTCTTTTAATGGTTTTTATGTTCTTGAAGTAAGTTGGCGAAAAGCCAGTTACTTTTTTGAATTGATTACTCAAATGCGAAACAGTACTATAATTTAAAGAGTAGGCAATTTGGCTTAAAGATAGTTCATCATAAATAATCAATTCTTTTACTTTCTCAATTTTCTGATTGATGAAATACTTCTCAATAGTAGTATTTTCAACTTCCGAAAACAGATTACTCAAGGTGTTATAGTCTTGATGGAGTTCTTGTGAAATATAACTGGATAAGTTACTTTTCAAATCATTGTTTTTATTTTGAACCAAATCAATAATCAATGTTTTAATCTTATCGATTGTTTTACTTTTCCTATCGTCAATTAAATCAAAGCCAATTGCACGAAGTTCTTTTAACAATTCGTTTTTTTGATTTTCGTTTATGTCATTTTTCAATTCAACTTCCCCTAACTCAACTGAAAAAGGATTAATTCCCAGACTTTCAAATACAGACTTTACTACCATTTTACAACGGCTGCATACCATATTTTTGATATAAAGTTTCATAGTAAACAGGTTTAATTAATATAAACTAACCCTGCTAAATTCATAACAAGGTTAATTATAGTTTCTTCCCCAAATTAGGTGTTATTTGTTTTCTTCTTTTTTCTCAGGAACAAGTTCTGTTAATTTCATTCCACATTTTGAACATTTGTCATTCAGTTTTCCTTGCACTTCAGGGTGCATTGGGCATGCATACATTTTTTCATGATTTTCCATTGTACTGTTTTTGTCGTTTATCGTTATACTGTCATTATCCATCATTGTACTATCATTGCTCATCATATTAGAATGATCCGTTGAAGCTTCTTTGTTTTTTTGGTTACAGGAAACCAATACAAATGCCATTACTATGGCTGAAAAGATTATTTTTTTCATTTTATCGGATTTTAATTTACAGATTACTTTCTGTTATATAAATATATAGTTTACTGTTTTGCAAATTGTTATACTATTTTTTTTTTGATTTATGTAATTCCCCCAAACCATTTTACTCTTTTTTAAAGAGCTTGATTATTTTCGATGCCCAATGAGTATTTTTTACATCTTCATTCCCTCCATTGGGTCACTTCCTTTTCGGAATTTATATTCGCTGTTTATGGCGTAAGCACCTGTAATAACAACTTTTTTTGAGGAATCTAAATCGGATTTGATTTCAATCATTCCATTGGTTTCTATTCCTGTTTCTACCATAACATTTTCAAATATTCCTGGTCTTTTTTCAACCCAAATATAGGAAGCGTTTTCTTCTCGAATAACTGCATCAATCGGGATAAAAATTCCTTTAGCATTTGATTGAGTCAATTTTACAACTGCCTGCATTCCCGGTTTTAATTGTAAACCCTGATTTGGAATTTCCATTCGAATTAACAGCAATCGGGTATCTGGATTTATTTCAGGATTGATAAAAGCAACTTGGGTATTTATTGTTTTATCTGGGAAATCACTAAAAGTAACATTGGCTTTTTGACCTATTTTAAGGCTTTTGGCATAGTTTACGTTTACTTGTGTTTCTAACCAAAGGCTGTTTAAATCAGACATTTTTATTATTCCCGAACCTTCCATTACATAGCTTCCTTCTGTAGCTACAATTTCAGAAATTGTTCCGCTATATGGACTGTAAAAGATTGTATTTGGAGAAACATCTTTATTGGTTTTAATGCTTTCAATTTGGGCATTGGTAAGGCCATAAAAAAGAAGTTTTTGTTTGGCTGTAACTAGCATATTTTTTGCATTCTTTCCAAAATCTCCTGGCATCGACAGTTGCTTATAAGCTGTGAAATAATCCTGTTTGGCAATGGCAATATCCTCGCTATACAATTGATATACAGCTTGGTTTTTAGCCACATAATCACCAACGGTTTTGAAATACAACTTTTCAATTCGTCCCATTGCTCGTGCAGAAAGGGTTTTGATTTTCTCTTGATTAATGGCCAAGACTCCCGTATAATTTTGCTCTAAACTGCTTTGAGTTTCTGAAATAGTTTGAGTAGTGATATTTCCCAGTTGTATTTGCTGTTTGCTCAAACTTATCTCGTTTGCCTCTGTATCATCTTGTTTTATTGGGGTTAACTCCATATGGCAAATGGGGCATTTTCCGGGTTTGTCTTCCTTAACTTGTGGATCCATAGAGCAAGTGTAAAATGTTGTTGCTGTACTCTTATTGTGTTTGCTATGGTCTTCTTTGTCTTTAGTATTACAAGCCGCCATTACCATAAATAGTATTGATAGTACACTTATTTTTTTTATTGTCTTCATCATTATTCGGTTTTAATAAAGCTTTCGCTGTCAATTAAATATTGTGCGTTTTTGGCAATAGTATCTTTTACAGTTATACCTTCAATAATTTGGATAAAATCATCTATTTCAATTCCTGTTTTTATAGTAGATGCCTTAAAGCCATTGTCCATTTTTAAGAAAACTATTTTCTTGTTTCCAATGCTTACCATTGATTGTTTTTGAATCCAAATTCCATTTGCTGGATTTGTTTTCACAACGCCTTGCAATCGCAAACCAACTGGTAATTTCAATTTATTGTTATTTAAATAAACTCGAATTCTGTTGGTTTTATCAGCTGTATTTAGTTGTGTTTCGACAAAATTTATTTTTGCATCCATAAATTCATCTTTGTCAAGTTCGGAAGTAATTCTGATGGATTGATTGGCTTTGATTAGACTATTGTATCCTTGGATAACATTGAATATTCCCCATACTTTATCTGTATTTAATAGTTTAAAAATGACTTCTCCCTTTTTTATATAACTCCCTTCTTTAACATCCAATGTTGCAGTGTTGTTACTCGCACTTTGCATCACAGGATTAGTTGTATTATCCATCGTTCCTGTTCCATCAATAATACCAGAATCAGGACTATAAATTGTTATTTGCGGGTTTACTTTTTTGGAATTAGACAGCGCATTTATTTGATTTTGAGTCATTCCATAAAGCAACAATTTTTGTCTGGATGCATCAATAATCGAAGGATTTTCAACATCATTAGAGACCATATAAATGAAGTTTTGTTGCTCCGTCAGTAATTCTGGGCTGTACAAATCAAACAGTTTTTGTCCTTTATTTACTTTTTGATATTTATAATTGACATACATTCGTTCTATTCTTCCGTTCATTCGAGCTGCAATATTTACCGATGAATTAGGGTCGTATGCCACAATGCCTGGTAAATTTATTTCACTGCTTATGGTGGTGTCTATTGCCGTTGTCGTTTGATATTTACCTACTATAAAATTGTCGGTAGGTTTTATAAGATTGTCAATTGAACTGTCGTCAATGGAATTATTATCTGTTACTTTTTTTACCAAAGTCATTCCGCAAATGGGACAATTACCAGGTTCATCTCTAATAATTTCTGGGTGCATCGAGCAAGTGTAAACCTCGTTTTGATGCTCCATTTCCGAATGATTATCTGATTTTTTGGCAAAGAAATAGATTGCAATTCCGATAATAAAAATTCCAATAAAAGCTAAACTATACTTTATATACTTGTTCATAATTATTTGGTTTCTAATTGTTTTTCAATTTCTACTTGTGTAGTTAAAATTGATTTTAATTTGTCTAAAGCATCGATTTGAGTCATATTCATTGCTTCCCAAGCTTCTAACGCTATGAATAAATCTCCGGTATTGTTTTGCCAAGCTAAAATAGCCGTATCGTAGTTTCGTTTTAAAGCTGGAATAATGTTGTCTTGGGTAATTTGGTATTGTTTTTTTAGGTTCAAAAACTCAGCATTCATCCCTTTTATCATTCCGCTTGCTTCGTTGGCAATCATTTGCTTTTGCCAATCCAAACTTTCGTTTTTAATACGATAACTTTCTATATTGGCTTTATTCATTTTGGTTGACCAAGACATCGGAATGGTAATCATTCCCATTAATGAAAATTGCTGTGGCTGATTCCCGAAAGCAAACATATGGTCATATTTCACACCAAATTCTGGTCTGGTTGCTACTTTTTCAACCTCAATTTTATAGTTGTTAATTTCCTTAGTTTTATCAATGGCTTTGATATCACTACGGTTATTGATGTAGGGAGACAAATCGGTCTCAAAAAGATTAAAATCTTTAATCTCGTAATTGGAATCAATTTCTAATTCCTCATTTTTATTACGAGCCATTAAAGTATTGAGCATATATTTTCGCTGTGATACATCATTTTCTAACATAACAATCATACTTTGCAAAGTAGCCAATTGGGATTTTGCTTTGTAATAAGACGGTAGTTTGTCCATATTATACTGATAGCGTATTTCCATACTTTTAATCATATACTCTAGAAGCTGAATATTATCTTGGGCTATTTTTATTTTTTTCTTAATGATAATCCATTCATAATAATAGGTTTTGGCCAATGCATTTAATTGGTTTAGTGTAAAGTTTTTATTTTCACTTTCGACCGAAGACATCGCTTTCATCAAATTTTCATTGGCATTAAGCTTTGAAGCATTCGGAATCATTTGGGTTACACCCAACATATAACTCCCCATTCCTGGTTCCATTTCATTGGCTTTCCACATTTTGGTATTGTAGGGAGTCATAAAAAAGCCAGTTTCTACTTGTGGTGCCATCCAGCTTCTGGCACCTTTTGCCGCTGCATCCATACTTTGAATATCGGCATCGTACATTTTTAGTTGAGGATTGTTTGTCTTGATTGTACTCAATACATTATCCAAAGAAAGTGTTTGGGCTGCCAAATTAGTGGCGCTTAAAATCAAACAACTTATGGCTATATAAAATTTATTCTTTAACATCTATAATATCTATTTTACCTTTTGTTCTTAATTCTCGAAGTTTTACCATCTCAAAAACAATTGGTGTTACTAATAATACATAAATCGTGGAAGTAATTGTACCTCCAATTAGTGGGACAGTAATGGGAAGCATTATATCAGATCCTGTTCCTGTTGCCCAAAGAATAGGGATTAATCCAAATAAGGAAACTGAAACCGTCATCAATTTTGGTCTTAACCTTTTGGCTGAACCATCAATAATATATTGTTTCAATATTTCTTCAGTTATGGTTTCCTTACTATTTCCGTACTTTTCTATCATTTTATTCATTGCTTCATTCAAATAGATGGTCATTAACATTGCCGTTTCGATTGCCATTCCAAATAATGCAATAAATCCAACGGCAACAGCAACGGATAAATTAATGCCATAAAAATAAACCATAAATATTCCTCCAATTAGAGCAAAGGGTACTGTAATCATCGTGATTAACGCCTCTTTCATTGAATGGTAAGTAAAATATAAAACAAGAAATATAATAACCACAACAATTGGCAGTATTAAACTTAATGTTTTGTTGGCTCTAATTTGATTTTCCCATTGACCACTCCATTCCACATAATATCCTTTTGGCATTTTAGTCATCATTGCATTGAGTTTTTTCTGTGCCTCTTTTACGGTACTTCCTAAATCACGCTCTCGAACGTTGAATAATACTGTGCCACGAAGCATTGCATTTTCGCTATTTATCATTGGAGGGCCATCACTTATTTTTACATTGGCTACAGTTTCTAATGGTATTGGACCAAAATCCATTGTTTGCACTTGCAGTTTTTTTAAGGCCTCAAGACTATTTCTGTATTCTTGTGCATATCGTGCATTTACAGAAAAACGCTGTCTTCCCTCGATAGTCGTGGTTAGTTTCATACCTCCAATGGATGCTTCGACCACGTTATTTATATCATCTATGTTTAGTCCGTATCTGCCAATAACGTCTCTTTTTGCTTCGATATCAATATATTTTCCGCCTGTTATTGGTTCCGCATACAAATCTTTAACTCCTGAAGTTCCTTCCAATGTTTTTTTAATTTTTTGAGCCAAAACATTGATAGTATCTAAACTTGCACCGTAGATTTTTATTCCTACATCGGTTCTGATTCCTGTTGAAAGCATATTGATACGGTTGATAATAGGTTGCGTAAAACCATTGGTCACACCGGGGATTTGCAGTTTGTTGTTTATTTCCGTGATAATGTCATTCTTGGTTTTGTCTTCTCGCCATTCTGCTTGAGGTTTTAACAAAATAATCGTTTCAACCATACTTATTGGACTGTTATCCGTTGCAGTATTTGCCCTGCCTGCTTTTCCCAACACATGAGCCACTTCGGGAATTGATTTTATCAATTTGTCCTGAACCTGAAGAATTCTCTTTACTTCGGAGTTGGATACATCGGGTAAGGTCACCGGCATAAACAGTACTGATCCTTCATCTAAAGGAGGCATAAATTCTGAACCTAAACGAGTAAACATTAATACGCCAATCAGTAAGGCAATGATGTTGATGCCTAAAACCGTTTTTCTCCATTTTAAACAAAAAATTAAAATGGGTGTATAAATGCTTTCCAATTTTTTGTTAATTGGATTTTTATCTTCTGGACGAAGCTTTCCTTTTAGTAAAAAACTAATTAGCACTGGTGTAAGTGTAATGGCTAAAAAAGCATCAACTATTAGTATAAATGATTTTGTCCAAGCTAATGGGCCGAATAACTTGCCTTCCATTCCAGTGAGAAGAAATACAGGTAAAAAGGATGTAATAACAATTATTGTTGAGTAGAAAACACCTGGACCTACTAATTTGGAAGAGCTTTCTATAAGCTTTAACTTCTCTTCGGAGGATAGTGGATCGTTTTCTTTTTTGAATATATTTTTAATTTTATTTTTCATCTTATTTCCAATTACTGATTATTATCCATTTCTTCCTGTTTCTCCGAAATTGTCCTGTATGCATTCTCCACCATTACGATACCATCATCAACGACAACACCAATTGCCAGAGCAATACCCGTTAGTGACATAATGTTTGAAGAAATACCAAATGCTTCGAGTAAAATAAAGCCAATAGCCACAGATATAGGTAATTGAATGAGTATAATTAAAGCACTTCGCCAATGAAAAAGAAAAAGTAATACAATGATAGAAACGGCAATCATTTCTTCGATTAGCGTTCCTTTGACTGATTCGATTGCTTTTTCAATCAATTCACTTCTGTCATAAGATGTTTTAAAAGTAACGCCTTCGGGCAATCCTTTTTCGACTTCTTTCATTTTCTCTTTTACTGCCGTGATTACTTTGTCAGCATTTTCACCATAACGCATTACCACAATTCCGCCAACAACTTCACCATTGCCATTTTCATCAAAAATACCTAGTCTTAAATCGCCTCCCATTTGTATTGAACCAATGTCTTTCACTTTTACCGGAACGGAATTATAGTTTTTAATGGCAATGTCTTCGACATCTTTTATGTTTTTGATATAGCCCAAACCTCTAACTATGTAGGCCATATTGCTCATTTCAAATTTTCGTCCACCAACGTCATTATTATTTGTTTTTACGGCATTCATCACTTCCATCATACTGACGTTATAGTATTGCATTTTCAAGGGATCCAACACTAATTGATACTGTTTTTCAAAACCACCAAAAGATGCCACTTCGGCAACTCCAGGAACAGTTTGCAAGGCGAATTTCACGTACCAATCTTGTAAGGCTCTTTGCTCTCCCAAGTCCATACCGTCGGCGTTTAAATGATACCAAAAAACGTGACCCACACCTGTGCCATCGGGTCCAAGTGTTGGAACTACATTTTGAGGCAACAAGCGTTGGGCATAATTTAGTCTTTCCAATACACGGGTTCTTGCCCAATAAATATCGACATCATCTTCAAAAATGATGTAAACAAAGCTCATCCCAAACATAGATGCGCCTCGAATGTTTTTAACCTTAGGAATACCTTGCAGGTTGGAAACCAAGGGATATGTTACTTGGGCTTCGATAACCTGTGGGCTTCTTCCCATCCACTCCGTAAACACAATAACTTGATTTTCGGATAAATCAGGAATGGCGTCAATGGGGTTTTGTTGGACGCTGTAAACTCCCCAAACAAATAAGCAAGCTGAAACCAGCAAGACAACGGCTCGATTTCGTAGTGAGAATGTTATTAATTTTTCTACCATTATTTTTAATTTTGTGATGAAATACTATCTTCTATTTTATTTATCCAATCCAATACTTCTTTTTTTTGGGAGGCTGTAAGGATTGCATTTTTATGGATTAAAGTATAAGAACTCAAAGGCATTTCGTTTGATTCGATTTGTTTTGCAATTCTATCTAATTTATTATTTTGTTTACGGTCACTATAATTACCCCATTCGTTAAAATTCAAATTTTCTTTCCCTTCTTTAATATGACTTTCCATAAAAAACCGAACGGGTTGAATGTAAGAGTACCAAGGATAATAGGTGTTGTTACTGTGGCAATCATAACAAGAAGTTCTCAAAATGATTTCAACATTTTTAGGAACATTATACACTTTTGTAAAATTACCAGTTATATCCTGCTCAAAACTAATGTTCCGAGCAGGTTGATATAACTGCATCAACAAAAAAATAATTAACCCAATAAAAAGTATTTTTTTGATGATTCTTTTCATTCTAGAATTCTTTTTTAATAGAACCGCAAGTAGCCATATCTTTTCCAAAATAAGGATTTGTAATTTCTTTGGTTTCGCTTATCCAAACAGCACCTTTGTTGTTATCTGCCATTGGGCAAAAATCCAGATAAAGTTTTTGATTGGTTCCGAATAATTGAATTAAGTCATCCATATCCTTACTTAAAGTTACAAAGTGTTCTCTTTGGTGTTCTATCTTTCCGCCATTATCTCCAATATGCTCTGCGTGTTCTTTTACATCATCTGCAATATCCATATAGGTTTTCATTTGTTCACCAGATAATTTTTTCATATCAATTTTCCCCAAAGTCGCCACCATTTCTTTTCCTGCATCGGCAGTAGCGTTAGAATCGTCTTTAGTCAAAGCATTTTTTAAAGACAAATAATCCGTTACAATTTCTTTAATGGAAAAAGAATCTGGATTGACTTTTACAGATTCAGATTTACTTTTTTCTGAATTAACTGTTTCTGAATTAACTGTTTCTTCTTGTTTATTTTTTTGATTACAAGAAACCAATACGAATGTCATTGCTACTGCTGAAAGAAATATGTTTTTCATTTTTAAAATTTTTACGTTATTTAAAGATAATTAATTTATTAAACAAACTACTGAACTACAGTTGTTTACAAATAAACTATTAAAAGATTAGATTAGTGTTTATGTTCTTCTTGTTGGGTCATTGCCATACCGCATTTAGGACATTTTCCAGGTACATCTGAAGTGGAACCATCCATAGGACAAACATATTTTGTCACAATTTTACTTTGAGGCTGACTTCCTTTTTGAGGGTGCAAATCAACTTTTTCGGTGACTTTTACCAAACCCATTCCACATTTAGCGCATTGACCCGGTTTATCAGAAGTTGTGCCGTCCATCGAGCAAACATATTTTGTCACAGTTTTACTTGTAGGCTGACTTCCTTTTTGCGGGTGTAAATCAATTTTTTCAGTGGTTTTTACCATTGCCATTGCACATTTAGAACATTTACCTGGTTTATCAGAAGTTGATCCATCCATAGGACAAACATATTTTGTCACAATTTTACTTTGAGGCTGACTTCCTTTTTGCGGGTGCAAATCAATTTTTTCGGTGACTTTTACCATATCCATCCCACATTCTGGACATTTACCTGAACTTGAATTTGTTTTGTCAGGATGTGTAGGACAAACGTAAATTGTTTTTTGTTCTTCCTTTTTTGTAACAGTTTGTGCTGTTACTGCTGAATTAAATGCAAAAAATGCACTTAATACAATAATTAGTGTTTTCATCTTTTTACTATTTTAATTGTTTTTAAATATTACTTGATTGTTTCTACTGTTTTACCACAACTCAGCATTTGTGAGCCATAATAAGGGTTTTTGACTGCATTTTCTTTGCTTAGCCAATTCGCCTCTTGCATAGGACAGTATTGATAATAAATGGTTTCTGATGGTTTTGAAACTTTTATTAACTCATAAAAGGTTTTCGATAATGATTTAAAAGTTTCTCTTTGTTTCTTAATATCCTGTGTTTCAGAAATACTTTTGGAATCGGCAGTTAAATCTTTTAAGATTTTCATCCAAATCACATGTTCATCCATTTTTAATGTTTCCATTTTCACTGCAGTAATCGAAGATAATAATGCTGCTGCTTTTTCAGAAGCTGTTTTAGCATCTGTTTTTACTAAAGCATCTTTCAGTAAAAAATAATTGTCCAAAACTGGCTGTAGTTGATTTACGGTTTGATTTTCAGCTGTTGTTGAAAGTATGCTGCTTTCCATTCCTGTCATTTCGCTTTTTGGTTCTGTTTTAACATGAACTTTTGCCTCACGATCATATTGACAACATCCTGCAAGTTTTGAATATGTATCATCTGGAGCAAGAAATTTATCACTGTCATAACCTGACAATGCAATACGTTTGAGTATTTCGTCTTGACTGGTTATTTTAGGATCATAACTAAGGACAGCCATTTTTGTATCTGCGTTCCAGTCAACGTTTGCGACATTTTTTAGACTACCTGCTTTTTCTATTTTGGCTTCGCACATTCCGCAGTTTCCGTAAATTTTAACGGACTCTATTTTAGCATTTTTAATTTGTGCGTTGGATACCACTACTGATAACAATAGAAGTATTGCTATCATTATTTTTTTTAATGAGTTCATTGTATGTAAATAATGTTAAATTGAATTAGTTAAGCAATAACAAAAATGAAATCATAGAATACCCATCATTTTGAAATTGAAATTAACCGATAAAATAAATGATTTGGAGACCAATAATAGTTATCAATAAGATATAATTATGGCTATCAACTATAGATTTTAGCTTATTTTAGGTATAAGCCAAAGAGAATTAAAACCAGAAGAAATAGTGGTTTTGTAATTATAAAATTTTTGTTTTTCAGAAGAAAAATTAAAAAGATTGCTATTAAATTTCAATTCATTAATAGCAACAGTACTACTGTTACAAGAAGTAGCGCAACTGCATCTAGAATGGTTACATTTTCCTCCACAACCTTCGTGATTTTTCGTTTTGGAATGATTGTCATTTTTGCAACAATCATCTTTATCCATATTTGAAGATGTCTCTTTTGTAGAAGAATGTTTTGTTGAATTATTTTCACAGGCAAAAGAATTACTTGGTATCAATAAGAAACCAAATAATACTATTACTAAAATGTGAAATTTATTCATTGTAGTTTAATTTGAATCAAAATTAATCAATTTATATTGATTATTTACTAACAACGTGTTAAAAATCACATTTTTGCTACACTTTCCTTAACAAGTTAGCTAACATAGTTACGCATCAGAAGAAAAAAAATTAAGGTGTTTTTCAAAATTTACTACCAAATAAAAAGAATGTTTTTTTTTACCAATGAAATTACATTGCTTTCAAACCTACAGAAGACCTTTCCTTAATATCACTGATTTTTAAAGCTTCTTTCTGTTCTTTGGGCTCGGAAGCAATAGATAATTGTATTTTCCTATCAATGGCTGCCAATTCGGTTTTTAGTTCGCTCAACTTATTTTCCTTTGTCCATATACCATTGACCACTGCCTGAAGTACAGGCAAGTCTTTTTGCAACTCAGCAATCTTCTTTTGTTCCTGCTCAATATAACTGGGAATTTTTTCTAAAGCACTAAGGAAATTCATTGATGCAAGCTTTGCGTCATTAGCAATCAAGCCATTATTATAAGTGTATTTTATGTTGCCTTCACCCTGTACCAAAAAACGATTGACTTTTATATCAACACCCTCTTTTTCGGATATTTCAGTTTTAACCAATAATGTAAACCCATACAGGCTGCCTATTTCGTCATACTGACCTCCAGTACGGGCTTTATCCGCAATCTGGTTAAGTTTGGTCCCAATCTGTTTCACATCGGCATTAGGTGACAATCCGTCTAGCTGTACAAGGTTCAGTATCGTTCCATCCTGCCCTTTTTGTAAGCGCTGTTGCAGATTTTCCCAATCGAGGGTCATTCGTTCCAATCGTGACTTGGCAGACTCTAGTGTCGCAGAAATATCTTCCAGCTTGTATTTGGAGCTGAACTTGGAACGATTGAATGCCTGCTTCTCACTTTCCAATCCAGCAACCTGTTTTTCCAGCTTTGCTTTTTCCAAAAGGTCGGTATTGCCCGAAAGGATAGCTACATATTCCGAAAAGTTCATACCCGATTTTTCATCCATACTCCCCTCATCAATGGTTCGCTTTCCGAGATTATTGGTTTTAAGCTGGTCAATAAAAATCTGTTTATTGTACAGCAGGTTGAACTTATAGCTGTCCAGCGATTTTTCGACTGCATAGATAATTACATCTACCTTGTTATCTGCAAAGAACTTGGCTATTTCATTGCCTTTTCGGACAGCCCTTCCGTCACGTTGAGCAAGATCGCTTGGTCTCCACGGGGTATCCAAATGATGAACAGCAACTGCTCTTTTCTGTGCATTTACACCAGTTCCCAACATACCGGTAGAACCAAACAGAACACGGATTTTTCCATCATTCATACCGTTAATAAGCTCCTTACGTTGCTTATCATTTTTAGCTTCCTGTATAAAACGGACTTCATGTGCCGGTATGCCGTAATCATCTACAAGTTTGCGCTTGATTTCCCCATAGACGTTCCATTCTCCAGACTTGTAAGTACCTAAATCAGAAAAGATAAACTGCGTTCCCTTCTGTGCATGGAATTTTTGGTAATACTTTGCAATATTGGCTGCACAATGGGAAGCTTTGTTATCGGGGTGGTCATCGTATTTATCGCTTACCATCCGCATATCGAGTGACATCTTACGAGCATAATCTGTAGCAATCAACATTTTTGCTTTTTCTTCCCGATCTGTCAGCGGAGGTCTTCCCAATAAGGTCGCATTACCTGATTTAGCAAAATCCATCAATTTCTGGATGAATACTTCCTGATCTGGTGTAGGCGGTATATTATAAAGCACCTCGTTCTTTTCCGGACGATCTATACCAATATCCTTAGCCGTTCTGTAGTCCGTGATTTCCGAATAGAACTGTGCCAGTTCCGGCACTTTGATAAAGTAGCGGAAGCGTTCTTTTGACACAATATTATTCGCTACCGAAAACTCATAATCAGTCGTTTTCCTTGCATAGATAGCCGCCCAGGCATCAAAACAGTTAATACCTTGTTTTTCCAATGCTCTTGGACGGAGATATTTAAACAAGAGATATAACTCGGTTAAGGAATTGCTGATAGTTGTACCTGAAAGAAAGGTAGCACCCATATCGCCTTGTATGCGATCTTGAATGGTGCGGATAGCAAAAAGCAGGTTCATGGCCTTTTGGCTTCCCATCATATTGCCCAAACCTGCAACCCGGTCATGACGCGTATTGAACATCAGGTTTTTGAACTGGTGGCTTTCATCAACAAATAAGTGGTCGATGCCCATCATCTTAAAATCCACTACATCATCTTTTCGGTTTTCGATGTCATGTTCCAAAGTTTTCAGCCTAACTTCAAGGTTCTGTTTCCTGATGATTACACCTTTGAGCATACCCCTTGAAATCTCTTTGCCCTGTGCTTCCAAAGCGGCAAGATTATCTTCCACGCTGTTCAGTTCGTCTTGTAGGATTTCCTTTTGCATTTCTGGCGACTGGGGTATCATGCCAAACTGGTCATGGGTCAATATCACGCAGTCCCAATCGTTGTTTTTAATATCTCCGAAAATCCGTTGCCTTTTCTGTGGCGTAAAATCTTCTTTGCCAGGATACATAATCTTAGCGTGTGGGTAGGCTTTACGGTACGTTTCTGCAATCTCATGAACATTGGCTTTCAATCCTATTATCATAGGTTTGTATACCATTCCCAAACGTTTCATCTCCTGTGCTGCGGTACACATCACCAATGTCTTACCGGCTCCTACTTCGTGATCGCAAATCGCACCGTTGTTCAGCTTGATCATCCATACTGTATCCTTTTGGCTCGAATACAAATCGTTAATGCCTAAGCCTTTTCTGTCCAGTCCTGGAAATTCCTGATGGCTTCCGTCGTACTGCGGACGCACAAAACAGTTAAAGGTATCATTATACTGGTCGGTCATCCTTTTTTTAAACTCATCGTTTTGAGTGTGAAGCCACTCGGTAAAGGCGGTACGTATTTCATCAATCTTGGTATTCGCCATCTGTATAGCTTCCATATCCCGTACCTTTACTTCCTTATCATCAATCATTATTTTTTTGGTAATATCAGGAGTGGTATTGACTAATGCGTTTTTTAGCAGAGTAATCCCGTCAAATGTTCGACTTTCAGACTTGACGGCATATTTATCCCATATATGTACATTTTTCTGATCACATTTTATAGAAAAGTCATCGGAAGTTTCAGAATACTGGATACGCACCTCCGTATCGAAAAGATGAGAAGCAAAACGGGCATAGATCCCTGTAGGTATCCAGCGTTCACCAAGATTGAAATCTAACTCTTCAAATTCGATACGCAGTGGTCGGGCCTCTTCTAAAGACGTAAGGCTTTCTTTGGCCTGCCTATCATGGGGATTGCTTTCGAGATAGCTTTTTAAGGCTGTGGCTTTCTCCACCACATTGCCAGCTACCCATCTTTCAGCTATTTCATATTCCTTTTCCAAAGGATTGTAAAAGATGCGTCCGTGTAATACCTCTTTCAAATCATCGGATGATATACCGCTGATTTGGGACATAAAGTCTAGATCAACGTTCCCGTATTTGTTCAATGATGCGGCTAAAGCCTCATCGGGATTATCGGTAGCTAATGTGGTAATGGAGAAGCTTACCGGACGGTGGAAGATATCCGCCTTATGTACCACACCGCCCACAACACGTTCCAAGTAAGGCATTTCCTTACCGGAACTGTCTGTTTTGATAAGCTTGATATTATCGGCACTGTTCAGGTTGCCGTACCTTTTTACGAAGGCATCGTAAACCTCATTAAATGTTTCTCTCTCTTCTTTATGTTCGGTTTGCAGTTTGGCTTCCTTCTGATATAAATCGAGGTAGTTATCTCGTACAGAAATATAGGCTTCAGCTCTTCCTTTCTGTAAGGACGATAATTGCAAAGGATGAAACATTGCCAGTTTCCTATCGCTATCAAAATCTTTAAGATAGCCGACCCAGCCGTTATCCACTGCAAGGCTATCGTTACGATGAAAAGACTGTATTTCTTTGGTATAAATTGCTGGTTCGGGAATGGTGTTGCCTGCGGTAATCTTTTCGGAGAGATTATTTCCTTTCAGTCCTGAAAACAAATCGCCGATAACTTCCTGTGTATTTCTCTCATTTGATATATTGCTATTTACTGGAGAAGTAGAAATGGGAGGTTGTTGCATCAAACCGCTGAACAGGTTTCCCTGATATCCGCTCACAGTTCTTTTTCTTTTGGCTGGTAGTTTTGTTGTTGTGATTGCTTTAACAGGAGTGGTAAAAGACGCCAGTTCTTTTGAATTTTCAAAGAGATCAAAAATGCTTAGTTGCCTTTCTTCTTTTACAATGTCTTTATTTATTGTTTGAGCAGTTAATGTCTGCGTTTTCTGTGAAATGATTGCAGATCCGGCAACGGAAGGTGTAACCGTTGGTGTTATAGGAATTTGTTTGATTGGCGCATCGTTTCGTTCACCTTTATACAAGCCAATATCCAGATGTTTTCCAAAATCTTCCGATAGCATTTGCTTTAGGTCCTTGGCAATTCCTTCCACACCATCCCTGTGCGTATAGACAAATGCAGGTTGTCCATAAGGATCGGTAGCCAACATCTGTGTAGTATGTATAATCCTTCCGTTGTCTTGAAACAAGGCGTTGCTTGGCGTATTGTATTCCGTTATTTGACTCTGACAAAACAGTTCTTCCGCTTCGGTCAAACTTTGTTTTGCAGTATTCTTTTGCAGAATTATTAGATCACTTCCTACCTCTGTACCAGCATAGTCGGTAAATAAATTATTCGGCAACCGAACGACTGAAACTAGGTTGTTGTCCTGCATCAATACCTTGCGTATGGGTTCGTTCTTCGGGCTGTTCAGCACACCTTGTGAAGTGATAAAAGCCAGCACACCACCTTCACGGAGCATTTCGGCTCCCTTCATAAAGAAGTAATTGTGTATGCTTCGGGCAGCCTGTACTTTTGCAGTGTCCCTGCTTCTGGAATAGGAAAGATCAAAGACGGACGTATCACCGAAAGGGATATTGCTAGCTACCACATCATAGCTGTTTTTTTCCCTTTCGGGTATTTCTTCAAAGCCGCTAATGCGGATCGTATTATCTGGATAGAGCTGTTTTAAAATTTTTCCAGTGAGCAAGTCCTTTTCATAAGCGGTAACCTGTGGCATATCTTTATCTGCAAAGGATTGTATGAAAGAACCGTTACCGGCAGATGGTTCTAAAAGTTTTTGAATGCTTACACCATTTTCTTTTAATGTGGTGGAAATAGCATCAATAATCAAAGGTGGTGTGTAAAATGCAGTCAGTACAGAACTCCGCATACTGTCCACATATCTACGGTATTGTTTTTCATCAGTTGCATTTTCTTTTAGAAGCTGATGGAGTTCCTGTGTAACTGGAAAAAGTTCATGTTCGGTCTTTCTCCAATGGTTAATATCTATCGGATTTTGGGCAGGATTCAACACAAATTTAAGACCACCAAATCCGCTGTATTGCATCATTAGCAGTCTTTCGCCTGCGGAGGCTTTTCTGTTCTCCTTTTCCAGTTTAAAAGCAATTCGCAGGGAATCAATATTCGATTGGAGATGTTGACGTTTACTGAAGCCCATGTTCCTCTATCCATATTGCTATGGTTCCTGTCAGTTCCGTATAGAGCAAATCAAACTCCGTTGTATAGGCGAAGTCATCCGTTAATTTGTAGTTTGTAAAAACAGGGTAGCAAATAGGCAACATCTTTAAGGCAAACGGTCGTAATTCTTCATCTGCCATTCTCGCATCAAACTCATTGCAGACTACTTGAAAAAGGGTATCAAATTTTGAAAAGTGCAATCCTTCAAATAAGACATAATCGGCAATATGATCACATTGGTTTATTGGGTTTCCTGCTCGAAAAGCATCTTCATAAGCATTGGAAGCCCAACTTGAACGCTGGTCAATAAATTTAACATCATACGCTTTTTCGGGAAAGCTTATAGTTAATAATTCTTGTAGTCGTAACCTGAAATATGACAGGTCTTTTTGCTGTGTATTCATACTATATTTTTATTTAGAATTTTGCTAAATGGCTAAAATTTGGAGCATCCTGCCAACCTCAATATTCATTCTCGAAAATGCAAACCATTTTTTACCCAGATCTTTTAATGATGCTCCGATGTGGTAGAGTTCAGTATTATCAATTATGAGAAAACGGTCATGCGCATTAGAAAAAATTTCAACTTCAACCGGGGGATATTGACTGTTGTATCGTTGCACATCCAGCCGTAACTGATTACTTATGCTTTTGGTATAGATTGTTGCGGTAACATTAATATTTCTCTTACCCAACAAGGTTAGCACCGTATCGTCCACATAATTATCAATAAGGATAATAGAACTTTGGGCACTACGAATAATATCAGAGACAAAAGCATAGGCATCAAAAATTTGCCCATCATAGAAAACACCCTTTTCGCTATGCAGTTTTCCACTTTCCAAAGCCTTAAAGATTTCTTCAAATTTCTGGTCTGCATCTATCTGTTTCAGTTCTATCTTATCCAGTCGATGAAACAAGGCTGCGTTATTAACAAGTATCTTGCGCATTTCCACAAAAGCATTCATTATCTCGATACTAACTTTTACTGCAATATCACTACGGAGTACAGCTGAAAGCATCGCAATCCCTTGTTCGCAAAAAACATAAGGCAGATAACGTCTTCCCCCGTAATTCAAACTTGAGGTCACAAATTGTGACCTCAAGTTAATTCCATCAAATTCATCCTGTGTCAATTGAAAACAAAAGGATTCAGGAAAGCGGTCTATATTACGCTTTACCGCCTGATTGAAGACTTTAGTTTCTACCTGATAAATCATTGCGAGATCGTTGTCGAGCATAACCTGTTGCCCTCTTATAGTATAAATTCGATTCTCAATTTCCTGACGGGTAATGATAGAATCACTCATTATTTCTTCGGAAGTTTAGATTTTTCAAATTCAAAAGAGCTTTCGGCTTTCTCATTTAATACGATATAGGCATCGAATTTCTTTCCGGATTTGCTTTTCATCCCTTTGATGAGAGTAGTTTTTCTTTTGATTACAAGGTTTTCTATATCGGCTATACTGATTTGCACACCACACACATTTCGAAATTGTACCCAATTACAGTTCTCATCAGGACATTTGACAATTTTATGCCTTATAATCAGTTGCCTATTTTTGCATTTGGGACAGTCAAGCATAGCCCGATTTTCTTGTGCAATGGCAGTTTGCAATAATTCATTGGTAATTAATGCTGCATAGTTTTCCATTTCTTTTTGGAAAGCATATGCATTACTTTCGTTGTTTTCAATTTTCTGCAAAGTCAACTCCCATTCTGCAGTCATCGCTACGTCCGCAATCTTTTTATCTTTTATAAGTTCATAGACCTGTAATCCTTTACCGGTAGGTATCAGGGATTTATTTTCCCTTTGAATATAGTTACGGCTAAACAGGGTTTCAATAATGGTGGCTCTTGTGGCTGGTGTACCAATACCTATGTTTTGCATTGCTTTTCGTTCCTCTTCATTTTCAATCTCCTTTCCAGCAGTTTCCATAGCCGATAAAAGTCCGGCCTCAGTATAAAGCACAGGTGGTCTGGTTTTCTTTTCCAGAACCGAAGCATCTTTGATTTTGAGTTCATCACCTTTTTTCAGTTCGGGTAGTTCCTGCAGAGGTTCGGCATCATTATCAGAGAAACTGCCTTTGATGAAATGCCAGCCTGGCTCCAATATCTTGCAACCTTTCAGACCAAAATCATAATGCAAAACCTGTAAAGTAATATCGGTAATCTCTTTTGTACAGGCTTGTGAAATTGCTTCCAGTAGTCGAAAGGCAATCATATTGTAAACTGCATTTTCCCTTGCCGATAAAGCCGAAGGGATTTTGTCCGTAATCAGCAGACCATGATGATCTGTAACACGAAGATCATTCACTATACGTTTATTGAAATGTCCCCATTTCACTTTGGTTACTGCTTGCTTGAAGACTCCCATATCTTGCAAAGCCCTGATAAGATTAGGGATTTCTGCCCACATATCTTCCGGAATGTATTTACTTCCGGTACGCGGGTAAGTAATAAATTTCTTTTCATACAGGCTTTGGGCTATATTCAAAGTTTCTTCAGCAGACAGGTTCAATGTCTTGTTAGCTTCTTTTTGCAAGCCTGTCAGATCAAACAACAAAGGCGGTTGCTCCGTTACAGTTTTGATTTCTACTGACGTAACAGTAGCAATATTGCTGTTTCTTTGGATGGACTTCAACGTATCTTCTGCCAGTTTTTTGTCTTCCCATTTGGTTTTGGAAAGGCTTTTAAAATCTATGAACTCTTTTGTATGGGACAACTGTATCTGCCAGTATTGTTGCACCGAAAAATTTCTGTTTTCCTGATAACGCCTACATATTAAAGCAAGTGTAGGTGTCTGCACTCTTCCGAGCGAATAAATGCCGTTGCCTGCGGCAATTGACAGTGCCTGCGAAGAATTGATGCCCACCAGCCAATCAGCACGGCTCCTGCCTTGCGCTGCTTGAAATAATCCATCAAAATCGTTACCGGGTTTCAGGTTGTCAAAACCCTGCTTGATTGCCTTTTCGGTTAGCGAACTAATCCAAAGGCGTTCAAACGGTTTGTTGCATTTCAGATATTCATAGATGTAACGGAATATTAATTCACCCTCACGTCCGGCATCGGTTGCTACGATAATCTTTTCACTAAGGCCAATGAGCTGTTCTATTACTTTCAGTTGCTTTAATGCACCTATATCTGTCGTATAGCCTTTATCTTTTTTTATTTTACGTATTGTCAATAAAAAAGGATTGGGCAGTATCGGCAGGCATGATTTCTGAAATCCAGAAATGCCGTAATCTTCCGGCATACCCAATCCTACTAAATGTCCAAAAGCCCAGGTAACATAATAGCCGTTGCCTGTCAGGTAGCCATCCTTCTTTTCAGATGCTCCCAACAGGCCTGCTATTTCCTTGGCTACACTTGGTTTTTCTGCAATTACTATTTTCATATGTATCTTTTTATTCTATTTGTCACATAAAATACCTTTGCCATTTTTAAATTTCAAGTGACTATATTTTTCTTCCACTTGATTTCATTGGTGTCTGTAGCTTTTCCTGTTCAGACAGCAATTGCTTTTGTAATTGTTCTGACTGTAACTCATATTTCTTCAACAATAATCCACCTTCCTTGTAAGGATTATTGATAATAATTTGAATTTCCTTTGCTAATTCAACTGCTTTTGATTCTGGCACAATGAAAAGTTTATAACGTGTTGGATTATGCATATTTGCAAAAAAATCCATAAGAAAGTAGAGAAGAAAATTATCATTCTTATCAAACCTTTTAAACTCTCTATGATTTTCCATTTTTACTTCTGCCGTTTCATATTCATCATATTTTCCAACTCCCTTCATTCCGAGTACTATCTTATCTACTTTATCCATATCTACTAATAATAGTAGCTTAGAGTTTTTTTCCACAGATTGTTGTCCATCTATCATTAGTTTATTCATAATCAATGCTTTTTAAGTTTATTAAGTAACATAGTCCAGAGTTTTTCGCAACGAATGTATTTAGGTAATTACATTTTACGCCCTTTGGATTTAGCAGGTGCTTGAGCTGCTTCTTGTTGTTCCTGCTGTTCCTTACTGTCGGGATTTTTTTGGCCTGATTTCAAAGGCTCTTTGATATTCTTGGTTGCTTCATTGGTTTTACCTTCTGAATTAACAGCTGTTTGTGTTTTGTATGCTTCTGAGGGTTTCGTCTGTTCTTTAACCTTATTCGGATTTTGAAAAGAGAAATCTGTTTTATTGGTTTCCTTGTTAAAGGTGATGTAACCATTATATTCCTTACCTTTCTTATCTACCAATCCGCTGACATAAACAGTTTGTCCGTCTTTGAATTTCTGATATTGCTCCTTATCCAGCTCTTTGTCCCTAAAGGTTTTCGGAACTTCCTGCGATTGGGCTTGCTGATTACCTTGCATCTGCTTATTGGAGTTACCCCTGTCAAACAGGAACTCTACAAAACGTTTATCGGCATTGAATTGTACGGTTGCATCAAACGCAGTTCCTTTTTTGGAAGTCATTCCTTCTAAATAAAGTGGTTTGCCTTCCATTAGGATTTGCTTTTGTACATCATCTAGTTTCACGCCTTTGATCTCATCAGGGATTTTGATTTTGTCTGTTCGCAGTGCAACAAGCTCATTGGTAAGCCTGTCCACGCTGACAATGGATGGAATGCTCTCATTCGTTTTTGGATTGGTCAGATTGACTACACGACCCATATTGCCTGCCTGAAGCAGGTTGTCTTTATCTTCCTTAGTGAACTCGTGACCGAAAAAAGGAAAATTCAGGTTAGGTTCTTTGCGGATACCATGAATGGCAACCACAACCGCCCCTTCATCATTTTGTTGCAGAGAGAGCCGTGCATCCATACGGGTAACGGCTGTGCCGAGATTAAGGCTTACAGGCACAAGCTCATTGGTTTTAAAACCTTTCAGTAAAGGATCAAGGAGGTTCATCTTTTCAAGTTTTTCTTTGTTCAGTCCGAGATTGTTCATAGTTTCCCAATCAATCTGTTCCGGTTTATAGCGGTACTCGCTAGTTTCCGATGTTGTCTGTTTTGTTTCCATACTATTTTTATTTTCTTGTTTATTATTTTTATCTAGTTCCGATTTTACTTCGTATTGCTTCATTAGTTGTTCTCCTTCAGAAGTTGGGTGCTCTATCTGTTTTTGCATTTCTTTTGCCATATTAATAACCAATGGTTCAGGAACTTTGAAAAATGAAAAATTGGTAGGGTTCTTCAACTGACTGAAGAAATTAGAGAAGAAGTTGGAAAAGAAATCACCCTGCTTATCAACCCGCATAAACTGGTTCTGGTTCTTCTTTGTAGGGTCAACGGTTTCCAGCTTGCCATTTTCATCGATTCCCTTTACAGCCTGAATTTTCTTTTTCTCTTTATCCAGCACCAATAATATGTCCGATAGTTGTTCGGGAGATTGCGGTTTATCTAAAGTTTGTTCGCTCATAATTTGAAATATTTAAGTTCGATATCGAAAGTAAAAGAAGCTTCCACTGTTTTGTACCAATTGTCATTTATTGGCACTATTTGTCACCCGTTGACTTTTACTTTAGGCATGGAAGTGGTAAAACTTTCTCTGATGAATTGGTGCACATCTGACAGTTTGTAATAAATTTTTCCGCTGATTGTATAATAGGGAAGCTTGCCGGAGGAACGATAGCGCTGTAGGGATCGTGTACTTATCTTCAACATTTGCAAAATATCCTGATTGTCCAGTAGCTCTTCTCCATCAATAATAGTACTTTGATTTTTAGCCCCGCTTACCAATTCCATAAGGATGTCGAACCTCTCCATTATTCGTTCCATCCAAGCCATAAATTCCATTCTGTCAATATTCATAATCAAAAATTTAGGTTCAATACGCAGTATGTAGCAATTCTTCCAGATACGAGGTACTGTTTAATATGCTTTTACAAAATTCAGTAGCTTTTGTTGGATTTTATCCCAATGGCTTTCGTAGTACGGAAAAAATTTAACATTTAAAATTCTTAAAGCCTTGGTTTTATTGGAAAATAATTCTCTAAAAAATGATGATTTCTTATTCGATTTAAAATATTCTCTTTTTAGGCCTCAATTATTTGAGTGATTCTGTCATAAAAGATGAATACAGTGATGATTTCTGTTTTAGATCGATATTGATTAGTCTATTTAGTGGCATTTATTGGATTTTATCCCAATGGCTTTCGTAGTACGAAAAAAATTAACATTTAAAAACCGTAAAAAACCTTAATTTTTACTGGGAATTATTCTTTGATTGATTCTAGCAAAAAAAAGCAGTATATCCTTTTAAATCAGGATTTACTGCTTGTGAGCTTTCGTAGTTACGGCTTTACTCTTGGTCTTCTCTGTACATTTTTTGTTGCAGGTTTAGCGTTAGTTCTTCCAGAAATTTTGTCTTACTGCTTTTACGGGCTTTGATTTCGGTATAGGTTTTATAGATGTTATCTAGTTTGATGTTGAAAAAATCTTCAAAGGATGCTGTTATACTATTAATATCTGCAGCACCATGATTGATTGTCCCATTAGAAAACAATGCATAAATCAATTCTGTTAAAGCTGTTTTTGGCCCTGTCCATACCAATACTTTGTGTTTTTTTTCTTCAAATATTTCGGAATCATCGACTTTTAGTCTTTTTAGTGCTTGCCGGATGTAGTGAATGAATCGGTACATTGCCTTTACTTTTGCCCAAAGCATGTCTTGTGATGTTGAAAATTCGGGAAACTGGTAGTAATCTGTCATGGGGGTAAAAGGAAAATTATCCCGATGGTTTCTGGTAAAGAATTGATGGTCTAGGTAACAGTATCCTTGTTCCATATAATGCACAAAATCGGCATTTCTGTAAAAAAACTTATTGATTTTTCGCAGTTCTTTTTGGAGGAATTGGACCTTATAAGTGTTGCCCGCCTTAGGCATTCTTAATTCACAGGAGCGTACTTCGGTGAAATAAATCAATAAACTCATAGGAACGGGTTTGATGTTTTTGAAAAAATCAATCTCCTCTGGAACAGTGTTGAAGTCATTTTTATCGACTATCTCTTTTAAGTTCGTTAATGTTTTATTACACAATACAATTCCATTGCAAGCCTTATTTTGCATTGTTTCGTTTGCCTCTAAAATTTCATTACAGACAGTATTAAATGATTCAATTGCTTTTTCAAACATCTTTTTAATATTAGTTGTCAATATGCCTTCGTCATTTTGCAATTGATTTGTAATCATTTTGCAAAGTATTCATAACTTCCATCGCGTAATTGTCTCTTGCCTGAACATAGGCTACTTTTGGAATTATTTGGGCTCCTAATTTTCTTTTTTCAAAGGAAGCTGATACTCCAAAATCTATTTTTTGAAACTGCAGTTCATTAGCTCTTTTTATGGTTTGAAATAACAGTTGCCTGTAGAGTTGGTATTCTTTAGCCCATTTATAGTCCATCCCTATTAATTCCGGGACATAGGTGTGATTATTATTTTTGTAGCAAAACATAACTCCTACAAATGGATTTTCTGTTTCTGTTTTCAATGCTAATAATATGAACTCCCAGTTTTGACTTTCATTCATGTTTTCGAAAACTTCTTGAGAATATTTAAATGTATTGATAGCGTAATTATTGTCTTTTACATTGTGGTATAGTTGGTATGCTCTTTCTATTTCTGATTTGCTCAATTTATCTTTTATTGTAACATCATAGTACTTTTCATAAGGTTCTATCTCTTTACTAAAATGTTTACGGGAACGCGGAGATAATGTTTCTGTAAACTCTTCGTAGTTATGCCAAACATGGTTTTGAACTACACAAGATTCAGGCATGTCTATTTTAAAATATCCTTGATCTACAATTGTTTTGTTGAAGCAATTGTCTTTTTCGAAATCTCTTAAAACTAACATATCTGCGTTTAAAGCATTGTACTTTTCTTCTAATTTATCCAAAAGAAGTTTCAACGCCTTTTCTGCCAAAGGGTGTTCTTGATTGATAAAACAGTGTTTTCCCTCAGTAAATAGAGTCCCCATATTCAATACTCTTGAAGTGAGGTATAAGGGATTGGTTTTTCTAATTTCTTCCAAATGGATGGAGACAGATTCAGTTGCCAACATATCGTCTTTCCAAAGGGCATAAGTAAAAAAGGTCATAAGTATTGTATCACCTTTATTATCTTTAATAGTGTAATAATAAAAATCCCATTGGTTTGTCGGGTCTGGATGCTGGCTGAATGTATTCTCTAAATAAACCAGTCCTTCCCAATCGAAAATATTATATTTTCCCATGTATTGATTCCATTCTGATTTTTCGATATCCTGAATCGTGTTTTTTTCTTCAATAAAAAGCTCCTGCTCTTTTGATTCCGAAATCTTTTCAGTTTTTCTACTGTCTATTCCAAAAGCCTGTCTGATTTTGTTTTCACTATTATTTGTTTCTTCCAACGCTTTAGGAAAATGATATTCCAACGCTTCGGCCAAGGCAGTAATGTCCTGTTGCTTATTGTGACTGGATAGCGTAATTCTAATTCCGGTATTCTTGATCGGTACAGCAGGATAAATCCCCAAGTTTAGAAAAAAACCTTCCTTGAATAAACGTTTCGAAAAGTTGTAAGCCGTTGCGGGCGTACCCATTCCTAAAAAGAAAACTGGCGAATCATTTTTTGAAATTATTGGAAGGTTTCCTAATGACAACAATTGATTGAAGTGGGCAATTTTATCCGCCAAATCTTTTTGTTTCAATTGTATTTCAGGAGATAAATGGATGTCTGCAGAGGCAATTGCTGCTGCAACAGACGCTGGTTCTAACTGAGCGGAAAAAGTTAAGGGTCCTCCAAAATTTTTGATTTTGTCTCTTAATTTTTGATTCTTGCAAAATAATGTTGCCCCACTGGCTCCAAAGGTTTTACTTAATGTACTCACTACAATGCAATTTTCAGGTAGTTCTTTGATCGCGTCAAAAACAAAACCAGTTCCATTTTTGCCTTTCCAACTCATTCCATGGACATCATCAAAATAAAGGTTTAGCTGTGCATACTTTTGGGTTAACGCCAATAATTCAGGTATGGGTGCATAATCCCCAAACATGGAATATACCCCATCAGCCATGTACCAGATTTTGTTGCACTTGGTACTTAGTTGTTTTATTTTATCTTCCAACATATCCAAATTGCTGTGTCTGATCATTTCTACCGGAATTCCTCGCAGTTTTAAAAGTTGACAAGCATTTTGCACACTCCAGTGGACCTGGTGATCTATTATTACTGCATCCTCATCTCTAATGAGCGTTGGGATAATAGCTAAATGCCCCAATGTACTGTTCTTGGTTATAATAGGTGGTATACCATACATTTGTTCGATTTTACTTTCCAATTCACTATATAATGGATGTGAAATATATGATTTTGAAAGGGGGAATTGCGTACCATAATTACGTATGGATTGAATAGCAGCTTCCTTAAGTCTGTCGTCCTGTTCGAGTCCCAGATAACCAGTTGTTCCGAAATGAAACATTTCTTTTCCTTTAATTTGGATTGTCCTGCCTGTTAATACCTTGTCTTCTGCATATAAGTGCAGTATGCCTTCTTTCTTTGCTTCCGAAAAAACTTCATCCACAGTATCGATAAAGTTATTGTGTCTAATTTTTGCCATTGGTTACTTCTTTTTTGGTGTTATTTTAAAATAGAGTTATAAATTTCATAAAAAAAATGAAAGTTATTTCAACTACTTCTTCAATACTCCCAAATTGACAAGTCAAATTCCCGAATTAACAACAAACACTATAAAATACAACAAATAATCCTAAATTGACAACCATATTATTATTAAATGTTTATATTTTTGTTAAATTATAACTTTAAAATTCATAAAACATGATTGCAGCCCATGATTTTTATGAGAATGACTATGCCCGATTTTGGATTGCCGATGGCATTCTCTTCTTTGAATATAAACCCAATACGATTATTGATCTTAAGGTAGCTCAATGTGTCGTAACTGATAGAATTCATTTTCAAAATGAAAGGTCTTATCCTATTCTGTGTGATATTCGAGGTATCGTTGCCACTGAGAAATCTGGAAGAGATCATTTGGCACAATCGGGCTCTATATTGACACAAGCAGTAGCTCTTATTGTACATGAAAAAGTTTCCTTAATTATTAGCACTTTTTATGTAGAGATTAGTAAGCCTTCTGTACCTACGCAAATTTTCACTAAAGAAGATGACGCTTTGGTTTATCTAAAAGGTTTTGTTTAGCATTTAGTCTATAAAAGGAAGAATTAAGAATTGAATCTTATGAAAAAAGCATACAATGAAGAGCGTATTGTTACAATTCATCAAATGCTATTTGAGATGGCACGTGGCAATTTTAGCAGTAGCATTCCCTTAAGCTCCAATGAGGACGAATTGGAAACGCTAGTTGTTTTAATTAATATGGTAGCAGAAGAAATGAAAGAGTCGATTTTTAATGTCGGCTATGTTAATGCCCATAGAAAACTTCAATTTATAGCTCAAAGTACACTTGTTTTGGATACCTCTTTTTCTATCAAAAGCTTTACTCCTGAAATTGCTTATTTTTTAGGTTATTCGGAATCTGAATTGATAGACCTGCCTTTGGCGGGCATTATTACTACAGCTTCTTTGCAACAACTTCATGATGTACTCGATGCAAATGTTTCATCGCCCACAACTATTGCTTTAGATTTTACACCTAATGAACATTTGCCTGTTTCTGTTTCCTGTACTATTGGAAGGTTAGTTATTAGTTCTGAAATTATATTAAATTTTGTTACTCCTGCCCGCAAAGATTCTTATCGTCCTTTGATGAACGAAAATGAAAACGAGAAATATTTTAAAACTCGAAAAGCTGATGCACTATTGATTCAGAAACTTTATGACTATATATTGGCACACCTTGAAGAACCGCTTCCATCGCTAAAAGTGCTTTCATCTGAATTTGGTACTAATGAACATAAATTAAAAGATGGCTTTCGTCATTTTTTTAAGACCAGTATTTACCAATTTTATAATGATGAGCGTTTGAAAAGAGCTTATTTTATGATTGAACACACTACGATACCTTTGAAAAATATATCGGTGATGAATGGCTTTAACGATTATCCTAATTTTTCAAAATCCTTTAAAAAACGATTTGGTTTTTCTCCATATGAAATAAAGCGAAATGAAACTGGTTTTACTTCATTATCGGAAGATTAAATTTTAGTTTTTCAAACTTTATCCGTTTTGGCCAAGTTTTGCTCCCAATAAGACAAGTGTTTTGGCTTTTGAATTCAGAATTTTGCTTTGTAGAACTAAAATCTATGAAGCTATGAGATTCAATATCAAAATACAGAACTTGTTTTTAGAGTTTACTTGTTTGCTCTATATTATACTTTTTGTCTATGCAGCAGTCAGTAAACTATTGGATTTTGAAAACTTTCAGGCTCAGTTGGGACAGTCTCCCCTTTTAAGTCCCTTTGCAGATTTTGTGTCTATTACAGTAATTGTTCTGGAACTGATTATTGCAGTTCTACTGAGTGTCCCTAGATTTAGATATTTTGCTTTATGTGCAGCAGTTGCCTTGATGAGTATGTTTACTGCTTATATAGTTATCATACTGTACTTCAGTTATTTTATTCCCTGTTCATGCGGTGGTATTTTGGAAAAGTTAGGATGGAAAGAACATCTTATTTTTAATCTGGCATTCCTGTTTTTGGCAATATTCGCCATTTTATTGCTATCCATAAATAACCGCATTCTGATTCGACTATTCTTATTAGTTTTAGGAAGTGTTATGGTCATTACAGGATTATTTCTTTTCTCGGAAGACATCATGCAAAAGGAAAACCCTTTTATTAGACGCTTTCCACAGGCTACGGCTGCCAAAGTAGGTAGCATTGATTTAAGAAATACATCTTATTATGTTGCTGGTACTAATAAAAATAAAATTTATTTAGCCAATCGTTTGGCTCCGCTTCAAATTCTTGAAATTGATTCCAATCTAAAAAGCAAAAAGAAATACACCATCCAATTGGACCGTGAGAATTTTAATTTTAAGGCAGTCGAGATTCGGATTAACGCTCCATATTTCTATGTAATTGATGGGACGGTTCCTGTCATTTACAGAGGTTTGATTTCCCACTGGAAAGCCAAAGTAATGATGGAAAAACAATTCTATTTTTCAGATATAGTCTTTATCAATGATAAGCAACTGGCTTTTAGAACCCAAAAACCTCCGACAGGAGAAAATATTCTGGGGATTGCCAACAACTATGAGAATCCAAAAATCAAATACAATCCACAGGTGTTGCAAAAACAGATGGAAGGAATTTTTGACACCGATGGTACACTACAATATAGCGCCACATTGCATAAACTGATTTACACTTACTACTATCGCAACCAATATATTATTACAAAGGAAAACCTAACCGTTGAGCATCGCGCCAATACCATTGACACTACTACTAAAGCAAAATTAGAAGTGGTAAAAATAAAACAATCCGGGGACATAAAATTGGCAGCACCACCGTATATGGTTAATCGTCACACAACAGTACAGGGTAACTTACTTTTCGTTAATTCCCTGTTACGAGGCAAATATGAAGAGATTGATGTGTGGAAGTATGCTTCTGTAGTTGACGTTTATGATTTGTCAAAACAGACTTATCTTTTGAGTTTTTACGTGTATGATGAAGAAGCGGGGCGAATGAAAAACTTTTTCGCTGGCGATTCAGCGATGTATATCCTTTCGGGACATTATATGCTCAAATACGGATACGGGAAAAGAATCCAATCCAAAATTTAGTACAGTATATAAATATAATTGAAAGATACCGGCCGGTAGCAGGAGTAACGATCGAAAACCTGTAGAAAAGAGTAGATCAAATTCTATTAATTTAAATTTAAATATTATGAAAACAACCATTTTAAGAGCGTTTGTACTGCCTATAGCAGCATTTGCTCTGGCTAGTGCCGGTGCAGTAAGTACTAACACTTCAGAAGTAAGTAAAGCCGATGTATTGATTCCGGCTTTTATTCACAATCCATCAGTGAACGACTGTCAGGAAGTTCCTGATGTTAACTGTGCTCCAGGTAATGGCCCTGCCTGTCTCAGCGGTGGTAATATCGCCTATGGTGGCAGTAAAACTTCTTGTAACCAACAATTGCACCGCAATTAGTAAAATCATTTTTCAATGAAGATAATGCAGTTTTTTTTGAAAAACTGCATTATTTTTTTATGTTTATTCCCTATTCCGTTTCTTTTGATACTGTTTTAAATTCAGCTTCCCCTTTCATCCAATAATCAAACCATTCCATCATTCGCTGACTGAGATTCTTCTGGTTTTCTGGATTCTCTAGTGAATGGTCTTCGTCAGGATAAACGAGCATCTGGGTTGAAACTCCCAATTTTCGAAGCGCTAGATAAAAGGCAATGCTTTGATTCCACGGAATAATCCTGTCATTTTTACCTGCCCATAGCAACAGCGGGGTTTTTACGTTTTCGGCGTGCATAATGGGTGAGTTGCTGACATATGCTTCCTTATCTTCATACAGCGATTTTCCAATGCGGAACTGCTGATTTTCAAATCGCCACATATCAGACTGAAAATAACCATTCCTGCTGATATTAAAGTAATAAGAAATGATGTCGCTCACTCCGGCTCCGGAAACGGCGGCTTTAAAAATATTGGTCTGCGATATGATGAAATTGGTTTCATAACCCCCGAAAGAATGCCCGAACAAACCTATCTTATCTTTATCCACCAATCCTTTGCCTGTAACCGCATTGACTCCGGCTGTTACACAATCAACGGTCGAACTTCCAGGATTACCCATCTGGTAGATGATATCGGGCATCAGCACAAAATAACCATTGAGCGTATAATTGGTTACATTAAAACCCTCCCGATTCGAGAAGCTGGGATTGACATACTGATGAAGTTCATCAGACATTACATCATAGATATGGACTACCATTGGATATTTTTTTGTTGGGTCATAATTGGCAGGATAGAACAGCGCCGCTTTTAGTTTTTGACCTTTACTATTGTAGTAATACAGTAATTCAGATTTTCCAAAAGAATACTCTTTTTGCTGTTTGTTGGACTGAAATAAAATTTTGGAAGCGGTCTGGTTTTTCCGTCTGAATTCCAATCGCGGTGATTGATTAAAAGTTTGAGTCTGGAAGAGATAAGCACTGTTTTTGCTCTTGCGGATTTCATCGATTTTACTGGCTTCATATACTATGGGTTGTTCTTTCGATTTATCATTGTAAATAAAATATCCCGTTGACCAGTTTTCTCTATTGGTGGCTTCGAGCAGCAGGTCTTTGGATAGATCAAAAATGGTGGGTTTCCTTCCATCATAGTTACTCTGTGATCGCCAGTCATATTCAATGGGAGTTATCCTGTAAACTAGGTTTTTCTCGTATCCTCTGGTTAATCGCTTGCAAGAAGAACCATCGATAGCCACTAGCCAGATATCATTGGCATCATACAATAAAACATTCTTTCCATCATTGGTCCAGCCCAGATTGCCATAGGCTCCAAATTGGTGGGGAGCATCTGCAGTATTATAGTTATCCCAGTGAGTGGTAACTTTTTGGGTCAGATTGGTATGTTTTTTTGCCAGAGGATCATAAACCCACCAATTGTTTTCCCGGTAATATAGTATTTTGTTGCTGAAGGGATCAAATCCCATCTGGTTGGGGTCAACGGATTGCTTTTTCAGTATCAGCTCCTTGGAACCATCCTTTAGATTGGTTAAATAAAAATCCGCTTCTTCATAATATTTCGATTGCAGGCCATAGGAAAACTTATTGTATAAAACAGCATACTGCTGTTGTCCGCTCAGCATGATTGACGGTAGCTCGTCATCGCTGATCTGTAAACATAAACCCGTTTCAGGATACCAGAGAGCTACTTTGGGAATATCGCCCTCAGTCTGCTGCCGTTGTCTGTCTGCATAAAGCCATTTGTCGTTGCCGTGCCAAATTTCAGGCACATCCGGCTTTTCTAAATTAGGATCCTTCTTTTTGGCTAACATAAAAAATACTTTTTTTCCATCGTCGGAAATGGCATATGTGGTCCTTTTAAAAACTTCCATATTCTTTGAATCCGCTTTAGAGGCATAATCCAGTGAGAAGAGCTTTTTATCAGCAATTCTATAATAATTCACGGTAACTTCCTTAGTAGCTGAATCTGTCTCCCGTAAAAAAGCCACCGATTTAGAGTCCTTAGCCCACATCAAGTTAAAAAAGTGACTGCCGTTTGCTTTTGAAATAGCAGTATGTGAATAGCGAGCAAAATGAATAATCCCTAGCTCGCTATAATCCTTTTGACTCGAAGTATACATAATTGCATCCTTATCTGCATTTAACGCATATTCAGAGATACCTTCGATACTGTCAATTACCTTCCCGTTAGAGTTGCGTATCTGCATCAGGCATCTTTCACCGTATCCTTTATTCAGGGTGATTATATATTGGCCATCCTTTGCCAGCTCATACCGCTTAACATTATCATAAACCGCAATTTTGCCTGTGGGCAGCTCCATTACTTTTAGTTTTGAATCGGGAGCTAGAAAAGCAAAGAGTTGTTCCCCTCCAAAACGACCGTCATTTCCTTTTGGGAAAACATAGCTTTTATTTTTAGCGATGTTCTGCACAAATAAAGTATCACTGTGGTTTTCGTAACGCATCGCATAACTTGCCCATTTCCCTTGGTCAGAAATGGCTTTTACTTCTAGTGTTCCCCATCTCTGGTAATCGTTCTCGGTTAATGCCTTCTTTTGTTGTACCTGCCCCATACAGGGACAGGACAGTAACAAAAGAAGTGTAGCCAATACTAAACTCAAAATTTCGAAGTCAATTTTTTTTCTTATTATTAGTATTGCTTTCATAATGATTTTAATATCCCGGGTTTTGTGGATTAAGATTTGGATTGGAATTCAATTCAAGAGCAGGTAATGGCCACAAACTATCAGTAGTATTCCATCCCGGTTTGGATACAGATAGTATTTCGTCCAGTTTTCCAGTTCGTTTTAAATCAAAAAAACGTTGCCCAAATTCAGTAAACAATTCAAAACGCCTCTGATTAAGAATATCGGTTTTAATATCCTCGGCTGTCACAGCATTTGTAGGGTTAAGTCCTGCCGTTGTTCTAATCCGATTTAGATCCTCCTTCGCCCCAATCAGATCGTCCTGATAAACTCTCGCCTCGGCTCGAATCAAATATAGTTCCGCTAAACGAAACACTATGGAATATTCCACTGAACTCGGGGTCGTCGATTGTTGTTTATATTTAGAGGCATGGTACCACGTGGAGACTCCATCAGTTACTTCGGTTGTCCAATGCGTTTTTCTCTGATCACCCTGCTCAAAAGCATTTACAAACTCCGGTTTAAGTCCCACGACCGGTGGTGGACCAGAAGTAAAAATGTACAGACTACCCTCTGCAGTATTACTGTCGGATGTGTTAGGCATAAATTGCCAGATTGTAGTGCGGCTTTCTTTTAGAAAGATTTTATCCAAATCCGTTTCCCAGCTATAGAGTGGATTATTAATCACAGAAGAGGCGGCATTGGATGCTTCAGGATACATTCCCATATACAAATAGACCCTTGCCAAAAGTGCTTTAGCAGTACTTCGGTTGGGAAGAATGCGCTCAGGCGAAACATAATCCTCTGATAGTAATTCAACAGCTTTGTTCAGGTCCATCAGAATTAGGCTGTAGATTTTATCGGCTGGCATTCTGGACACTTTGCTGTTCAGCAGATAATCCGTTGTGGTGATATAAGGAATATCGCCATAGAGATTTAACAGATAAAAATGAAGCAATGCCCTCACAAAGATAGCTTCCCCTTGCAACTGTTTTTTATTGGCTTCGGCAATGGATATGGAATTATCCAATCCTTCAAGAACTGCATTGGCGCTATAAATCTGGCTGTAACTCTTGTTCCAGATATCGTTTACACCTAGTTCACCAGGAAATAGCGAATTGGTATAAAAATTGCTTACGTCATATGCGTAGTAGTAGTCAAATTCATCGGCGTAGAGGCCAAGATTACAGGAAACACCATTTGAATTTCCATTTAACAAGCCGCCATCTCTCATTTTGGCATACAAACCCGCCATTGCGGCATTAGCAGTTCCTGCATCTTCGAACACGGTTTTGGCTGTCAGTTGTGAAGCAGGAAGATCCACTTCCACAAAGCTGTCGCAGCCAGCTAGTGTTAGACATACCGCTATAAGGAAACAACTATTAGCAGTCAATTCTTTAGCACTTTTATGAAGTAGCTTTTTAAAAATAATAAGTATATATATCATGGCTGTATGTATTAAGGTTAAAAAGTAAGCTGTACACCAGCCGTGATTATTCTTAACGGAGGCAGGTAGGCAGTATATTTAAATTCGGGATCACCGCCTTTGTATGGGGTAAATGTTAACACATTCTGTCCCAGCAGTGAGATTTTGCAGTGCACCCCTTTGATGGCCTGTTGTGGCAAGTCATAACTTAGTGCAACATTTTTTAATCGAATAAAAGAGGCATCTACAATGGAGGCATTACTGTCCAGATAATTATAATAGGCATTTACGGCATCCCCATTTTCACCTGATGTATTCATTTGAAAGGGAACTTGATCGCCTGCATGTTGCCATGCATTGGTCATATCCGAATGCTGATTAAAGAAACTTCCTCCAGGAACGCTGGGACTGTAGTCATAATTTTTCTGTTTTACAAATTGAAAAAGAAAATCCAATTGCCAATTTCCATATTGAAACTGGTTTTCTAAACCTCCGAAATATTTTGGAGTGAGATCCTCAATATTTTTTTTGTCTTCCAAAGAAGTAATCATTCCATCTTTATTGATATCTTCCACTTCATAGAGTCCGGTTTGCGGATTGACCCCATTTAACTGATATGTCTTTACAATGCTTGTAGATTCTCCGATAACATAGCGATTAGAATAAGTAGATCCTTCGAGTCCCGGAAAAGAAAGCAGTTTGTTGTGGGAAGCCGAGATATTAAAGTTAGTTGTCCATTTAAAATTGCTACTTTCAAAATTTAAGGTTCGCAGTGTAAATTCCAGACCCATATTTTGGACGGTCGCGTTTAAATTGGCATTAATAGAGCTGAATCCAGTGGTGCCAGGCAAAGGAATTCCCACCAGCTGATTGGACGATCGATTTCGATACCAAGCCAGCGTAAAGAATATGCGATCACTTAGAAGCCCCATTTCCAATGCAGCTTCCAATTTTTTATTGATTTCCCAACTAAAATCCGGATTGTAGAGTCGTGTAGGATCCAAACCGATGGCACCATTATAGTTTAGACCAGAGGATGTATAAGTATCCAAATACTGATAATCCCCTATTTGATCACTGCCTGAACTGCCATAACTCGCTCTAAGCTTTCCAAAACTAAAAACGGTGTTTTCCTTGAGGAAATTTTCCTTCGAGAACAGCCATGCGGCTCCCACAGCTCCAAAAGCGGCAAACTGCTTACCTGGACCAAATCGGCTGGAGCCGTCCCTTCTTCCTGTTATATTCACAATGTATTTTTGATCCCAATTGTAATTGAGCCGCCCAAAAAAGGCTTGGTATTTATACAGCGTTTCATCGCTTACATAAATGGATTTTTGCGTGGCAGAAGCTATATCTGTAATCTGGCTGTTGCTGGCAAAACCATATCCGAACTGGTACAGCCTTGAAGAAGTTTGTTGCTGCGCGGTACCCCCCACCAGTATGTCAATTTTACTGATTCCAAAATCATGGTTCCAGCGAAGCTGTGGTTCCACAATCCATGATTTTCTTTGAGTATTGTTGGAAAACATCGATGAGCGGTTACTTCCCAATCCATAGGCAGGATCATACATCGTCGAAGGCAATAGTCGCTGTTCTGCATTCTTTAAATCCGTTAAGCCTAAGTTAGCCTTGAGTTCCCAACTGGGGGATATTTGATAGCTAAGTACGGTATTGGCAATAAGATCATTTGTTTTTGCAGTGGTGATGGCGCGAAGTGCTGCCAATGGATTTCTAAAGGTACTGTTTTCAAAATTCAGGTTACCGTCGGCATCATATAAAGCGGGGGCATTTGGAGCCAGATTTCGTGCAGTGCGGCTAATATCGGTTTCAGGCTGTAGATTGTCTTGGGCGGTATAGCCTGTTGAAAAAGTGAGTTTAAACTTTTTATCTTCACTCCTATGGTTCATGCTAAAATGAACAGCCGCTTTATCGTACTCAAAATCTCCCGGGAGTACCGTTGTTTCAGTGTGATAGGTACCACTCAACAGGTATTGAGTTAAATCGGAACCACCCGATACGGATGCCTGCATATTGGTGATTACCGCAGTACCGCCCAAAAGTTCCTTCTGCCAATCGGTATTGCGGTTTTGATCCCAGGTTCCATTAATGTCATATGCCCAATCAGGATATGTAGTAACACCATCATTGGCAAAACCCTGTCTTCTCATTTCCAGATACTGCTGGGTATTCATCAGGTCTATCATTTTGGTAACTTTTCCAATTCCTGAGGAGGCAGAAACTGTTACATTAGTTTTCCCTGCCTTGCCTTTTTTGGTAGTAATCAGTACCACGCCATTGGCACCGCGTGAACCGTAGATAGCCGTTGCATCGGCATCTTTTAGAACTTCTATGCTCTCAATATCGTTGGGATTAATACTGTTTAACGGACTGGTGGGTGTAGGTATTCCACTAGTAGTATTGCTGTATCCGATTACTTCCGACGAATACGGCACGCCATCAATAATATACAGTGGTTCATTGCCTTCTTCACGAAGACTGTTGAGTCCTCGTATCTTTATTTGAAACCCACTTCCGGGCGTTCCCGTATCTTGTGTGATATCGACTCCAGCCATACGCCCTTGCATCGTGGCCAATACATTGGTAACGGGCTGTTTCTCGATATCTTTTGCGGTAATTTTAGAAATGCTCCCAGTGCGTTCGCTGTTCTTTACCGAATAATATCCCGCATTAATCTTCACCTCCTGAAGTTTGGTCGTGTTTTCCTGTAAGCTGATGTTGATTGTGGTTCGCCCTTGCACGGAAACCTGTTGTGTTCGGTATCCGATATACGAAAAAACTAAAATGTCTTGTGGTGAGGCAGAAAGGGTATAATGACCATTATAATCTGTTACGGTGGCATTTGGTTTTCCTTTTATAGAAATGCTTACGCCTGCTAAGGGATTGTTACCATCAGTGACAGTTCCTTGAATGTGAAACTGTTGGGTAATTTCTAGATTACGCCGTTCTGAATTGTTGGCTTGTATAGGGGAAAAAGACAAGATGACACCCATTAAAAACAGGAAACAAAAAGTCTTTCCACCCCTGTAAAATGAAAAATTATTCATAATATTGGATTGGTTAAGTGAAACGTTAGTTAATTTAGCTACGGTCCTCTATTCAACCGCCAAGAAGAGTTAGAGGGCCATTTTTTTGTTGTACCGCAATGGCACAAAGTTTTTTTTGTGTTTTTTAATTCATTGGCAATTTTTTAAAGGTTTTTTAAACAGGAAAGCCAACTGCCGTTGCCTGTTGCAGCCAGACGGTGGCAGTGTCTTTCCCAACTAATTCATTAATTAATGGTATTACGAAACTTAAAAAATGAAGCAGTGCTAAGAATTAAAGTTGAGTTTTACCTAAAAAATATAGGCATAAAAAATGGCATGGAACTCAACTTAAACGCTTTCAAGGTACTGGTATACCCTCCACACGAATAAGTGAGCCCACGCCATAGGACGTGAGCATCTTACTTATCATCTCGTGTGTATAAAATTACCAGTTTTTGAAAACGAGATTCAAAGCGAATGCTTCAATATTGTATTTGAAGAATCGCAAAATTACTATTCATAATAGTATTACAAAACAAATATATCGAATTTATTTCACATATCTATATGTATGTGTGAAATATTTTTTTAATCCTTTATTTTCTAAATCAAATTAAGCAGATGATTATAGAAATAATTATATCAGAATTAGATTTTTATTTAATTGAACGAGTTAGAGAATTAAGATTAAAATCTAACTTATCACAAGTGATGTTAGCACATAAACTAGGAGTATCAGAAGGGTATATTGGAAATATTGAAAATCCAAAGCAGACCGCAAAATACAATATTAGAATGCTATCGCGAATAGCAATAGCCTTAGAACTAGACTCTTATCTAGATTTATTTCCTAAAAAACCTTTTTCCAATGATTTGGTTAAAATAAAAATTAATTTATTTGATAAAGGAGAAGTAAAAAAAGACTTACATCAACAGGGTGAGAAAATTGAAAGATTTAAAGAAATATCTATTACACCTCTCTCTGAACAGGAGATACTGGAATATGATAAAAGTAGAGTTAAAAAATAGATTATGAAATGGTATGAAATAATCATATTAATAATAGTAATCCCAATAGGTATATATATTGTAAGTAAGGTTTATAAGTTTAGGAAAAGTTTTAGCATATGGATTAATAAAATAAAGTGAGTTTGTTTTAAAACATTATGTTCTGAACTTATTAGAAATTTTATTTTATTTACTATAGTAGAGTCTGTTCTACTATGTGAATATTATAAAATAACTATTTCAATTTTTTTTTTAAAGGGTTGAAGAAGTTAACAAAAAATTAAAGATAAATGACAAAAAATAGAATTTGATCTTAATTAAATACCACTACTAAAAAGATGCTATAAAAGCATCTTTTTATTTTATAACGAATACTTGTCAAATCGGGAGTATTCGAATTTAGGATACAACATTACGGGAATCACCATTTTATCTTTAAAAGATGGAGTGATATGTAATAATAGAGTTTGTTGAGTTGTGGTTTGTTGGGCTTTACTTGAGAGGAAAGCTTGTTTCAAAAGAATTAAAAGCTAGCTGAAAAGCTAAGTCCTAAAGTAGCACTTTTGGTATATGGATTGAACCCCACTGGAGCCACATTAAGTTGTGTTTTTACCTTTTGTTTGTAACCGAAACTATCCATAATAGTATTAAGTGGATCCATCAATAACAAGGAGGTTTTACCCAGAAATTTTGAATTTAATACTTTGGAATCATTTTTAAGAATACTTTTCTTGGCATAAAAAAAGCCTTCTCCCACTACGGAACCTAAGACAGGTGTGACAATTAAATCTTGTACTGAGGGAATCTCTGCAAAGGCTTCAACCCCATATTCCCAGAAAAAAAAGTTGACATTATAGCGGAATACGCAAAGGATTCTAAGATAGTAAAACCATTACTTCTAGCCGTCATATAATATACACCTCCAAAGTACGGGTGCATTACATAATTTAAAAAGAAATTATCTTCGTCTATAACGGGGCCTGCTTTCACATTCTCTTTCCATTTGGCTGTTATTCCGTTTTTTTTCATTTCTTCCTTATCCCATTTTGTGAAGCTTTCAGGAAGAGACCATAAAATACCATAAGCGACAATAGTTGTACCAAAAACAATAGCAGTATTGTATCCTAATTTTCTATAGTCTTTTGTTGTTGGTGGATATACGAGGGAATCATTAATTTGAAAAGAAGAGTCTAATTGAAATGAATCCTCTTTTTCAAAAGTATAACTTTTAGTTTTGTCATTTTCTAATTTATCGATATTGGAATTAAAAACTAGTAGAGAGTTGTCAAATGAGAATTGGTTGGTGTCAGTATTGCTGATTTGTTGGGCAAATGTTGCAACTCCTATCAATGTAAAAAGTAAGCTGTAAATATTATTCTTTGTTTGAATCATGGGTAATGTAAAAAAATATTTTATTTAATATTGTTATCAGATATATATCTCAGAATTTACGTTCTTTCAGATAGCATAAAAAATAATTTCCTGCTTAAATAGAATTATTTAAGCAGAAAAAAATATTCATATGAATGCTATGTTGACCAACTCAATTAATAAGTTTTGGAACCGTTATACTTCTGATTTCATTTAATTATAGTTAGAATCTCTCTTGTTCTTTGATTCAATTTGCTCCTTCTTGAAATATTGAATACTTTTCGTTGAAAAGAGCATTATTTGAATCGGTTTTTTAAAACTTCATTCTCTGTATTCTGACTGCGTTTAAAATAGCAAGCAACGCTACACCCACATCTGCAAAAACGGCTTCCCACATTGTTGCTAGACCACCAGCCCCAAGAACAAGAACAATTGCTTTTACTGCAAATGCCAGCCCAATGTTTTGATAAACAATTTGTTTTGTTTTTTTTCCAATATTTATAGCTGTGAAAATTTTAGTAGGTTGGTCGTTTTGAATTACAATATCTGCCGTTTCAATAGTTGCATCACTTCCTAAACCACCCATTGCAATTCCGGCATCGGCAAGGGCAACCACTGGCGCATCGTTTACACCATCGCCCACAAAAGCAATTTTTAGGTTTTGTGATTTAAGTTCCTCTACTTTTTCTACTTTGTTTTCAGGTAACAAATCGCCATAGGCTTGATCGATATTTAATTCTTTTGCAACAGCATCTGCAACGGCTTGTTTATCTCCCGAAAGCATTACGGTTTTGATGTTTATTTTATGCAAACTTTCGATAGCTGTTTTTGCATCTTCTTTTATTTCGTCAGCAATTAGAAAGTATCCTGCATATTTTTGATTGATGGCAATAACTATTATTGTAAATGGTGTGTTGTCGATTTCAGCATCGTAACTGATATTGAATTTCTTCATTAATTTTACATTTCCTGCCAATATTTCTTTTCCTTCTACATTACCTTTCAATCCGTGTCCTGCAATTTCTTCGACATCGGTAACTGTTACCTCTTTTTCTGAACCTTTGGCATATTCAATAATAGCAGTTCCTACCGGATGTGTGGATTTGGTTTCTAATGCTGCTGTGAATTTTATTAAATCAGCTTCCGGAATATCAACGGCTACCACTTTTTGAACTTTAAAAACGCCTTTGGTCAGCGTTCCAGTTTTGTCCATAACTACTGTTTGAATAGATGCCATTATATCTAGAAAATTCGAGCCTTTTACTAAAATTCCATTTTTACTTGCTGCACCAATACCTCCAAAATATCCCAAAGGAATAGAAATTACCAGCGCACAAGGACAGGAAATAACCAAGAAAACTAAAGCTCGGTATAACCAATCGTTGAAGATATAATTTTCTATGAATATCATTGGAACTAAACAAATACAGATTGCCAAAAACACAACTATTGGGGTGTATATTTTAGCAAATTTTCGAATAAATAGTTCGGTAGGTGCTTTTTTAGCCGTGGCATCTTGCACCATCTCAAGGATTTTTGACAACTTACTATCAGTGTAAGCCGTTGTCACTTCGACTTGAACAACTGTATTCAGGTTAATCATTCCTGCAAGAACGGTTTCTCCTTTTTGTTTTGTATCTGGTTTGCTTTCTCCTGTTAATGCTGCTGTGTTTAAGGAAGCATTATCTGAAAGTAATTTTCCGTCGAGTGCTAATTTTTCTCCTGGGCGTAATTGGATTATTTCTCCAATGACAATTTCAGCTGCTTTTTTATCAATAGTATTGCCCTCTTTGATAACTGTAGCGGTATCTGGTCTTTGATCCAACAATAATTTGATGTTGTTTTTTGCTCTTTGAACTGCCAGTGTTTGAAATACTTCGCCAACGGCATAAAATAGCATTACGGCAACACCTTCGGGATATTCACCAATAGCGAATGCTCCGATTGTAGCAATACTCATTAATAGGAATTCTGAAAAGATTTCGCCTTTACGTATGCTTTCAAAAGCTTCTTTTATTACCGGAAAACCTACAGGAGCATAAGCTACTACATACCAAGAAATACGCACCCAGCCAGTGAACCAAGTTTGTGGAAAATAATTATCAAAACCAATAGCAATGAGTAATAGCACAAAACTTATAACTGCTGGCAAGAACATTTGAAACGTCGTTTGATTACCGCCTGAATGGTCGTGTCCGTCATCATCCGAATGCTCATCGTGATTGTGCTGGTCCTTTACTATTTTTTTAGCCTTTGTATCATCGTGTTCGTTGCTACAACAGCTTTCTTTTTTAGTTTTCTTTTTTACCTGCTTATCTGCCATTTTATTTATTTTTTCTTCTTGTGAACAGCAAGTCATTTTACCTTGAGCATCATAAGTGTGCTTGTGTTTTGGATCTGTATTTTTCATTTTTTAATCATTTTAAATTAATTAAGAATATTTTATTTAATCATTTTCGTTTTCCTTACCGTGTTTTATTATCATATTTTGCTTCCATTTTATATACCATTTTTGATGGTGTAATGAAAGTAGAAAATACAATGCGCAAGCACCTATTATAGCTATAATAAACATATCTAATCCTACCGCAACACCAACTGCTGATGTACACCATACGGTTGCTGCTGTTGTTAATCCGTGTGATGTTCCTGCAGTAGAATTGCGATAAATAATTCCAGCACCTAGAAAACCAACGCCTGTTACAATATTTGCAATTACTCTTGAAGTATCCGCTGGGTTATTTACCAAATGGGCTGTAATAGCTGTAAACAAAGTTGCGCCAATACATACGGCTGCATACGTTCTTATTCCTGCATCTTGACCGTGTTTTTCTCTATCTAAACCAATAAATCCTCCTAATAAAAAGGAGACAATCAGTTTGGAAACAATAATTAATTCTGCATTTATATCCATAATTTATATATTACATTATATAAAACGATTTTGGCTTTTCTACAATTGGTAAATCTGTATCGCCTATCAATTCTTTAATATTTATTTCTATTGTTATTGCAAGACTTGTCATTGGAATGTCGGTTGTTACATTTTCGAACGGATCTTGTAATATAATTGCCGTTCGTTCTATGGCTATAAATATTATAGGTATCAAAGCTGTTAAAAATATTTCTACTAAAACATATTTATCATCTAACCCAAATGGTAAAAGCGAGGCAAAAACATAAATAAAAAAATGTACCAATAAGCTGTATGATTTTGGAAAAACGGTGTTTTTAATACGTTCGCATTTTTCCATAGAGTCACACAAGCGACTTAAAGTACTGTCAATCTGTATTTGCTTGAAATCGCTAATTTCTAGTTTAGATAGTGCTTCACTATGTTGATTAATTATTGCATTTGGGATGTTGTTTTTTGATAATTTATGTTCTTTAACATAGTCGTATACTTTTTTTGAATACGATAATTTTCGCAACGATTCTCCTAAAACATAACACCAAATTATTTGACGGTACGCAAAATCCTGCACAATTTTAGTGTCTTTTTCTGGTAAAAATTGCTTTACTTGACGTATTAAAGTTCTTGAATCGTTTACTATTGCACCCCAAATTATTCTTGCTTCCCACCATCTTTCATAAGCTTGGGCTGTTCTAAAAGCCAGTAATAATGATAATGCAGTTCCGATTATGGCACTCATAGCAATTGGTATTTCTATTTTTGACAGAAAACCGTACTGGTCAGCAATTCCTACTACTATAGCATAGATTAGAATGGCAGTTATGTCAAATTTTATTTGTTTCAAAAATGTGAATATTGATATTCTTTTATTTAATAGCATAAATTAATTTTTTAATTATTTAGACAAAATCCATCTAGAACAAAAACATAATCATTTATAATTAATTACTTTGTTTCATCTTACCATTTTTGAATCGTTCACTCGCAGTTTGGTAATAAGAAACAGTTAATTTTTCTAAATCAATTAAATTTTTATTTTCTATTTTTTTCATTATTTTCTTTTCTGCATCCCATATATAATTATTTACTTTTTTTCGGTCATTTATTTCTGTAAAATATTTATTCTTTAATAATCCTAATGTTCTATAATTTCCAATTAAAGCTCTTTCTTCATTAGGTTTCATTATATTAATATCTTTGCCATAAAGTTCTGTTTGATAATTCCAATTCAAATATCCAAATACTGTTGGCATTAGGTCAATTTGCGATACAAGTTTATTGATTTTTTGTTTTTGATTATTCAAATTGTAAATCATTGCTGGAATATGATGATTTTCAATATTTATTTCCCATTTACCAGCACTATTGGCACAATGGTCAGCAACAATTACAAAAATTGTATTTGAAAACCAAGGTTTTGTTTTCACTTTTTTGATATATTGTCCTAAAGCAAAATCAGTATATTTTACTGCACTTTCTCTACTTCCTTGTACCATATTTATTCTTCCATTAGGAAATGAATAGGGTTTATGGTTAGATGTTGTCATTATAAATTGAAAAAAAGGTTTGTTTTTTTTTGAATTTATATTGGCATATTTTATAGATTGAGTATAACTATCTTCATCACAAATTCCCCAAGCATTTTCAAATGTTACTTCGTTGTCTTCTATTGCAAATCGTTTTGTTTTAATATTATCAGATAGCGGATTTCCTCTGTTTCTATCTATTATATTAAACCCTTGACCGCCAAAAAAAGTGTTCATATTATCAAAATAGCCATCGCCTCCATATATAAAACTTAAATCATAATTTTTCTTTTTTAATATCGTAGCTATTGAAAATATACTTTCATTATTTGGTCTTCTTACAATACTGTTTCCTGGTGTTGGTGGAACGCAGAGTGTGAGTGCTTCCATACCTCGAACAGTTCTTGTACCTGTAGCATACATATTAGTAAAGAATATGCTGTTTTTTGCTAATGCTTCATAATTAGGTGTTAGATTTTGTTGGTTTCCAAATTGTTTTAAAAAATCGGCACTAAAACTTTCAATAGCAATTAAAACTATGTTAGGGGCTTGTTCTTTTGAGCCACTTACGTTTCTTGTAATCGCATCTTTTTCTTGATTTGTAAATTCTTGATTGTTTTGAAGCAATTCCTTTTTTACTATTTTATATGCTTCTTTGTTAGGCAATGTTTTATAAAATGTTGTATAATCTAACTCGTTTGAATGCAATGCTGAAAAAAAAGAGAAAACACCATTTTTGCTTAATTCATTTTCATAATTATTGATACTCCATTCTGCAAGTTTATTTTTTGCAAAAAAAGCGAAAAGTAATGTTACTAGTAATAAAGGTAAAACATTAAAAAGCCTTTCTTTAAATTTTGGTTTTTCTGTGAATGTTTCCCTAAAAACATTTTTCTTCTTATAAATGACATATATAATGAAGATTAAAGTAAATAGAACCAAAATTATTAATGGGATTGGATAGGATTGATTTATATTTTCAAAAACTTCATAAGTATATATTAAATAATCAACAGCAATAAAGTTAAACCTTGTATTGAATTCCTCCCAAAATGGAAATTCCGCAACAAAAGAAAAAATACTAATGAATAGTAAAATACCCATTAAAAAATAAGTAATTACCTTATCAAGTATGCTACCGACAAGTTTTGAAGGTAAAGCAAGTAGATATGAATAATAAATTGTAGAAAAAAACAAAGCTACTGATAGGTCAAAGAAAAATCCTAAACTGAAAATTTTGATAATTGAAATAAGAGAAAAATCAATATCATCAAATGATAAAGCATAAAGGGAAATTCTTATCCCGAAAGAAATCAGAACATAAGTTGATATAAATGAATATAGTAATGAAAATCGTTTGTTAAATATATTTTTCATTTTTTTAAATTGTATTTTTAGTTATGAGAATCCAGAGACCATTTCTCCTTCATCTTTTATTAAAAGAAATATACTTCCTAAAAGCATTGCCTAATCGATTCTACTGCCTTGAAATAGTTTTTAAAATCATCAATGATACTGGCAGTTTGGGATAGGTTTAAGTTTTTTAAAGACTTCATTGCAGATGTTGGGTATTTCTTTCGTTTTAGAATGTTTGTAATCTTTTTATTTTTACTATATATAAAACATAAGTATTTGATTTTAAATAAAAAGAACTATTTATTCCCAAAGTTGTGGGATTTTTTTCCTCTGTTTTTTATTAACCCATTTATTCAATTTGTAGGAAAGATAAGCTGATCCGCTTCCTATGATTGCGCCAGCTAAAACGTCACTTGGATAATGAACACCCAATACCATACGAGAATAGCTTACTGCACTTGCCCACGCAAACGAAGGAGCAATAATGTACCATTTTGGATACGCCATACTCAAGGAAGTGGCAGTTGCAAAAGCTAAAGAAGCGTGCCCTGATGGGAAAGAAGGTCCGGTTGCTGTTGTAACTTGCTCAATATCTGGATAAGTTACAAATGGTCGTTCTCTATTTACTGTTTTTTTTAAAGCAAATGTTATAAATCCTGAAGCCAAAAAGGCTTCTCCAATAAAAATAGCTTTCTTTTTGACTGTACTATCTTTCATTATCAATCCGACAGAGTACATAATAATTGGAGTTCCAATACTTACAGGAGCTAGACTATTTGTAATTCCTTTTAATGCTGGATCCAGTGATTTGTTCCTATTATGATTTATGTTTCTTAAAACATCAATGTCTAAATTCTGGGCATTTGCAAAGTTTATGCAAAAAAACAACACCACTAAATTGGTTATTTGTAACAAATTTATTTTGTTTTTCATTCTTCTGTCTTTTTAATCAAAATTTTTATAATGCAAATGAGTACAGAAAACAATACTCATTTATGTTCTACTTTTTAATGCTTGTGCTCTAGATCGTGCGAACAGCCGTGTTATTTATCTTCGGCAGACATTTCTTTCGCTTTAGCGTTTATGAACATCATCAGAATGATTTTCTGAATCATTGTGAATAGAACAACCTGTTTGTTTGTTTGTTTGTTTGTTTGTTTGGTGATTTATTTTTTCTTCCTGTCTGCACCAAAGCTGTTTACTGTTTGCATCATATTTGTGTTGGTGTTTCTTTTTTAGTTATTTATGATTATGTTCTAAATGGTTTTTATTTTCTTCGTGTTCAATTTTTATTAATGACATTTTGCAAACAGGACATTTTCCAGAAATGTCATAAAATTTCCCTTTTTCACATTTCATAGGGCATTCGTAGACTATCTTATGGGCTTCTGCCTTTTTGTGAATATGAACCTTTTGTACTTTTTTCTCTTCTTTACAGGAAAAAACAATCGTCATTATTGCAATATTTATAATTCCTAGTATGATTAATTTTTTCATCAAATTAGATTTAAAATGTTTCTTAAATTATATAAAAGAGAGTGCAAATAGGAATTATTTAAAACCCTAATTTGATCCTTGGTTAATGTTATTATGAAAAAATGGTAGCCATTCCAAGCAAACCTGAAAGCATTAATACACACTTCCAACAATTGAGTCTGTTGTTCATTTTCTAAATTTTTTATATTAAATAGTTATTTAAAACTGGCAATACTATTAATAGTCAGTGCCACAATAATTGTATTGAACGCAAATGAAATTAGACTGTGCAACAAAACAAATCTTCTGATAATCTTTGAGCTTACTTGGACATCTGAAACTTGAAATGTCATACCAATTACGAATGAGAAATAGGCGAAATCAATATAATCAGGCTCCTCCTTACACGGAAATTTGATACCTCCAACATTACTACCCGTTTTTAATTGATTATGGTCGTGATATAAGTGTGCATACCGAATTGTAAAAATTGTATGAAGTAATGTCCACGACACTAAAATGGGCGATAATGAAACGATTGCATCAAATATTCTGTTAAAGGACGATTCTTCTGTACCTTTTAAAAGGAGTAAAGTACCAAACAAACTAACACAAACAGCAATTAGCACTATCGTAAAAATCACTTTAAGTCCATCATCCTGACGCTCTACCACCTCACATAGATCTTTATTTGTGGTAGTAAAAAACAATGCCCAGCTAAATATAATTAGAGAAAGACAAAAGATATCCCAGGATAAAATTATCCTGTTTTTAATATCAATTTTAAAAAACAGTAAAATGAAATACAACAATAATGATAAGGTAAGACAAATTATTATCTTTTTTATTCCGCTAGTATTTCGCAGAAAACTATATTTTGTTGTTTTCATATTCAGCAATTAATGATTTTTCTAATATTATTTTGGGGGCATAGTCTTCATCAATTAATTTACTATCACAACCGCCAATACAAATAATACTAGCGGTCTTAGATAGTCTTAAGTTTTCTAATGCTTCTTAAACTACTTATTAATGTGTATGCTCACCGCCACCTTTCATAGCAGACAGTAAATAGAAAGCTCCTTTAATTACAATTTTTGCATCGGCAGGAATTGCTTCAACAAATTTCACTTCGGTATACCCTAAATCTGTTGTTCCTGGTACAACTTCTATTGCTTTGAAATGTACTTCGTTGTGTCCTTCTTCCTCGCCAACAGCTTCTTCAGAATGTGCTTCGCCTTCTTTGTGTTCGTGAGCTTCTGCTTTTTTACCTGTGGCTTTTTCTTCGTGTTCTTCCTGGATATAGACAAAGTATTTATCTCCATTTTTTACAACAGCATCTTTGGGTAGGGCAGGGACGGTTGCATTTTTAATATTGATATTGGCAGAAACATACATTCCAGAAATTAAATCTTTGGAATCAGCTGGATTAATTTTGGCGTGAACAGCAACGGTTTTGCTTTCATTTGAAAAGGATTTATTGATACCAAATATTTTTCCTTTAATGGATTTGTTTCCTTGATTAGTCAAAATAAAGTCTATCGTTTGCCCCACAGAAATTGATTCCAAATCTTTTTCATAAACGTTTAAGTCCAAGTGCATCTGGCTATTATCTACGACTTCAAAAAGGGTTATTCCTGTTTCGGCAAATGCTCCTTTGGCAATGCTGATTTTTCCAACATAACCGGATATTGGTGAAACTATCGGTACCAAACTTGATCCGCTTGTACTCATATTCAGGGCTTGCAATTTGTTTTTTGCAGCTTTTGCTCTGGCTCTTTCAACAGCTAGTTTTGATTTTACTTCCTGAAGTACTTTTCTAGGGTTTACATTTTCATCAGTTAATGTTTTCTGGCGATTGTATTCTAATTGCAGGTATTCAATATTGGCAACAGCCGAATTATAATCTTCCTGCATTCCAACTACTTCTAAATTTTGAATAGTTGCCAGTACTTTTCCTTTGTTTACATACGTGCCTTCTAAAACAAAAATATCCTTAACCGTTCCTCCAATTAAGGTTGAAATGTTAGCCATATTTTGTGGTGGAACTGTCGTATATCCATTGGCTTTAATCACTAAATTAAGATTCCTGTTTTCTACAGAACCTGTTTGAATACCAACTGTTTTGAATTGTAAGGCTGTTAATGCTACTTCGTTTTCTGATTTTTCTTCTTCGTGTCCTGCTTCTTCTGTTTTCTTTTCTCCACAAGAGGTGAGAAGTAGTAAGAATAAAGTATTAAGTATTAAGAAAATTTTGAATTTTGAATTTATATTTTTCATTTTGAGAAATTTTATTTGTTAGAAATAGATGGAAATTGCAATTGAATAGCACTTTGATTATAAGCATTGGTAGCTTCGGCATTTTGCTTTTTGATGTCGATAGCCTGATTCAAAAAACTGATGTAATACCAATAACTCATATCACCATTGGCATAACTTTTTTGAGCCGTTGCAATTATTTGTTCTGCATATAGCAAACCTTCCTTTTGATAATAATCTAATGCTTTTTGTTGCTTTTCGAAATCATTTTTCAATTCCTGCATTTGTAATTTCAAAGTCAATTTATTTTTGTCTAATTCTAATTGGGATTGCGAAATACTGATAGCAGATGCTTTAGCTTTAGCTGAATTTACCCCACCAAATAAAGGAATTTGTAAACCCGCAGTAAACCCTTGAAAATAAGATTTGGTATCAATGGTTTGTCCAAAATAACCTAATCCTAATTTTGGTGTTCGCAATGCTTTAAAAGTATTGGCTTCTTTTTGATACACCGAAATTTGCTGTGTATAATAATCGGTTACCAACGTTTCTACTTTGGATTGGTTTTCATTTGGTTGAAATGAATATTGCATTGGCGTTGTACTATCCGGTACAATATTCTCTTCCGTTTGAATAAAAAATTGTAATTGTTTTTGGTAAATTGCCAAATCAAATTCGAGTTGCGCTTGCTGTGTTTCTATTTCTTTTGACTTTGCTTTGGCACTGATTACTTCAATTTTTCCGCTTTCGCCTGTTTCAAAACGTAGTTCTGCATTCTTTAAGAATTTGGAATAAATTTCCAATAAATCTGCATTTAGTTTTTGTACAGAAACACCATATAAATATTGATAGTAGGCGATTGTTACTGCTTTTTCGATTTCATATTCGGATAATGCTTTTCGTTTTTCAGCTAGTTTCACCAATTCTTCCTGTAATTGACGATTGGCTTTTGTAATTCTTCCAATTGGAAAATACTGCTGTATCGAAACATTGCTATCATAATATTTACTATTGAATTGCCCACCCTGATATTGCACTTGCAAAGGATCTGCTTGAAATGCTGTCTTTTTCAGAACCGTTTGTTTCTCAATTTCCTTATCAGCAATCTTTAAATCAATGTTATTGGTTTTTGCAATTTCGATAGCTTTTTGTAATGAAATAGGCTGGCTATTTTGAGCAAAAGAAAAACTACTTATCAATAAAACTATTAGGGTAACGATTGGTGTTTTTATTTTTCTTCTTGCTTTAATTCCTTTTTCAAACAATAAATAAAGTATTGGTAAAACAATCAACGTCAGTAATGTAGCCGATAATAATCCTCCAATAACAACTGTTGCCAATGGTTTTTGTACTTCAGCTCCACCGCTGGTGGATAATGCCATTGGCATAAATCCTAAAGAGGCTACAGCAGCTGTCATTAAAACAGGTCGTAAACGTGTTTTTGTACCCATTAAAACTCTTTGTAATGGATCGGTTATTCCTTCAGATTTTAATTGATTGAAATAAGAAATCAATACAATTCCGTTTAACACTGCGATTCCGAAAAGGGCTATAAATCCAATTCCTGCCGAAATACTGAAAGGCATTCCCCTCATCCATAATGCGAAAACACCTCCAATGGCTGATAATGGAATAGCTGTAAATATTAGCAAAGATTGTTTCATACTATTGAAAGTAAAATATAGCAGCACCATTATTAATGCTAATGCAATAGGTAAAGCAACCGAAAGTCTTTTAGTAGCTTCAATCAAGTTTTCGAATTGTCCTCCATAAGTAACATAATAACCTGGGGGAAGTTTGAAATCTTTATCAAGTTTAGCCTGAATTTCTTCGACAACGCTTTTTATATCTCGACCACGAACGTTTAATCCAACAGTAATTCTACGTTTACCATTCTCACGAGAAACCTGAACAGGGCCTTGCTCATAAGAAACCGTTGCTACTTGTGATAGTGGTACTTGTTGTCCGTTTGGTAAAGGAATAAATAGATTACTCACATCTGTAATATCTGTTCGGCTAGCTGCATCCATTCTCACCACTACATCAAATCGTTTGCTTTCTTCATAGATTTTACCTGCGCTTTCTCCTGCAAATGAAGAGCGGATGATTTGGTTGATATCGGTAATATTCAAACCATATAATGCAATTTTATTGTAATCGTATTTTACAGTAATTTGCGGTAAGCCTGTTACTTTATCTGCTTTTAAGTCTCCAATACCTTCAATATTATTGACTTTAGCAATCAATTCTTTGGCTTTAGTATCTAAAATTTCTAAATCGTCACCAAAAATTTTAATGGCTATATCACTTCGGCTTCCGGTCATTAACTCGTTGAATCGCATTTGAATTGGTTGTGAAACTTCAATATTAGCACCTGGAATGGCTTCCATTTCTTCTTTCATTGCATTGGCTAAATCTTCCCAATTGTCGTAATCACCTGTCCATTCACTTTTGTCTTTAAGTACAATAATCATATCCCCACTTTCTATAGGCATTGGATCCGTTGGAATTTCACCACTACCAATTTTAGTTACTATGGTTTTAATTTCGGGAAATTTAGCTTTTAGAATTTTTTCATATTCTGTGGTTGTTTTTACCATTTGCGAAAGCGAACTTCCGGTCATAATTGTAGCATTTAAGGCTAAATCTCCTTCTTCAATTGTTGGAATGAATTCGCCACCCATATTTTGAAAAATTACTAGCGCCAATACAAATAGACCTAATGAAATTGCCAAAACTGCTTTTTTGAAACGCAATGCTTTTTCTAAAAACGGGGTATATATTCCCTCGAACCAAGCCATCATTCTATCACTAAAATTGGTTTTGTGTTCTGTATTTTTGGATAAGAACATCGCACTCATCATTGGTACATAGGTTAAAGACATAACAAATGCACCTATTACTGCAAATCCTACTGTCATTGCCATTGGTCGGAACATTTTACCTTCTGTGCCAACTAATGCCAGGATTGGTAAATACACTATTAGGATAATTATTTCCCCAAAAGCGGCACTGTTTCTAATTTTGGAAGCCGATTGATATACCTCTTCATCCATTTCAGATTGGGTTAAATCTTTTTTTCTTTTGAGTTTTTGCAAATGATGCATTGTGGCTTCGACAATTATAACCGCACCATCGACAATAATTCCAAAATCGATTGCTCCTAAACTCATTAGATTTCCGCTTACTCCAAAGGTATTCATCAAAATCACAGCGAAAAGCATTGATAATGGAATTACAGATGCTACAATTAGTCCTGCACGAAGATTTCCAAGAAATAAGATCAATACAAATATTACTATTAATGCACCTTCCAATAGGTTTTTAGTAACAGTTCCTATGGCACTATCTACTAATTTTCCTCTATCGATAAAAGCTTCAGCAACCACTCCCTCTGGAAGAGTTTTGTTGATCTGATCCATTTTTTCTTTTACTCTATTGACAACTGCACTTGAATTTTCTCCTTTTAGCATAAGAGCCATTCCACATACAATTTCTCCTTTTCCGTCTTTAGTAGATGCCCCATAACGTAGTGCTACACCTTCTCTAACTTCGGCTACATTTCGAATTAAAATAGGAGCGCCGTTTTTATTGGCAACCACTATATTTTCTAAATCTTTGATGCCTGTAGCCATACCAACACCACGAATGAAATAAGAGTATTGGTCTTTTTCAATGTAAGCACCGCCTGTGTTTTGATTATTTTTTTCTAAAGCCTCAAAAATATCGGTAATGGTTATTCCTAAACTATTTAGTTTATTTGGATTAATAGCCACTTCATATTGTTTTAATTTTCCTCCCCAGGTACTGACTTCGGCAACACCTTCAATACCCTGTAATTGTGGAGTGATAATCCAATCTTGAATGGTTCGTAATTTTACGGCATCGTATTTATCTTCATAGCCTTTTTTGGCATATACATCGTATTGATATATTTCTCCTAGACCTGTAGAAATAGGTCCTAATTCTGGAGAACCTGCATATTTAGGTATGTTTTCTTCAGCTTGCTTTAAGCGTTGAAAAATTTGCTCTCTTGCCCAATATATATCTACATCGTCTTTGAAAACAACAGTTACCACAGATAATCCAAAACGAGAAATGCTTCGTAATTCAATTACTTTTGGAATCGTTTTTACAGCTTGTTCGAGTGGATAGGTAATTAATTGTTCTACTTCCTGACTTGCTAAAGTAGGGGCAGTGGTAATTATTTGTACTTGATTATTAGTTACATCTGGCAAGGCATCCAGCGGTAAATTTTTAATAGAATAACTTCCCCAGGCTATAAGCACAAGGGTAAATAAGAGTATAATGAACTTGTTCTTTATACTAAATTGTATGATTTTGTCTAACATTGAAATATTATAATGAATTAGAAATCAGCAAATAGAATATTTGCCATTATTTGTGAAAAGGTCACAATTTTCTAACCCGAAATTACTCGGGCATCATTATGCTATTTGAGGCGGTTGCCAAATACTTCCGAAGAAATTGGAAGCAAAAACGGATTTGTATGTAGGTAATTGTGTTTTGATACCTTTAGAAGGTATTGGAAAGTCAATAATTACAAATTCTGAAAAACTTGTAATTTGTGAACCGCAACAATTGCAAATGCAAAATGGGGAACATAAATCTTTACTTTTATCGTGCGAATGGTTTTCAAGGTCTGTCTGATGTACATTTAAAGAATGCCCCGCACTATTTACTTCCACATCAGCACAGGGCATAGATGCCAAGGCTATTAAGTAAATTGACAATATGATGTTTAACCATTTCACGAGTGCAAAAATAAGATTTTATTTTTTATAATTATTAATTATTTATACTGATTATTAATTATTTGTAATATTTATTATAGTAGAGCCAATATTTTGCAGCAACTCCCAATAACAAAAGCAACAAAAGCAACAAAAGGAGTATTATCATTATAGTGCGAATTACAGTATATACTGTTATCGGCTTTTTGGATTTAGGTTTAGATTTAGGTTTTTGGTTGTTCGGTCTTTTTGTTTTTTGCTTTGCCATTATTATATCTATAACTGTAATTAATTTAAAATAAAGAAAACTTTGTAACTAACTCTATCTATTAGAATTGTCTTCTTTTAATTATCAAAAAAATTAAGCATTAATTTGTGGCGGTTGCCAAATGCTCCCGTAGAAATTGGAAGTAAGAATTGATTTGTATTCAGGTAGTTTTTTGTCAATTATGTTTTTGACGGTAATAAAATTGTAATTCGATACTATATTGTAGACAAAACCCTGACAGCCATAATGGTTACAAATGCACAAAGGAGAACATGCATCTTTCTCATGGTGCTGTTTTGAACTATTTGTTATAGTTGCTTTTTCAGACGAAACACCTTGTTCCTTGTCTGCGCAAGGCATACAGGAAAGTACTACAATGATAATTGATAATATGATATTTGTAAATTTCAAGAGTGTAAAAATAGGAATTTTATTTTTATTACAAATAATTATTTATAATGATTATTAATTATTATAAATAATTATTGTAGTAGTATCAATATTTTGCAGCAACTCTCAACATCAGAACTAGTAAAACGAATATTATCATTTATCATACGAATAATAACACATACTGTTATCGCCATTTTGGATTTAGCTTTTGAGATCTTCAATAAAAAAAAGTTCGACATTTGTTAGTATGAAAATACTTTAGAATTAATGCCATCATTAAATCTGTTACCACTAGTTATATAATCCTTTTTCTGATAGATATTCTTCATAAAAATAAGATATTGCGTTATAACAACTAGCAATATTTTTTTCTAGACAATTTAAGTACGAAGACTGATGCTTTTTTAAAATATTATCATATTTCTTTAGGATTCATTCACAAAAAAGTTCAACACATCTAAACACCTACTCTCAGACATTAAAAGCCTAACAAGGACATGAAATACCTTTTTCAAAAGTCTAAAAAATTACTCCTTAATTTCACTCATTATTTAACAAATTAAGATAGGAGGCGCGAAGATGAACGATAATATAACTAAAGATGATTTAAGCCAATTTGGTATATTGCTAGTGGAGCAGTTCAAAAAAATTGTAGAGAAAAACCAAAATAAAGAAGAAGGTGGCTTAAATCCAGAATGGCTTAAAAGCCGTGTTGTCAGAAAACTTATGGATATGTCATCAGCATCGTTACAGAATCTTCGGATAACGGGAAAAGTGCGCTTCAAAAAAGTTTTAGGATCTTATTATTATAGCAAATCAGATTTAATGAATCTGTTCAGCGATAAAAACTAATATGAGACTGCAAAAACTTTCAAGATACCTTTCCATTTTAGAAGAGGATCCCAGGCTTAATGTTTGGCATTTCGCTCTTTTAAGTGCAATTCTTTGTCTCGGATATAGACAAGGACACACTAAGATAATTAAAGTAAGTCGTAGCAAAATAATGTCGCTTTCGCATATCAGTACCTTACCAACCTATCATAAATACTTTAAGGAGTTACAGCAAATGGGTTATGTAAATTACCGACCATCCTACCATCCCGGATATCGAAGTGAAGTGGAAATTACTATAAAGCCTTACAAACCACAGTAAGGCTTTTTCTGAATTGACATGTAATCAAAATTTTTATAGCAAAAATCATAGAATATTGTGCAACTATGCCGTCTGGGAACCTATATTCCGAATTTGTTCGGCGGTAGACACAACACTTTCAACACTACAAGTAGAAATCGCAAATATGATTTGAGTACACTAATCACTTAACAATATTTTTATAATTCTTAAATAATGTTTACTTTTGAAGTATTCATTATGAATTATCTCGTTCTTTTAAAGTCAATCAGTTTCATGCAGGAAAGTCTAAAACAACCCAGATTTCAAGGAGTTTTTAAACTTATGGCAAAATCGTGGCAAACCAGATTTTTACGAAGTAAAATATAGGTATTAATGCGGGTTTTTGAGCTTAGGTTCGATTCTCGGCGACTCCACTTTTACTTTTTCAAATCAGAGTAAAAAGCCTGTAAATCCTAGGATTTACAGGCTTTTTTGTTTTGGTTAAAAAAATTCACCCACTGGCAAAAACGGAGAGCGCTTCTAAAATCCCAATCCTTCAGATTACTCAAATGATAATTGATAAAATGAAAATCACCAGCAATCGATAACAGAAAACAAGCTACTCCCTATCCTATCTTACCAAAAAATAACGCTTATCTCAAAGAAATTTCGGATGTCTTTGGAATCCATAAAAAACTTGCTTTCCTCTTCGCTATAAAGAGATAAACTACTCTATTTAAAATTTTTAAAATCAGTATTTTTAAATATAAATGTAAAATAAATTAAAAAATGAACGTTGTTCAAAAATAAAACATATCTTTGTCGAATAATATTAAAAATTATGAGTGTCGCAGACAGAAAAGCAAGAGAAAAAGAAACATTAAAAGCATTGATTTTAAAAGGTGCTAAAAAACTTTTTATAGAAAAAGGGATTGAGCAAACAACCATTAGAAACATTGCAGACGAAATTGACTATAGTGTAGGTACAGTTTATGTATATTTTAAAGATAAAACTGCGATTTTGCACGACCTGCATTCTATTGGTTTTCAAGAACTAGGCGGCTACTTTCAAGAATTATTCAAAATAGAAGATCCTATGGAGCGCCTTCGTAAAATGGGGTTTGCTTACATTAAATTTGCTTTAGAAAATCAAGAAATGTACGATTTGATGTTCAACCTTAAAGCACCGATGGAATTTCTGGAAAAATCAGAAAACGAAGATTGGGATGAAGGCGCTGCAACATTTAACCGCGTTAAAGTAACAATAGAAGAGTGCATAAATAAGGGGTACTTTAAAGGTCATAATGTAGAACCGCTTTCTTTTATGGTTTGGAGTTTAGTGCACGGTATGTGCTGTCTTGAAATTCGTCAAAGAACTAAAGGCGTAAAATTCACAAATCCTGATACTATCTTATTTGATGGTTATAATGAGTATTTAAAAATAATCGATAAACTATAATTTTTTTTTGCTTAATAAAATGAACAATGTTCAATTAAAAAACAATGTAATATAAAATGAAAAGAACACTAATTATTATCACCACTTTACTTGGATATCAAGGATATTCACAAAGTAAGCTAGACGGCTATATTGAGGCTGGACTAAAAAATAACGAAGTCATCAAGCAACATAACTTTGACATAAATAAAAGTATGTATGCTTTGAAAGAAGCACGTGCCTTGTTTTATCCTACTGTTACCCTAAATGGAAATTATACAAAAGCAGAAGGCGGAAGAACTATTGATATTCCGATTGGCGATTTACTGAATCCGGTGTACAGTACCTTAAATCAAATCACAAACTCCAACTCATTCCCTACCCTACAAAATCAGTCAGTTCTCATTAACCCTGATAATTTTTATGATGCCAAAATTCACACTACAATGCCATTGTTGAATTTTGAAATCATCTACAATAAGAGAATTAAAACCCAACAAACTTCCTTACAAACTATTGAATTGGAAATCTACAAAAGGGAATTAGTAAAGGAAATAAAAATTGCGTACTACAAATACCTACAATCTGTTGAAGGCATTAAAATTTATGAGGATGCACTCAAATTGGTTAAGGAAAATCAAAGAGTGAATCAATCTTTATTCAAAAATGACAAAATAAACCGTACCGCTGTTTTGAGAAGTGATAATGAAGTTATTCGCATACAAGCCAATTTAGAAACGGCGAAGCAAACCAGTACAAATGCAAAGGCATACTTCAATTTTTTATTGAATAAAAAACTGGAATCTCCTATTGATACAGATGCCAATGAAATTCCAAGTGATTTGGTAGTCGAAAATACAGCAAACAGAGAAGAACTTGAGAAACTAAAACAGGTAAAAGAATTAAACGAAACCGTTGGCAAACTCACCCAATCACACTGGCTTCCAACCTTAAGTGGATTTGCAGATTTTGGTTTTCAGGATTTTGATTTTGAAGTAAATAAAGATTCCCGCTATTATTTTGCTGGACTTGCTTTGCAATGGAACATTTTTTCTGGCAATAAAAATAAATACAAACTCAAACAGGTTGAAGAAGATACAAAAAAAATAAGTTCACAGACCGATAATGTGAAACAACAATTATTGCTTCAGTTTCAGATTTCACAGAATAATCTAAAATCAGCTTTGGAACAATTTAATGCCAATAAAAATCAAAAAGAATCGGCCAAAAAATATAACGAGGACATAACCAAGTTGTATAAAGAAGGCCAAGCCATTTACATCGAACTTTTAGACGCACAAAATCAGTGGGTAAATGCTCAATTAAATACCAATATAGCGCTTTATAATTCGTGGATAGCCTATGCCGAATTAGAGAGAGCCAATGCAACTTTCAATTTAAAATAAATTTTAAAAACAATAATTATGAAATCTAAGATTTACGAATACCTTAAAAATAAGTTTACACTTCTGAGTAAAAAATCAATAGCAATATGCCTTTTAGCCTTTCCTCTTTTTTATGCTTGTAAAGAAGAAACAAAAGAACAAAATCCCTTTGAAAATGCCGATGTTATTTCGATAAAAACCGCTACGGTTCAATCATTGGCTCTTACAAGCGATATAAATGCTTCGGGTTTGGTAACTACAGAAAATCAAGCCAATTATGGTTTTAAAATTGGTGGCGTTGTCCGTAAAATCTATGTAGAAGAAGGTCAGTTTTTCAAAAAAGGACAACTTTTAGCGACATTAGATGAAACCGAAATCGGTTCGGGTTTGAATCAATCGGACTTGAATGTAAAAAAATTCGAACGTGATTATACCCGTGCTGTAAATCTTTACAAAGACAGCGTATATACTTTAGAGCAACTTCAAAATACAAAAACAGGTTTAGATATTGCCAGAAAACAAAAAGATGCCGTTGCTTTCAATGCACGTTATGCCAAAATTTATGCTACAGCCGACGGTTTTGTTACTGCAAAAATAGCTAATGAAGGGGAAGTAGTTGGTCCGGGTTCACCCATTTTGGCCATAAACGAAACCACAAAAAACAATAATTATCTATTAAAAGTGGGTTTAACCGACCAAGAATGGGCAGCTGTAACTATTGGCCAAAAAGCAAAAGTAACGCTTGATGGATTTCCAGATGAAGAATTTGACGCTACTATTTTCAGAAAATCACAAGCTGCTGATAGGTCGTTAGGTTCTTTTCAAGTAGAATTAAAACTGAATATGAAAAACCGCAAACCAGCAGTAGGAATGTTTGGGAAAGCCCAAATTAAAGCAGATAAAGCCGAAGATTTCATCATTATTCCTTATAACTCGCTTATTGAAGCTGACGGAAACAATGCTTTTGTATTTATCGTAGAGAACAACAAGGCAAAACGTCAAGCTGTTACTATTGCTAAATTTGAAAATAACAGAGTATTCATCAAAGACGGTCTTCAAAAAACGGATGAAATTGTAATTTCTAATAGTGCTTATCTCAACGAACAATCTACTATCAAAATCATAAAATAATAGGCTATGCAAATAACTAATTTTTCCGTTAAAAATTATCAGTTCACGCTGATTCTAGCGCTATTAGTCGCTGTAGTAGGTGTTCTTACCTTATTCACGATGCCACGAGCAGAAGACCCATCGACGCATCCACCACAATATTTGATTACGGTTATTTATCCCGGTACAAGTCCGAAGGATATGGAAGAACAAGTGGTAAAACCTATTGAGAATAAGATTTACGGCTTAGAAAACATCGAAAAAATACTAACCACTGTAGAAGATGGTGTTGCCGCTTTTCAAGTAAAATTTAAATACGGAGTGGATGTTGATAATAAATATCAGGAAATATCTACCGAAATGAATGCGCTAAAAAGCAGTGAATTACCGAAAGATATTTACCAAATCAAAACCGAAAAAATCTCGTCTTCAGATGTAAAAATTCTTCAAGTGGCCTTGGTTTCTGAAAATGCTTCTGATAAAAAACTGCGAGATGAAGCGGATAAACTAAAGACAAAAATTGAAAAAATAACCAATCTTAAGGATGTAAAATACAGCGGTATTCCTGAGCAGGAAATCCGAGTGGATTTGAATTTGGAGAAATTGGCGCAGTTAAGAATTCCATTGAATATCGTAATGGGAAGTTTACAAAGTGAAGCTGCTGATATTCCCGGCGGAAGCATTGATTTGGACACCAAAGTATTCAATGTAAAAACAAGTGGTAAATTCAAAAATGCCGATGATGTCGCCAATACGGTTGTTTATAATGCCAATGGAAAAATCATCTATCTAAAAGAGGTAGCTGATGTAAATTATAAATCAGAAGTAGTAAATCATATTACTAGAATTAACGGACACCGATGTGTTTTGGTTACTGCGGGAATGAAAGACAATGTAAATATTAGTAATGTTCAGAAAGAATATTTACCGATAGTAGATGCGTTTTCTAAAGATTTGCCTAACAACATCGAACTCATAAAAAACTTTGACCAAGCCGATATGGTGTCAAGTCGTTTAGGGCATTTAGGTTTTGATTTTATTTTAGCAATTCTATTGGTTGTAATTACTTTATTGCCTTTGGGCGGAAGAGCCTCACTTATTGTAATGATTTCTATTCCTTTATCATTGGCTTTGGGTTTGATTGCAATGAATGCTTTAGGCTATTCTTTAAACCAACTAAGTATTGTTGGATTAGTCGTGGCCTTAGGATTATTAGTTGATGATAGTATTGTTGTAGTCGAAAATATTGAACGCTGGCTTCGTGAAGGACATTCAAAAATGGATGCCGTTTTAAAAGGTACAAAGCAAATTGGCATTGCTGTTGTAGGTACTACAGCCACTTTGGTTATTGCCTTTTTACCATTAGCATTTCTTCCAGATATGGCAGGCGAATTCATCAGAAGTTTGCCTATGGCGGTTATCACAAGTGTATTGGCTTCTATGCTTGTGGCTTTAACATTGGTTCCGTTTTTGGGAAGCCGATTTTTGAAAACCCACGAACACGGTGAAGGGAATATTTTCCTTCAGTATTTGCAAAAATTTCTAACAAGAGCTTACAGAGATATTATGCCAAAAGCATTAAAATTTCCAAAAACTACGATAGCCATTTCTATATTTTTAAGTGTTATTGCCTTTGGATTGTTTTCGGTTGCAGGATTTAAGTTATTCCCAACTTCGGAAAAACCAATGTTTTTAATCAATATAAAAATGCCACTTCAAGCCAGTATTTCGGAAAGTGACAGGGTAACAAAATTGGTAGAAAAAGAATTGAAAAACCACAAAGAAATTGAATATTTCACTTCAAATGTAGGACATGGAAATCCACAGATTTACTACAATGTGCATCCACAAGATAGAAAATCTGATTTTGCTCAAATTTTCGTGCAATTGGAAGAGGAAGCAAAGCCTTCCGAAAAAACCAAACTGATACTTGAATTGCGCGAAAAATTTAAAACATTGCCTTATGCTAAAGTGGAAGTAAAAGATTTTGAACAAGGAACACCGTTGGAAGCCAATATTGTAGTACGATTATTTGGAGAAGACCAAGAGGTTTTACGCAGACTTTCTTCTCAAGTAGAGACTATTTTAAGAAATCAAGAAGGAACTGTTTACATCAACAACGAGTTAAATACTTATAAAACTGATGTTAAAGTAAAAATCAATAAAGAAAAAGCAAGAACACTAGGAGTTCTAACAAGCGAAATTGACAAAGTAATTCGTCTTGCCGTTGCTGGCTTAACAGTTGGTGATTATATAGATGACCGTGGAGATGCAAGAAACGTTACTATTACTTTACCAAGAGATAAATTTTCGAATCTTGATGCGCTTAAAAATTTATATGTAAATAATGTTCAGGGAACACCAATTGCACTAAATCAGATTGCAACAGTAACTTTTGAAACAGCTCCAACAGCAATAAACCACTTTAACAAATCACGCTTTTCAAAAGTTAGCGCCATGACAAAAGAGGGTTATTTAGCAAATGACCTGTTGGTAAATATCATACCTAAATTGGATAAGCTTAAAATGCCAAAAGGGTATTATTACAAACTATCTGGAGAAAAAGAATCGGAAGGTGATGCATTAGGAGGTAATTTTCTTGCTGTAATTATATTAAGTACGTTTCTATTCATAGCTGTTTTATTGTTACAATTCAAAACATTTAAAGGAATTATCATCGTATTATCTATCATTCCACTAGGAGTTCTTGGAGGTGTAATATTCTTAATAGCATCAGGAAACCCAATGTCATTGGTTTCAATTATCGGTTTCATTGGATTATCAGGAATTCAAGTCAAAAACTCACTTCTTCTTGTTGATTTTACAAATCAGTTAAGACAAGAAGGTAAATCTATTGATGAAGCTATTGCCATTGCAGGTGAAACTCGTTTTCTTCCGGTAGTTTTAACATCAGTGACAGCCATCTGTGGTTTGATTCCACTGGCTGTGAATCCCAATCCTCAAATATCTCCCTTGGCGATTGTGTTAATTGGTGGGTTAATCAGTTCAACTATTTTGGCAAGAATTGTAACTCCTGTGATGTATAAATTGATTCCGCCTAGTTTAGAAAATGAGTAGTATGAATGCCATTTATTACAATATAAAGGACGACAAAATTGTCCATCAATTAAAAGAGAGAATACAATCTAAAATTGCAAGAACACAATGGATGGAAACGCTTGTTTTAATTGAACCAGAGAAGTTTCATTTTAAAGATATAGTCAACCTCTTGTATGAGTTTTTTAAACAAAATCAACTTGATATTGAAGATTTCGTTTATGTGCATAATTTTTCAGGATATGATGAAGACAAATGGTATTGCGAAAGGGTTAAGAAACAAGGATTAAAAAGAATAAGTACAAATTTTAAATAAATACAAAATGGAAAAATACACAATAATTACAGGAGCCTCATCAGGCATTGGTTATGAAATGGCTAAAATTCTAGCCTCAAAAAATCATAATTTGATTTTGGTGGCAAGAAACCTTGATCGTTTAAAAAGTATTAAAGATGATCTTGAATCAAAATACAGTAGTAAAGTAAAAATAGTTCGAAAAGATCTATCCTTATCTGGTAATGCAGAAGCTTTGTATCACGAAATTAAAAAAGAAAAACTCGAGGTTGAATACCTAATAAACAATGCAGGTATTGGCAACTATGGTAATTTTATAGAGACTTCACTTCAGGAAGAGTTAAATATGATTGAACTCAATATCGCTTCATTGGTAGTGCTTACAAAGCTTTTTTCGCAAGATATGGTGAAAAAAGGTTCTGGAAATATTATGAATATAGCTTCTTTACTTTCCTTTTTACCTTTTCCTTACTATTCGGTTTACTCGGCTACTAAATCTTTTGTATTGGCATTTTCAGAAACAGTGAATGCTGAGTTAGAAGGAACAGGCGTCATGGTAAAAGCATTGTGTCCTGGTCCAATTGATACCGGCTTTACAACCACTGAAATGGCTGCAACTAATGCGTATAAAACAAACAAACCTGTTCTTCCAGAAGTAGTAGCTCAAGAAGGGGTTACATTACTACTCAATACAAAAACTAAAAAAATAGTAGGTTTTACAAATTGGTTTATTTCGAATTTACCTCGAGTTACTCCCGATTTTATAATGATGAAAATCAAAAAGAACTTAGCTAGTCAAATCAAATAAAAATAGAAATAAAATGGAAAATAATAGATTACAATTACTTCAAAGTTTTATTGGAAAACCATTTACAGGAAGTCCTTCCCCATTTGCCAAATGGCTGAATGGGACGGTGCTTGCTGTGGATGAAAATTCAATTGAATTTCAATTTGAGGTAAGAAAAGAAATGACTAATCCGGCTGGAACGCTTCACGGAGGTGTTATTTGTGGGATGTTTGACGATTGCATCGGTGTTAATTTTATGATTTTAGGTACAGAATATTTCTTCCCCACCATTAATCTAAATGTGGAGTTTTTTAGCCCAGCGAAAGAAGGCGATACTGTACTAGTGAAAACAACTGTTGTTAAAAAAGGAAAATCGGTAATCAACGTAAAAGCGGATATGTTTCTTTCAAAAAAAATGATAGCATCAGCAACATCAAATCTTGTAGTAAGCCAAATTAAAATCAATGGATAAGCAGATTTAATAAAAACGAATTGATAATGATGCTCTTTCAAATCAGAGCAAAAGCCTGTAAATCTTAGGATTTACAGGCTTTTTTGTTTTGGTTATACCTCAAATCGTAATGTTTAGGAGAACTATTTCTTTTTATAAAAATAGATTACCTAAAATCACGCAAGATCAATGATCAAGAGATAAAAGATAATCCGGTTAGGATAACTCGCGAGCCCACACAATCTCCGTACAGACAAGTCGCGGGCTTTGCTATTCCTATAACTTTCCTATTCTACATACTGCCTACTCAAACCTCTTCACAAAGACTATAAATTCAAAACCCATAAATCTAACAACTCTAATTCGAACAAAAGCCTTGTTGCGATCTTAATAAAATTCACACCTTTTTATGGCTTTTTGTTAATAACAAACCAAGTGTTTACGGCTTTCCTCATATTTCTTTAGTTAGCTTTTTCGTATGTTTGTGGATTACTACTTTAAGATTAAATGCACTAGAATTACAATAATGATTTCAGAAAAGATAACGCTCTCACAACTCGAACAATACTTATCAAAAGCCGCTTGGATTCTTAAAGGTCCCGTTGATGCCTCCGATTTTAAGATTTATATTTTTCCTCTATTATTCTTCAAAAGACTATCGGATGTCTTTGATGAAGAATATCAAATAGCCTTAGCAGAATCGGAAGGCGATGAAGAATATGCCATGCTTCCTGAGTTTCATCGATTTATTATACCAGATGGGTGCCATTGGAATGATGTTCGTGAAACGACTTCTAATATTGGATTGGCCATTGAAAAAGCCTTGCGAGGCATAGAACAAGCCAATCAAGAGTATTTGTATGGCATTTTTGGAGATGCGCAATGGAGCAACAAAAACAAACTTTCTGATAGATTATTGACAGATTTAATAGAGCACTTCTCTCAATATTCCCTATCAAACTCATTGGTAGATCCAGATATTTTAGGACAAGCCTATGAGTATTTGATTAAACATTTTGCCGATTTAACTAATAAAAAAGCGGGGGAGTTTTATACCCCTCGTTCCGTAGTGCATTTGTTAGGTTTAATATTGGATCCGCATGAAGGAGAAAGTATTTATGACCCAGCCTGTGGAACGGGCGGAATGTTGTTGGAATGTGTAGACCATTTAAGAGAAAACAAAGAAGATTACCGAACATTAAAATTATACGGGCAAGAAAAAAACCTAACTTCAAGCTCTATTGCTAGGATGAATATGTTTTTGCATGGGATTGAAGATTTTCAAATTGAACGTGGCGATACTTTGCGGAATCCTGCTTTTTTTGAAGCGGATGGATTAAAAACCTTTGATTGTGTCATTGCAAATCCTCCTTTCTCACTTAAAGATTGGGGAGCCGATATTTGGGTGAATGACCCATTTGGAAGAAATATAGCTGGTGTACCCCCGCAAGGAAACGGTGATATGGCCTGGGTACAACACATGATTAAATCTATGAATGCAAGTGGGCGAATGACAGTGGTTTTACCTCATGGCGCTTTGTTTAGAAAAGCTTCTGAAGGGAAAATTCGTGAAGCCTTATTAAAAAAAGATGTTTTAGAAGCCGTGATTGGTCTAGGACCTAATATTTTCTACGGAACCCAACTAGCAGCTTGTGTATTGGTTTTCAAACAACAAAAAGAAAAGCATAAACAAGGTAAAGTGTTATTTATTGATGGTTCTGAGCAAGTACGTGTGGGTAGAGCACAAAACTTTTTAGAACCCCATCATGTACAGCAATTGTACCAATGGTTTACACAGTTTGAAAATGTAGAAAACTTTGTAAAAGTAGCTTCTATTGAAGACATCAAAGAGAACGATTACAACCTAAACATTCCGCTTTATGTAGAAAAAATCATAGAAGATAATTTGCCTTCGGTAGAGGAAGCTCTAACCGATTTAAAAACGGCTTGGGAGGAAAGTTTGAAAGCAGAAGAGAAATTTAAAACGATTTTAAAGAAATTTATATAATGAATTCACATTTAAATGTTTTCAAAACCTATACAAAAAAAGAAAGAAATCATCAATTAGAAAACGATTTAACAAGAGCTTTGGCTATCTGCTTGCAAGAAGATCCATTGTTTTTTCATGAGGTTTTAAAATTAATATTTACATCATCTAATTATTTTACAGAATTTTTTGATGACATCAATAATTCTAATGAGATAACTATTGAAATACAAAAAAATGCTAGAGATATTCAAGGGTTTGAACATGTATTTGCAATTTCTCTTAGTGAAAATGTAATGAATAAACAGGATTTTTGGAAACAAAATAAACATACTCTATATGATCCTGTATGTGATATAGTAGTACGAATTAATAATGTTGTGATTATTATTGAAGCCAAACGTGACGCTGTAGATTGTACTGCTCAATTGTACAATCAAATATACAATGTGTTTCAAAATAATAAAATAGAATTAAATGAATTAGATAATCAAGTAACTCCTTTTGATTTAAATTGGATAAAATTGATGGATGTTGCTGTTAAAGTATTGAGTTTTGAACGTTCTATAGGTTCTGTTAACCGATTTTTAAGTGACTTCGTTAATTTGGTCAAACAACATAATTTTAAGTGGTTGCCTGAACCCGCTTTGATATCGTTAGCTCCTAATGATACCAAAGCAATAAAAAGAAGATTTGAGTCTGTATTGGGAGTATTAGATAAATCTCCTGAATATGATAAACTGCAAAATGAGAATCGTTTAGGGCTAAAACTAAAAAAGACTTGGGCACAAGAAATTATCTATAATATAGATAAAAATGGAAATTTAGTTGTGGCAGTATATCCAGGTAATACAAAAGCGCAAGGTCAAAATATCTTTTACAAGGATCCAGATTTTAAAAGGGAAATAGAAATAAATGGTAAAAAATACGCTATAACTAAGGATTATCATATTAAATTTAATGGGCAGAGTTACATTACAGGATTGTGGTTTAATGATAAGCAATTAGTTGAACATTCCAATCTTTACTCCAAAGAAACTTTTTCAAGATTTTCAGGTCGTAGAAAGAAAGAAGATTGGAATAACGTAGAAGAATTATTTGATAAAAATTTTAATAAAGATACTTATGATTGGAGATATCATTGTAACTGGAGTCAAAAAATACTCGGATCCAATAGGTCACAATTTGATTTATCTTTTGGTTTTGAATTAGCTGTTCGAATTCCGTATGATGAACTAAAACGAATTGATACTGATAAAAATGATATTATTGGATTAACAGAACTCGTTACCAAAGTGTATCACGAATTAAAAGAAGTAATACTAAAATGACCCAACAACAATTAGAAAAATACCTCTGGGGAGCGGCTACTGCATTACGTGGTACTATAGATGCTGGAGATTACAAACAATATATATTTCCGCTTTTGTTTTTCAAACGCATTTGTGATGTGTATGATGAAGAATTTGAAAAAGCATTAGAAGACAGTGATGGCGATTTAGAATACGCTGCCTTTGCCGAGCACCATCATTTTTTGGTACCAGCAGATGCCCATTGGAAAAAAGTACGCGAAACTACCGTGAATATAGGGATAGCAATACAAGAAGCCATGCGCGAAATTGAAAAAGCCAACCCAGAAACTTTGTTTGGAATTTTTGGTGATGCCAGTTGGACCAACAAAGACCGATTGTCGGATGCAACCTTAACCAACTTAATTGAGCATTTCTCACAACACCAACTCAATCTTAAAAATGTGCCGGATGATAAATTAGGAAATGCTTACGAATACCTAATTAAAGAATTTGCAGACGATAGCGGACATACCGCAGCCGAGTTTTACACCAACAGAACCGTGGTAAAACTAATGACCATGATTATGAATCCGCAACCAGGAGAAAGTGTTTACGACCCAACCTGCGGAAGTGGAGGTTTACTACTAAACTGCGCCTTGCACCTCAAAGAAGAAGGCAAAGAATACCGCACCTTAAAACTATACGGACAAGAAATAAACCTCATTACTTCTGCCATTGCCCGAATGAACATGTTCATGCATGGCATTGAAGAATTTGACATTGCTCGTGGCGATACTTTGGCACAACCCGCCTTTATAGAAAATGACGAATTGAAAAAGTTCAATGTGATCCTGGCCAATCCTCCCTACTCTATTAAGGCGTGGGATAGAAAAAGCTTTGAAACCGACCCTTACGGACGTAATCTTTGGGGAACACCACCACAAGGTTGCGCCGATTATGCGTTTCAGCAACACATCCATAAAAGCATGAATTTATCCAATGGAAGATTTGCAATTTTGTGGCCTCATGGTATTCTTTTTAGAGATATGGAAGCAGAAATGAGAAAAAAAATGATTGAAGAGGATCATATTGAAGCTGTTATTGGATTAGGTGCTAATTTATTTTATAACTCACCAATGGAAGCCATGATTCTTATTGGTAACAACAATAAACCCGCCAATAAAAAAGGAAAGGTTTTATTTGTAAATGGAAAAGCTGATGTAATAGACAATAAAGGATTGGCATACTTAACAGAAAATCATATCAATAAAATGTATCAAGCCTACAAGGATTTTATTGATGTTCCTTACTTTGCCAAAGTAGCAACAATTGAAGAAATGCTTGATTTTAATGGAAACATGAATATCAATTTCTATGTTAAGCAAAAAAATGTAAAAGAAAATTTAACTTTCCCAATAGCTTATGAAAAATGGATTGAGAATGGTGAAAAATTAAAAAAATCAATGAATAAAATGTTTGAGGAGTTGAATTAATATGGAAGAGGCAATAAAAAATAAGATAGCAGAATTATTAATTGATAAAACTGATTGGAAGCTAACCAAATTTGGAGAAGTTGCCATTCAACAAAAGAAGACCGTTGATAGAGATAACACCTCTTTGACGAGATATGTTAAAGGTGAGCACATGGGTTCAGAAGATCTTCATTTACGTGAATGGGGAGAATTAACAGATGAATATTTAGGTCCTGCTTTTATTAGATATTTTGAAAAAGATGATATTCTATATGGCTCAAGAAGAACTTATTTACGTAAAGTGGTAATTGCTCCTTTTGAAGGCATAACATCCAATACAACATTTGTTATTAAGGCAAATGAAAAAAAAATAGACAAACGATTGTTGCCTTATATTATGATGACTGATGAATTTACGGAACATTCAATCAGAAATTCTAAAGGTTCAGTAAATCCCTATATAAATTGGAAAGATATATCTGAATATGAATTCCTCCTCCCACCCAAAGACCAACAAGCACAATTAGCAGAATTGCTGTGGGCAATGGATGAAGTGATTGAAACCGAAATTGAATTGAGTAAAAAAATAGAACAACAATACGAAGTATTCAAATCAAAAATAATTTTAAAGGGTATTAAGAAAAACGTAAAATATTCAGATTTTTTAAAAACTGATGTTGCTGAAGGATGGAAAGTAACTACCGTTGGAAAACTTTTAAAAGAAAAATATATAAAAAATATTCAAGATGGTAATCATGGTGAAATTCATCCTAAATCTAGTGATTATGTTGATGAAGGAATTCCTTTTATAATGGCTAATACATTGTCAGATGGGAAAATTGATTTCGCTAAATCTAAAAAGTTACCAAAAGTTATTACTGACAAATTGAGAATAGGGTTTTCGTTACCTGGCGATATCTTATTAAGCCATAAAGGAACTGTTGGTCAAGTAGCAATCGTACCAGATAAATTGGATTATCCTTATTTAATGCTTACACCTCAGGTAACATATTATCGAACTGACCAAGAGTTTTTAAATAATAAATTTTTGTATTATGTTCTTAGCTCCTTCTATTTTCAAAATCAAATAGAAAAATTAAGTTCACAATCTACAAGAGCATATGTTGGAATTACTTCTCAAGGAAGTTTGAAAATTGCTATACCCGATGATACAAATGAACAGAAAATTATTGTAGAAATTTTAGAAAAAATTGAGAATAATAAAAGACTTTCAGATAGAAAAATCCAAAGCTCCCAATCGTTACAAAAAAGTTTAATTAATCAGGTGTTTTAACAATGGATTATACTGGACCATACCAATATACTTTGCGTATTCAAGGAAATAAAGAAGAACGAAATATTCAGAATAAACTTGATGCTGAGGGGAATATCGTTTCCTTTATAAGTCCAGTAACACTAAACAAACGGCCTAAAATCTATATTTTAAAAGATAAAGAAAATATAATTTATATAGGATATACAAGTCAATCTATAACAAATAGATTACGATACGGTATTAACCCAAAAGGAGCTAAAGGGTATTCTGGCTATAAATGGAAAGTTCATGAAAAATTAGAACTATTGGTCTTCGTTTTTGACAAAGAGTTAATTGGAAATCAAAATGAAGAGGATAAAAAATATATCAGTTTTGTAGAAGCGATTGAAGCTGAACTTGTCTATTTGGTAAGAAATAAAACAGGAAAATGGCCCGAAAACCAAAATGAAATCCATTTTAATAATTTTGAAATAGAAAAAGCAAAGCTAGTTGCCGAAGAACTATACAAAGTAATAGAGAGTTAATGAAATGGTTTGAAGCTGATACCCGATGGGAATTGTTTGGTGTGAAATCATTAGAAGATTTCATTAATAATTATGTGGTAACGGGTAAGTTTCACAATGCGGTTCCAAAAGATATTGTTACGGCTTTTGAAACGGTTAGTTATTTAATGGTACATTCCTATTACCATTGGCCTATGATGGACGAAGCCATGACCAAAGCGTTATTGGTTATGGAAATGGCGGTAAAACTAAAGGCAAAAAAAGATAATATTGCATTAGAAACGCCTCCTAATAAGAGTGGTAAAACGTTTCAAAAAAAGTTGGTTACTTTAATTGATGAAGTTTGTGATGTAAACCATCTTGATTTTTTGAAACTCGATTTTAATAGAGCAAGAAATTTAAGGAATTCTAGAATGCATCCGGAGCAACACAGTTATATGGGGGCTTTAGGAAAGCCTGCGGGGAATATGATGTTGTTCATGAATATAATCAATTTTCTGTTTTTGGAAAAGGCAGCTATTGAAAAACTTAAAGTACGAAGACAAGAACTTAAAGAAGAATTACAGCTATTTCAAAACGGAAATTTTGTTTTAGAATACAATAACACCAAAATCCTGATCGATATTGTTCATTTTCATAAATATGTAAAGTTTAATGATAAAGAATTACTGATGTTGTTAGTAAATCCAGTGCTCAATAATGCTTATCAATACATTACAGAACAGAAGTTTAATGATCCTATAGTTATTGCGTTGCAAGAATTTAAAATTAACGGTTTAACACTTGAAGGTAAAGATTTGAATGGTGGTAACGTTAAAATTGAAACTACATATAATGAAGAGAATATGCTGAAATTTTTGAAGTATAATGAGGAATTAAAAAAGGTTTCGGACCATGATATTTCAGTTTATAATACTTTTTGCTCAGGAAAAGCTTTGTGGGAGATGGAGCAATTGATTTATGAGAATTGTTGGGGATGTAAATAGTAAGATTTTATATATTTAGCCTTTAAAAAAGAAAATACAAATGGCAGTCCCAGAAAAAATATACTTTTACAGAATGGTGCACTGGCAAAATGTGGAATATATTTTGCAAAATGGATTATGCTGCCGAGATCATGTTACTGCAGACCCTGATTATATTAATATTGGTCATCTTCAATTAATTTCCGACCGGCATGACCACCCAATTGCACTACCAAATGCAGGTAGTTTAGGTGATTATGTACCGTTTTATTTTGCAGGACATTCGCCTATGTTGTATTTAATTAAAAATGGCTATCAAGGAGTTACCAAAAGACCTCAGGAAGATATTGTTTACTTGGTTTGTAAATTTGAAACTATTGAAAATTCAGGTTTAGAATATGTTTTTACAGATAGAAATGCAAAAATTTCAATTGCTAATTTTTATACTAATAAACAAGATTTTGAAAAATTGCATTGGGAAGTAATCAATTCAAAGCATTGGAATAATGATGAATCAAATTGGTCTCGTCAAGATTACAAGCAAGCTGAATTTTTAATAAAAAACCACGTTCCGGTACAGTATATTAATGCTATTGTGGTTAAAAACGAAGAAAGAAAGATTTATTTCGAAGAATTATTAACTAAATTAGCACTCGATATAAAAGTACTTATCGATGTAAATTCTAAATTGTACTATTAAATTATGATACGCTATACCAAGGGAGATTTATTAAGCGCAACTACAGAGGCATTAGTGAATACCGTTAACACTGTAGGTGTTATGGGGAAAGGAATTGCTTTACAGTTTAAAACAAGATTTCCACAAAATTTTAAAGTGTACCAGGAAGCCTGTAAAAAGGGAACTTTTAATACAGGTCAAGTTTTAGTAGTTAGAGAAGGTGATTTATTGCACCAAAAAACCATTGTAAATTTTCCCACCAAAGCCCACTGGAAAGCAGATTCTAAATACGAATACATAAGTACAGGATTAGAAGCACTTAAGAATGCCTTATTAGAATATAATATCAAAAGCATTGCGATTCCTCCTCTTGGATGTGGTAATGGGGGATTAGATTGGAACCGTGTTAAAATCATGATTGAAGAATCTTTGAGTCATGTTGATTGCGATATTGTAGTGTATACACCAAATAACGAAATAAAAGCTATTTTACAAAAAGAAACGGCAAAAAAGGAAGCAAAATTGACTCCAGCAAGGGCTATGTTGATTTATTTGTTGTTTCAATATGAAGCTTCAGGCGAACAAAGCAGCTTGTTTGTAGCCAATAAATTAGCTTATTTTTTGCAAAGGAAAGGTGAAAAATTGCGTTTAAAATTTGAGGCGCACCATTATGGTCCTTATACAGTACAGTTAAACCATGTTTTGATGCATCTAAATGGAGTATATCTTAAAGGAATGGAGCAAAATCAGGCAAAACCTTTTGAACCATTATGGCTTAATTATGATAAGTACTCAGAAATAGAAAGCTATCTAAAAGAAAACATAAACTTTGAACAACAACAACGTTTGAACAGCGTGTTACAATTATTGCAAGGTTTTGAATCTACTTTTGCTCTAGAATTATTAGCCACAGTTGATTTTGTGAGTACTGAAAATAAAAGTAATGATATCGAATCCATACAAAAAGCAATAGCTTCATGGAGTAATCGAAAAGCAAATCTTTTTGAGAACAAACAAATTGAAATAGCACACAACCACCTTAAAAATCATACTGAAAACATATTTAATTCCGCAATTAGAGACTGAGTTTTGTTTTGATTAATTTTTTATAATTTGATTTTATCTCTAGTCATTTATGTCATTTAACGAATTAAACAGTGTAGAACATTATATCATTCACCAATTGAGTGGTGTGAATTTAAATACTTTTGGAGTTTCGGAGGGCAAAACCCCTTATGGTGTCCAATGGCAATATGTTTCTGCCAATGCGCTCAATAGAACCGTTAATGAAGTACTAGTAGAAACCGAACTCAAAGCCGCTTTAATTCGTTTGAATCCTGAAATCGCTCTTAATCCCGATTTGGCAGAAGAAGTGATTTATAAACTAAGAGCCATTTTGATCACTGTGCATCAAATAGGTTTAGTAAAAGCCAATGAAGAGTTCTTTAAATGGATGTGCGGCGAAAAAACTATGCCTTTTGGAGAAAACAATCGTCACGTTCCAATTCGTTTAATTGATTTTGAAGACCTTTCAAATAACACCTATGTAGCCACCAATCAATATCGCGTACATAGCAGAGAAACAAAAATCCCCGATATTGTTTTATTAATTAACGGTTTACCTGTGGTAGTTGGAGAAGCGAAAACACCAATTCGATCTTCAGTAAGTTGGTTGGATGGTGCACATGAAATTCATGATATTTATGAAAATGCGGTTCCTCAATTGTTTGTTCCTAATATTTTGTCTTTTGCGACTGAAGGGAAAACCTTTTATTTTGGAGGTGTAAGGACTCCTTTAGAATTTTGGGCACCTTGGCGCATAGAAAATGAGGAAGATAAACTAGCCAAACAATTAGGATTAGGTGAAATAGGTAAAGAATTATCCAATTTATTACATCCGAAACGACTTTTGGATATTTTACAAAACTTCTCTCTTTTCACTACCAATAAGAAAAAACAACGAATTAAAGTATTGTGTCGCTTTCAACAATATGAAGGGGCCAACAAAATAGTAGAACGCGTTAAAGAAGGTAAAATAAAGAAAGGTTTGATTTGGCATTTTCAAGGTTCTGGTAAATCGTTACTTATGGTTTTTGCCGCACAAAAATTGCGTAAAATGCAAGAATTAAAAAGTCCAACCGTAATCGTATTGGTGGATAGAACCGATTTAGACACCCAAATTACAGGAACTTTTAATGCGGCTGATGTGGCTAATGTAGTCACAACCGAAAGTATTTCGGAGTTGCAAACCTTATTGGAACGCGATACTCGAAAAATCATTATTTCGATGATTCATAAGTTTAGAGATGCTAAACCCAATATGAATGTAAGAGATAACATTATTGTATTAGTCGACGAAGCCCATAGAACGCAAGAAGGCGATCTAGCAAGGCAAATGCGAGCGGCTTTGCCTAATGCTTTCTTGTTTGGTTTAACGGGTACTCCTGTTAATAAAGCGGATAAGAATACGTTTTGGGCTTTTGGAGCACCAGAAGATGAAGGAGGCTATATGTCACGCTATACGTTCCATGATTCGATTAGAGACGATGCTACAAAACCTTTGCATTTTGAACCTAGATTAGTGGATGTTCACGTTGATAAAGAGACCATAGACGAGGCATTTAAAGCCTTTAAAGAAGAAGCCGCTTTAACTGATGAAGAAGCAGATGCTTTAAATAAGAAATCAGCTAAAATGGCAGCTTTCTTAAAATCGCCAGAGCGTGTAGCTAAAATAGTAGAAGATATTGCAAAGCATTTTAACGAAAAAGTGGCTCCGCATGGTTATAAAGCAATGGTAGTAACTGCTGACCGTTATGCTTGTGTGCAATATAAAGAAGAATTAGATAAATATTTCCCATCAGAAGCCAGTAAAGTGGTCATTTCTACTTCTGCCAATGATGATTTTGAATTCAAACAAAAATGGGGACTGGATAAAAGTCAGCAAGAGAAAGTAGTAGATGAATTCAATGATGCTAATTCGGACTTAAAATTCATAATAGTAACCGCCAAACTATTAACTGGTTTTGACGCTCCTATTCTACAAACGCTCTACTTAGACAAATCTATAAAAGATCATACTTTATTACAAGCCATTTGTAGAACGAATCGTTTGTATCCAGGTAAATCCTTTGGAAGAATTGTAGATTATTTTGGGGTGTTTGATGATGCTGCCAAAGCCTTAGAATTTGACGAAAAAAGTGTAAGTCAAATGATAACGAATCTTTCCGAATTAAAAGAACAGTTGCCCGAAGCCATGGAAAAAGCATTGTCGCATTTTATTGGGGTAGACAAAACTATTGAAGGATTTGAAGGTTTGGAATTGGCTCAAAACGCTATAAACAACGATGATAAAAAAGATGCCTTCGCCAAAGATTACAAATACCTTTCTAAACTATGGGAATCATTATCTCCCGATAGAATATTAGACCAGTATCAAGCAGAGTACCGTTGGTTATCGCAAGTTTTCGAATCCGTAAGGCCATCATCAGATCATATTGGAAAATTATTGTGGTTTACTTTAGGAGCTCAAACTACTAAATTAATTCATGAAAACATTCACGTGGGTGAAGTACACCAATTAGAAGAATTTGTTTTGGATGCAGATGTTATTGAGAATATATTTAATAATCCCGACCCAAAAAATGCTAAAAAATTAGAGAAAATCCTGGTGAAGCGTTTTAAGAAAAATGCAGGAAATCCTAAATTTAAAAAATTAAGTGAACTTTTAGAAGCACTTAGAGATAAAGCGGAATTGGGATTAATTACTTCTATCGAGTTTGTAAAGGAGCTTTGTAAATTGGCTAAAGAAACCTTACAAGCAGAAAAGGAACTAGAAGCCGAATTACAAGAAAAAACGCCGCAAGCTGCTTTAACAGAATTGTTTTTAGAATTAAAAACAGAAGAAACACCTGCTGTAGTAGAAAGAATAGTTCATGATATTGATGCTATTGTGCGTCAAGTTCGCTTTCCTGGTTGGCAGAAAACAGCTTCTGGTGAAAGAGAAGTACAACAAGCATTGCGAAAATCTTTATTGAAGTATAAATTACATAAAGATCATGTATTATTTGAGAGAGCTTATGAATATATAAAAGAGTATTATTAATAGTTAATACTCCTCCTCAGCTCTTCAAAGAACACATACCGTAGAAGTGTACATCGCGAACTTCTATAGCTTCACGCCATTTTCAATCGTGTCGCTTTGAAAATCCATTTTACATTTTATTCATCAGCTTAATCCACTATTTCCTTAGCTGATTTGATTTTTTCCTTAACTCGTTGTTTTGTGTTTGAATAGTGAAAACACTTAGAATAGCTTTGTCCTATGTTTAACCAAAATGAGTAAAGAAATGAACAAAGAATTAGTATTTTTAAGAACTTTTGCAGTTGCTACTGCCATTGGATTTGTGTTTATGGCCTCTTCAGCTTTTAAAAACAATAGCAATCAAAAATTTACCGAGATTGATGTAGAGAGAATCAATATTGTAGAAAGAGATGGTACCGTAAAAATGATCATCACCAACGTTGATAAATTTCCAAATGGGAACACTCTGATTAACGGAAAATCAACAAATGAGAACAGAAAAAAACGCTCTGGAATGCTATTTTTCAATGAAGACGGAATAGAATGCGGTGGTTTCATCTATGATGGACAAAAAAAAGCTAACGGTCACAGCTCTGGTCTTTCATTAACCTTTGATCAATATGATGGCGATCAAGTAATGCAGTTACTTACTCAAGATGAAAAAGTAGGAGACAATAGATTCGTAAGGAGCGGTTTGACGTTTAACGATAGACCCTCAAAAGAATCACAAAGTAATAATGCAAAAATCATGAAAGAGCTGGATGAACTCAGCAAAAAAGACCCTAAAGCGGCGAATGAAAAATACAAAATGTATGAAGAACAAGGGTTAATTGGCGGTGCTCCTCGCGTAATGATTGGAAAAACAAGAAATGAAAATAATGGTTTATTCCTTTTTGACAACAAAGGAATCCCTAGAGCAATGTTCTATGTAGACAAAGACAATAATGCAAAACTCGATTTCTATGACAATAAAGGAAAAACTATTGCTTCGTTTCCAGAAAAAACAAATTAATATTGTAAAAAAATAATCGTACAAAATAGCCTTATCAAAAATAAGGCTATTTTGTAATCTTAGATAGCTGTTTTTCAATGATAAAATTTTTCTATTATATCCGTCAAAACCAACCTTTTTTTGTGTTCATACTTTTGTTTGCTTATGTACAAAGTATTTATTCACGAGTTCTAGTTAGAGGAGAATTGAACATATATACTTTTACTCCCGAGGCAGCCATTGCTAAACTTATTGAAGTCTATCTCTTATTTTTAGTTTTTATGTTTTTTATTAAGTACTGGCAGCCATCCGAACGCTACAGTACAAAAGAAATGCTAAAAATATTTGGCTCATCAATTTTAGGCTATGTTCTTTTAATGCAAACCATCGGATTATTGATTGCTTTTCTATTTGATACAATTGAAAGAAACTTTAATTGGCAAACGGCTGCCCTTTCCTCCTTTTCTTATTTGTTAGACGGGTTTATATATGGCAGTTTTATTATCGCCTATTCTTACTATCACAAAAACAAAAAACATCAAGAGGAAGTAGCGTCATACAATCAGGCACTTTCTGAAAGTAGAATAAATCAACTTAAGGCCCAACTTAACCCACATTTTCTCTTCAATAATCTCAATGTTTTAGACCAATTAATCGAAGAAGACAAACAAAAAGCATCCGAATTTTTGAATGAATTTGCAGATATTTATAGGTATGTTTTACAGGCAACAGATAAAAAACTTGTTCCTATACACGAAGAACTGACTTTTGCTATACAATACTTTAAACTAATACAACACAAATATGGTGACGCGTATCAACTTAAGATTGAAAGTTCAGGTAGTGGTTATATTGTACCCTTGACGCTTCAACTACTTATTGAAAATGCTATTCAGCATAACTTTGGAACATCCGATACTCCAATCTGTATAAAAATAGAGGCTACAGATAGCCTTTGCATCTCGAACAATTGTATCCCTAAGCGAAATTCAAAACCTACGTCTGGGCGCGCACTACAAAATATAAAAGAACAATATAAGCTACTTACCCCCGATCCTATCGAAATTCGAAATTCTGATAAAGAATTTTCTGTACTCATTCCAATAATTCAATCCAAATGATAAAAATCCTCATCATAGAAGACGAAATACCAGCAAGAAAAAAACTAATACGATTTCTTGAAGAGCTGGATTGTAGCACCAAAATTGTTGCCGAAATTGATACTGTAGTATCGGCCATTACATTTTTAAAAAGTACCTCAGTAGATTTAATTTTCTCTGACATTGAATTAGTGGACGGTAACGCATTTGAAGTTTACAAAGAAGTTTCAATTTCTTGTCCAATCATATTTACAACTGCGTACGATCAATTTTGGATGGATGCTTTTGAAAGCAACGGAATAGCCTATTTATTAAAACCTTTTTCGAAGGAACGTTTTCAGCAAGCTTGGGACAAATTTATGCTTTTCAGAAATTCAACTTCAGAGGAAAACACTCAGCTAACCAAACTTTCAAAACTCATTGAAGTAAACTTCGCAAAACAATCTTACAAAAAGCGTTTTACCGTTCATACCCACGGAGGATTTCATTTTGTAGACACCGAAAACATTACATTTTTTGGCGCCAATGAAGGCGTTATTTTTGCCCATGATACCATGGGCAAAAAACAACTGTTAAACGAAGTAACTTTAAAAGAAATCGAAGAACAAGTAAATCCTTCGGAATTCTTTAGGATAAACCGAAGTGAACTCATCAGCAAACAACACATAGAAAAGGTGGAACGCTACACAAAAAACATTTTAGCCGTAAAAATGAAAGGTTCCGCAAGCCACCTAAAAACGAGCCAAAGTAATACCGCTGCCTTTCGGGAGTGGATAGAAAAATAAATTTAGATCCTTTTACTTTTCATTTTCCTCACTCCATCTTTAAGCATTAGCATAAACCGAATAATGACATTTTTTTTCATTCTATGAATTTCTCTCTTAAGGTTTTGATTTTCGGCTTTTGTAGTCTGTAATTTGTTTAAAATAAAAGTAAACTGATTTTGGCTGGCTACTATAACATCTAAATTAGCATAAAGATAGTCTACTCTTTTCTTAATGGTTGAACCAATAGTAAAAAAAGACAAGGCATCTTTTACAAATAGACTAGCGTTTGCCGCTTTCTTTTCTCTTACCTCTGAATTTTCATAAACCGAGCGTAATTTTTCAACAGCATCATCAAGCAAAGGATTGCCCCAAAGTGTTTTCGGGCAGAACGTTGTATCGGAATTTTCAATATATCCTAGTTCATAATCTACTAAAAAGCTATTATCATCATTCATGAACTCAGTGTTCCCTGAATAATTCGTGGCGATAACTGGTTTTCCTAAATACATGGCTTCTGCTAAGGTCAATCCAAATCCTTCGGAATGATGCATCGAAACATATGCATCACAAGATTGTATTAATTGATTTACGCTGTCTTTATCTAATTCCACATCGTAAATTTTAATGTTATTAGAGAGACATTGCTGCAAACGTTGTCGACTTTTTTTATGCTTTGATGCACCAACAGTTTTGATGACCAATTCTACATCATCTCTATCCCCAAAAGCTTTTTTGAAGGATTCTATCAAGAAAAAAGGATTCTTTCTTTCTATCGAACTGTGATAACTAAATATGAATAAAAAACTAAACTTAGTCTTATCTATATATCCTATTTTCTTTTTATTTAAAACACGCTGAATATCAACTTCAACGGGATGCGGAACTATCTTTATAGGATTAGGAAATGTTTTTTGGAATATGGTCTTACAATATTTTGATGTAGTCCAAATTTCATTAAATAGATTTAAATTTTCGGCTAGTTCAGGAGCTATGTATTCAGATTCCCAAACCATAAAAAGGATGGTATATCTTTGTTTAAAAAAATAAGGATCAATAAATCCAAAAAAAGATTCCAGATCATTTAAGGAAATTTGCACTAAATTGATTGGATACTCTAATGAATACCGATAATTCTTGCTGTTTTTAATTTTATCATAATTGATTAAATTGAGCGGAATTTCATGCTTTTGGGCAGCTTTGATATTTAATCTTACTGCTTCTCCTAGTCCAAACATACCTTCTGTATATCCGACCACGTTAATTCCTTTTTGAGAGGTTTGCATACTTTATGAAAATAATTTAGTTGATTTCTAGAGATTGTAGGGAAACCAAGTTTTTATAAGTCCCATTCATTTTTAATAATTCTTCGTGATTTCCTTGCTCCACAATCATTCCATTGTGCATCACAACAATTAAATCGGCATTTTGAATGGTAGACAACCTATGAGCAATTACTATTGAAGTACGGTTTTCCATCATGTTTTCTAGAGCATTTTGCACTAATTTTTCAGATTCTGTATCCAAGGCAGAAGTGGCTTCGTCAAGAATCATGATAGGCGGATTCTTCATTACGGCTCTACCAATTGCAATTCGCTGACGCTGACCTCCAGAGAGTAGAGAACCACCGTCCCCCACATTGTTTTGGTACTGATTAGGAAAATCAGAAATAAAACCGTGAGCGTTGGCAATTTTGGCCGCTTCGATGATTTTATCTTCACTGCTGTTTTCGATTCCCAAAGAAATATTATTCGCAATGGTATCATTGAATAGAATAGAATCTTGGGCTACAATACCCATTTGTTCTCGCAGCGATTTAGTTGCAACATCTCTAATATCGACTCCGTCAAAAGTAATACTTCCTTCGGTTACATCATAAAAACGGGTGATTAAATTGGCAATGGTAGATTTTCCGCTACCAGATTGTCCTACAAGGGCAACAATTTTCCCTTTTGGAATCGTCAAAGTAAAGTTCTTCAACACATAGTCGTCCTTGTATTTAAAGCTGACATTATCGAATTTTATTTCGTGTTTAAACTCAGTTATTAGTTTTGCATCAGGTTTGTCTTGCAGTGGATTTACAGCATCCAAAATAAACGCTACTCTTTCATAAGCCGCGCTACCTCCTTGAAAATCATGAACTGCTCGAGTAATCGCTTTTGCTGGAGTTAGAATTTGATAGGCCAATCCCATGTAGGCTAAGAAAGCACCACCGCTCAGAGACTTGTCGATAAGCACCAACGATCCGCCGTAAACCAATAAAATCGAAATAACAAGTATTCCCAGGAATTCACTCATAGGAGAAGATAAACTCATGATTTTCCCAACAGAATTATTTAGGGCATTGATGTCATTGGTAAAAGCATTAAATTTTTTGGTAAAAAATTGTTCCGAGGTGAAATTTTTAATGATTTTTATACCTCCCAACGTTTCTTCTATATTCGAAATCAAATGACCTTCTAGCTCAAAAATGTTACCCGACTGACTTTTGATACCTTTCCCTAGCTTTGAAATTAAAAAGCCCGAAATTGGAATAAAAAAGAACACAAAAATGGTTAATTTCCAGCTGATGGCAATCATTCCCGCCAAGGTAAAAAGGATCGTCAAAGGTTCTCTAATCATCATCAGGACATTCATAAACGAGACTTTAATCGTATTGATATCAGAAGTCATTCTAGCAATAAGATCTCCTTTTCGTTCATTCGAAAAAAATCCAACATTAAGTGAGATTACTTTTCTATAAACATCTTGTCTTAAATCTTTTAGAATACCATTGTTTAAATAAGTCATGTACACTATCGAAAGGTAACTGAACAAATTCTTTAGCAAAAAGGTACTCAACACAAAACTAACGATGGTGATTAAAGTAATCAATGGCCCTTGAGTTTCGTTAAGATGCGTAATGTAGTAATTGAGATAATTTTCTATGTAATGAATATCAAAATCTTGGATTCCGATAAAGGTTGGTTTTACTCTTATTTTCTCTCTCTCTTCAAAGAGTACTTTCATCATTGGAAGCAAAGAAAGCATTGAAATGGAAGAAAAAAGAGCGTAGAGAATATTAAAAATGATACTTAAAATTTGGTGTTTTTTGTAGGGAATTAAATACTTAAGAAAGCGTTTGAAATTCTTCATTTACTAAAGGTTAAAATATAAGGGTTATTGATTTAAAATACTTTTATACACGCTCATGTATTCTTTGGCTGCCGTTTCCCATGTAAATTTTTGGGCTCGCTTTTTATAGGCTAATGCATAATATTCCTTGTCTTGCATATAGCAATTTATGCCTTCAACAAAAACATCGGCCATAGCTTCGGGATCAAAATTTTCCCAATAAAAGGCGTGCTTCCCTCCTATTTCGGGCAAAGATGTTTTGTTGGATAAAAATACAGGCTTACCAAACGTCATGGCTTCAAGGACTGGAAGTCCAAAACCTTCTCTCAAGGAAGGAAAAGCAAAAGCAAGACAATTTTTGTAATAGTAGATTTTGTCTGATTCTGAAATTGTTCCAAGCAAGAAAACCCTATTTTCCAATCTATAGTGTTCTATTTTTTGCTTTAAAATCTCAGCATATTCTGTTTTCATTTCACCTGCAATAACCAACTGTATATCAGGTAAGAATCGCAACATATCAATCAAGGTGTGGAAATTCTTTTTCTCCACCACCTGACCTATTGAAAATATAAATGGTTTTTGAGGAATAAAACCCGTACACGAATCTTCGAAATGATTCGCACAACTGTAGTTTAGATTATTGCCATTGTAAATAACATACTCGGGAATATTAGGAATATCAAAATGAGCATGCGTACTAGCTTTGGCATACTCAGAAATATAGACAATAGCATCACTTCGTTGGATTTTATCTTTGAATTTATTAATTCTAAAATCTAATTTTTCTCCTTTTTCTTCTTCTAAAAAGTTGACATCATGAACGGTTAAAAGATAGGGTACTGAAAATGAAGCGGGTTCAATTTTGGTGTTTTGGTTTACAGAATGCCATAAATTGAAATTCTTTTTAATTCTAAAAAGCGGATATCTGGTAATTGGCAAATAGGTATTATAAGAAACGCGTGCTCCTAAGGCTTTCTTTACTATGTCGTTATTGCAATTTAGTATGACTTCATGTTCATTTAAAAATTCGGTTTCATGGCTTAAAGCTTTCGCTAAATTAAAATTGAATTGACCGAAACCAGTATGTAATTTTTTGATGTTGTGCGTTTCAAGAAATATTCTTTTGGTTGCTTTAGTTTCTTTCATACTATTTTCATGTATTGGGGTTGGTATAGCTCACACCTTTCAATTGCTTGATGAATATTCAATGTTTGCTCATCAAATTTAAAGGTATATTCTGTAGAGGAGAAAAAGTACAAATGGTTGCGTCAAAAAATGCAATAGTTGTCGAATTCCACAAGGTTATTGATGAGAGTTGCTTTAATTTTGGCGCGAAATTAGAGTTTTTTTTTTAAAATCAACTATGGAATGTTGTTGGTTTTTTAGATTTCATAAATTAAAGCAAACAATTGGTCTCGTACTTTTTTTGTAACTTACCACAAGTTATATCTAATAAATCACCATGTCAAAACGAGATCGACTACAACAAATACCTTTGTATCAAAAGGCTGAACAAATTTTAAAAATCACGATGGGCTTAGTAGAAATTGTTCCCAAAGAGAATGAATTTCTGCAAGAAACCACCGTACGTTTTATGATGGAAAATGCCATGATTATTCCAGCGAAGATTGCTGGTGCTTGCGCTATTGATTTGTATGATTTAAAAATGGAGAATGCTACCCTTATCCGAAAAGCAGCTAGAGACTTGTATGTACAAGCGGGCAGTTTGCGCTACGAAGAACATGTAACGGACAAAGACTATATTAGTTTGTTAAGAAATGAAATCGAGGAATTCAGACTTTTGTTTGTGGACTGGGTAGAAAATTTCGATCAATGGAATTATATCAAAGACAATTGGGGATTGTTTAATCCGCCTGGCGTAAGTGCTAACGACAAAGATCCTGACGAAGATATTCCTTTTGATCCTGATGCTTTTTTTAAAAATATGGAAGATGGCGAAGATGATGAGGAAGATGATGAGGAATGAAAACGTTCTTGATTCCCCAATTCTGTCAAGGATAGTAACGGAAAGCCCGTAAAGGAAGCCGTTCTTTTTATAAAACAAACCCCAAAAGAGCGACCAACGGAAGCTCCTTTTGGGGTTATGTTTTATGAACGGGTTCCTGCGGACTTGTAGTGGATAGCCTGCCCGGACAGCCAAATTTGGGTTTTACTAGCAAATGTAAAAACAGGTATCTATATTATTGATCTGTTACCAATGAAGCAATAGTAATTTGTTGCATGGATTTGAGCGTTTCTTCTCGAACAGAAATTAATCCGTGACGCAAATGACAGCTTGCTTCATTTTTGCAATCTGCGCAAGGTTCGTAGAAGTTAAGCGAAGCGCAAGGTAATAGCGCAATTGCCCCATCAAATAAACGGTGTACATCGGCCAAAGTAATATCGTGTTTGGATTTCAAAAGATAATATCCGCCTAATTTGCCTTGTTTACTTCCTACAAAATGTGCTCGTTTTAAATCTAATAAAATTTGCTCTAAAAATTTTTTAGGAATATTGGCTCCTTCAGAAATAGCAAAAGTCTTGGCTATTTCACCTTCCTTTTGTTGCGCCAAATACAGAAGAGCTTTTAAAGCATATTTAGTTTTTTGTGATAGCATTTTGATTATTTTCTGCTAAAATACAAAAAAACCAATACAGCGAATAGAAATTAATACAGCGTAATTAGTTCGTTTTATGCCACTCACTCAGCAATAACTACTTAGGAATCAATAAAAAAACCATCTCTTTTCAGGTATTTAAGAGACGGCTCATATAATGACCAATGGGTTCTTATCGTTTAGATACTAATTCAAATGATAAAATAATGTAAGAACAAATTTGCAAAGCCAATAGACTAGTATTGAAACTATAACTCCTGCTAGTAAAAAAGAGAGGAGGTTAATCATCACATTCGGAATCAATCGCCATCGATGTGGCACATACTTGGGCTCACGACTCAATTGTTCCTGTAACTTGGTGGTCACTATTTTTATTTTCTTTTTGATAGGATTTCGATTTATTTTTCGAGTTCTCGTATGTAATTGACTAACTGCCATCGTTGATCTTCGGTTAATAACTCTTCATAAGCAGCCATTGGAGCTTTCCCGTTAGTTATTTTCCAAAAAATCACACCATCGGATTCTTTTTTTACTTTGAAAGCCAAAAAGTTGGCTGGTTTTTTATCTAATGTCAGTCCTGCTTCTCCATTTCCTTTTCCTTTGACTCCGTGACACAGTACACACATTTGTTCGTAAATACGTTTTCCTTCTGCTGTTGCTTTAGCATTTCCTTTGAAAGGATTTTTGAGTGCATCGGCAGTTTTTGGGGCTTTCCAATCTGACTCTTGAGCAAAAGTAAATTGTCCTCCGATGATAAATAAAACCATAACTAATAAATAAGAAAAATTGGCTTTCATGGCGAAATCGATTTAGTATTATTACTCAAATTTATAACAATTGCTCGTTGAAAAAACTGATAAATATCATTTATCCCCATTTTTGAAAAAAATCATAACATTTTGACTACTAAAACACATAAAAAAAACGCCTCAAACATAAGAATGAGGCGTTTAAGTAAGTAAAAAATTGATTTTACAATATATAATCTGTATTGATAAAATTAGACTCTTTGCTATTTAATAGATCCTGCAAAATAGCATTATTATAAGCATTGTCTTTTGATGCTACAAAAGTTCTGATAGAGAATGAGCGCAAGGCATCATGAATACTCAATGTGGCAACAGCTGAATCTTTTCGTCCTGTAAATGGGAACACGTCTGGACCTCTTTGACAAGAGCTGTTCAAATTTACTCTACAAACTAAATTGACCAAAGTATCGATTAGTGGAGCAATGGTTTTGATGTCTTTTCCAAACAAACTAACTTGCTGTCCGTAATTGGATTCTGCCATGTCATTCAACGGCTCTTGAATGTCTTTGAAAGTCAAAATAGGAACGATTGGTCCAAATTGCTCTTCATGGTACACTCGCATGTCTTTATTTACTGGAAAAACAACCGCTGGAAAAATTGAATTTTCGGTTTTTTGTCCACCTTTCGCATTGATAACTTTTGCCCCTTTGGCGATAGCATCATCAATTAATTCTTGAATATAATTGGGTTTTTCAACTTCTGGAAGCGGTGTAAGCATCACGCCTTTTTCCCAAGGATTTCCGAATTTCAATTCATCAACTTTTGCTGCAAAACGTGTATTAAATTCACTTGCAATCGATTCGTGAACATACAATACTTTCAAGGCCGTACAACGTTGTCCATTGAACGAAAGAGCACCAGTTATACATTCTTGAATTGCCAAATCCAAATCGGCATCAGGTAAAATGATTGCTGGATTTTTGGCTTCTAATCCTAAAATCAAACGCAAACGGTTTTTATTTGGGTGCTGATCTTGCAAAGCAATAGCCGATTTACTGTTACCAATCAAGGCCAATAAATCTACTTTTCCAGATTGCATTACTGGAGTTGCTACCTCTCTTCCACGTCCATATAAAATATTGATGGCTCCTTTTGGAAAACTACTTCTAAAAGCTTCTAATAAAGGGGAAATCAATAAAACACCGTGTTTTGCAGGTTTAAAAATTACTGGATTTCCCATAATCAAAGCGGGAATCAGCAAGGAAAAAGTTTCATTTAAAGGATAATTGTAAGGTCCTAAACAAAGTACAACACCAAGTGGACCACGACGTACCATGGCATGGATTCCTTGCACTTTTGAAAAATGAGCACTACGACTGTTTAATTCTTTCAAACTTTCGATGGTGTCGTAAATATATTCTACGGTTCGGTCAAATTCTTTTTCGGAATCGCCTAAGGTTTTTCCGATTTCCCACATCAACAATTTCACCACTTCTTCTCTTGTTGATTTCATTTGAGAAACGAAGTTTTCCATACATTTGATACGATCCGCTACTTTCATTGTAGGCCATAACCCTTGACCATTATCATAAGCGTCGTGAGCAGCCTCTACAGCTTCTAAAGCTTCAGCTTCGCCCATAAAAGGTATAGAACCTAATAAAGTTGGAGCATAGTCTGCAGTTGAGGAAATAGTTGAATATACAGGGGTTGTTTTTCCTGTCCACTTTTTCAACTCACCATTTACGAGATAAGTATCTTGATTGACAAGAGTATGTATTTGATATTCTTGAGGTAGTACTTCCATTGATAACAATTTAAAAATTAATATTAGTTCTTATTGTAGCATTAGTCTGGCGCTACAATCTCACCGTTCCAGGCCAAAATACCTCCTAATAAGTTATAGGCATTTTCAAAACCCAATTCATTCATGATTTCACAAGCTTTAGCACTTCTTGCACCAGAACGACAGTACACATAATAATTTTTAGACTTATCCAAAGCTTCTATAGCTGAGATAAACGCTGGACCTTGGTGAATATCAATATTTAAGGCAGATGCGATAATTCCATCATTGTATTCGTCTTCAGTTCTTACATCAAGTATAACTGCATTTGAATCGGCTTCTAATTGCTCAATCCAATCTTCTTGTGTTAAATTCATAGCTTCTTTTTTTGTAAAATTACAATGTTTTACAGAAACAAAAAGACGTAAAAATGTTAAATGGATAATATTTCGTAGAAAACGATATCGTAAATTACAAAAAACAACAAAATTTCATTTTTACAAAATTATCACTAATAAATCATCATATTTCATAAATAATTAAATAGTATTTTAAATAATAACACAAATAATCACAATTACTCAACAAATTAAACCCGACCCATCTTGCCGTTTTTGTGCTATATTTGTAGTACCAATAAACCACAAAACTTCATCAGAATGAACCCTTCCATAAAACAATCTTTTCCCTCTTTTTCGAATACTTTAATCGATGCAATTGACCAAAATGCCAAGGAACAATTTATTCCAGCGGGCACAGTAATTATGCGCACCGGACAGTATATCAAAAATACGATGCTAGTAATTAGCGGAAAGATTAAGATTTATCGTGAAGACGAAGATGGTGGAGAATTTTTTATGTATTATTTACAACCGGGTCAAGCTTGCGCACTCTCTATGGTATGTGCCACCAGAAGTGAAAAAAGCCAAATTATGGCCAAGGTGGTAGAAGATGCCGAATTGATTTCGGTGCCTTTAGCATTGATGGACAAATGGATGATGGAGCACCGTTCGTGGTATGAATTTGTGGTTGCTACTTACCGCAATCGTTTTGAAGAAGTCCTAGAAGTATTAGATAGTGTAGCATTTAGAGCCATGGATGAGCGTTTAGAATTTTATTTAAAACGTCAAGTCGCTTCTTGTGGTTGTAAAGATTTAAAATTATCCCATCAAGAGATTGGTATGGATTTAAATACTTCGAGAGAAGTTATTTCGAGGCTCTTAAAAAAAATGGAACAAAGAGGTTTAGTAAAATTGCATCGCAACCATATCGAAGTTTTGACTAAGTAAATTTTAAAACAACCTCAACTTGCTACTCTAAATTACAAACATTGTGACTAAAAATTCGAATGTGACTAAAATTACCAAAGACTAAAAAGTAAAGTCACATCTTTGCAGCACAAAAAAAAGAAACATGGAATATATTGGTTACTTTGCTTCAATAATTATTGGTCTATCATTGGGACTCATTGGTGGTGGGGGTTCTATATTGACGATTCCTATTTTGGTTTATTTATTCAAAATAGACCCAGAATTGGCCACTAGCTATTCCTTATTCATCGTTGGATTATCGGCTCTATTTGGTTGTTATAGCCATTACAAAATGGGGAATCTAAAAATAAAAGCCGCTTTATATTTTGCAATCCCTTCTGTATTTTCGATACTAATTATTAGAGAAGTTATTTTTCCGCAGATTGCTTCTACTCTATTTTCAATTGCTAGTTTTCAAGTATCGAAAGACTTTTTGATAATGATTGTCTTTTCGGTTTTGATGATATTGGCTGCTGTCTCAATGATAAGAAGAAAATTACCTGAAATTGTATCCACTTCTACCAATTATGTTCAATTGGGAGTTATTGGATTTATCGTTGGAATCATTACTGGTTTCTTAGGTGCTGGTGGTGGTTTTTTAATAATTCCAGCCTTGCTCTTTTTTGCCAATTTACCTATGAAACAAGCCGTTGGCACTTCGCTTTTAATCATTTTTATCAATTCGACCATTGGGTTTGGAGGCGATTTATACATCGGAACCCCTATTGATTATACTTTTTTACTGACTATAGCCGCTATGGCGTTTATCGGAATTCTAATTGGGATTCAGCTTTCTAAAAAAATAGACGGAGCCAAACTCAAACCTCTTTTTGGTTGGTTTATTTTGGTGATGGGCATTTACATCATTACCAAAGAAGTCTTTTTTTAGTCCATAAATATGTAACATTTATCACTTTTTCTATAAAAAATCAATAGTACCTTTGTGTACTCAATAAAACAAAATACCATGCAAATAGAACAAATATATACAGGTTGTTTGGCTCAAGGAGCCTACTACATCACTTCAAATGGAGAAGCGGCTATTATTGACCCTTTGAGAGAAGTACAGCCGTATTTAGACCGTTTGGAACGAGATGACGTACGTTTAAAATATATTTTTGAAACGCATTTCCATGCTGATTTCGTTTCAGGTCACTTGGATTTGAGCAAAGCCACTAATGCTCCCATTGTATATGGCCCAACTGCAAAACCTGAATTTGAAGCTATTGTAGCCACAGATAATCAGATTTTTGAAATTGGAAACATCAAAATTAAAGTATTGCACACTCCTGGGCACACTATGGAAAGCACTACCTATTTGTTGCTTGACGAAACGGGTAAAGAACATGCTATATTCTCTGGAGATACCTTATTTATTGGAGATGTAGGACGCCCAGATTTGGCACAAAAAGCCGCTGGAATGACACAGGAGCAATTAGCAGGAACATTATTTCACTCGTTAAGAGATAAAATTATGACTCTAGCTGATGAAGTGATTGTGTATCCTGCGCACGGTGCCGGAAGTGCTTGTGGTAAGAACATGAGCAAAGAAACGGTTTCTACGATTGGACAACAAAAAGCTACCAATTATGCCTTAAGAGTCAACATGACCGAAGCCGAATTCATAAAAGAAGTAACCGATGGTTTGCTTCCTCCTCCAGCCTATTTTGGAATGAATGTAGCGATGAATAAAAAAGGCTACGAAAGTTTTGAAAAAGTTTTGCATAACGGTATGCAAGCGCTCTCGGCAACTGATTTTGAAAGAATAGCCGATGAAACAGGCGCTTTAGTTTTAGACACCCGAAATAACGGTGATTTTTATAAAGCTTTCATTCCACAATCTATTAATATTGGGATTAATGGCGATTTCGCTCCATGGGTGGGAGCCATGATTGCCGATGTACAACAACCCATACTTTTGGTCACCGAAAAAGGGCGTGAAAAAGAAACCGTAACCCGATTGAGTCGTGTTGGTTTTGATCATATTTTAGGACATCTTGAAGGTGGTTTTGAGTCATGGACAAAAACCAATAAAGAAATTGACACCATTCATAGAATTTCAGCTGCTGAGTTCGAACAAAAGGTAAACACCGATAAAGATATTATCATTGATATTAGAAAAGAAAGTGAATACAGCGCAGAACACGTAGCTGAAGCGTATAATAAACCCTTATCCGCTATAAATGACTGGATAACCACTATCGACCCGAAACAACATTTCTTTATGCACTGTGCAGGTGGATATCGTAGTATGATTGCGGCTTCTATTTTACAAGCGAGAGGATTTAGAAATTTCACTGAAATTGAAGGTGGTTTTGGCGCTATAGCAAAAACAACAGTTCCTAAAACTGATTTTGTGTGCCAAAGCAAAGTGTTGAAATAAGTTAGAGGTTAGAGGTTAGAAGGCAGACTTTAGAAAATAGAAAATAGAAATTTAAAGTGTGATCAGTTTGAGAATGTTCAGTGCTTTGGTGCAAAAAAGTTTTTAAGATTGATAATTTTTGGGTTAGAAGTTAGAGATGAAAAGGCAGACTTTAGAAAATAGAAATCTAAAATTGACTATACCTTACTACAACTGCAACTTATCAATCCAATCGAGCACTAACCAACCACATTATTGAGCCAATAGGACTTTGCGTTCTTTGCGTAATCCTTTGCGAATATCGCGTTTAGAAATACTGAAAGTGAAACAATGTTTAAAAGACAATTCTTGAACAAATAGTAAAGTAATAACTAAAATTAATCATCATGAAAAAAAACATGGGTGTTACCGACAAAAGAATTCGAGTTTTTATAGCCGTCTTGCTTTTTGCTCTATACTATTTCAAAGTAATTGAGGGAACTTTAGGAATGATTGGATTAGGATTAGCTTTGGTATTTGTTTTAACGAGTTTTATTAGTTTTTGTCCGTTGTATGCTCCATTTGGAATTACAACTTGTAAAAGAAAATAAGAATGGAAGGTATTACTTGTTCTGTAAAGAGTTGCGAGAAACCATTAGACCAATCCTATTGGGATTTACAATACCAATCTGAAACTACGGGTTGGGATTTGGGAACGATTTCTCCACCAATCAAAGCGTATGTTGACCAATTGAAAGATACTACAATTTCGGTTTTGATTCCGGGTTGTGGGAATACCTATGAAGCGGAATACCTTTTAGAAAAAGGGTTTACCAACATTACAGTGATTGATATTGCTCCGACTCTAGTTGAAAAATTAAAAGAAAAATTCAAAAACACAACTGCCATTCACATTATTCAAGGTGATTTTTTTGAACATAAGGGTAGCTATGATTTGATTTTGGAACAAACTTTCTTTTGTGCTTTGCCTCCGCAAATGCGTCAAAAATACGTTTGGAAAATGCATCAATTGTTATCCAAAAATGGAAAAAAAGCGGGACTACTTTTTAATCGCAGTTTTGAGGTAAGTCCACCTTTTGGTGGGAGTAAAACCGAATACGAACAGTTATTTTCAGAAGCTTTTCATTTTAAAATTCTAGAAACATCCTATAACTCGGTTACGCCAAGAGCGCAATCGGAATTGTTTTTTGTTTTTAAGAAGAAAGCGGAAGTGATTGTGCAATGTTTCGCTTTGAGTGGCATCACTTGTTCGAATTGCACGAAAACGGTACTTCAGAAAATAGGAGAAATTACTGGAGTAATTAATACACAAATCAATAGTACGTTCAGTAATTTGATTGTTATGAGCACCAACGAAATTTCACTGGAACAATTGAAAGAGGTACTTGCTTATGAACCTGAGTACAGCATTGCGCTTGTTGATTAAACTTTCTTACTGTGTACACTTTTAAGAAGATGATTTTTTACAAGTTAAAGGCTTAAAGTATGAAAATATACCTACAAGGTTTTGAAAACCTTGCAGGAAATGGAGTTTTAAAAAAGGGCACAATTTTTTGAAAACCTTAAAGTAAATTGAACTCAAAATATACCTACAAGGTTTTGAAAACCTTCCAGGAAATGGAGTTTCAAAAAAGGCCTACAATTTTTTGAAAACCTTAAAGTAAATTGAACTCGGGTTTGCAACATAAAGAATAGCAACAATGAATACCAAGAAGCAAATTATTGCTCCTTAACCCCGATAGCAGCGGTATCCTTTGCTTTTTTTCTTTAAAAAAGCAAAGATATAGCGGATAGCGGGACGGTGTTTCCTGAAAAGCCCATTTGTTGCTGTTCCTAAAAATAATAATACATCAAAATTATAAACACGAAAATGAAAACACTTTTATTTACCAATTGGCATTTGATGCGCTGGATTCGGCTGGCTTTTGCCCTATTCTTATTTGGAGAGGCTTATGCTACTCGAGAATGGTTTTTTATTGTTTTTGGTTTGTTTTTCTTGCTACAAGCTTTGTTTAACTGGGGTTGCGGGGCAAATGGTTGCGCTATTCCTAAAAAATAAATAGACTATGAATGCTTTTCAACAATTGATACAGAAAGACCAACCTGTTTTGGTTGACTTTTTCGCTACTTGGTGTGGTCCTTGCCAAATGCTCACTCCTATTCTAAAACAAGTAAAGGAAAGCCTTGGTGAACGTATCACAATTATCAAAATTGATGTGGACAAAAATCAAGCGATTGCGGCTCAGTACCAAGTTCGCGGCGTACCCACAATGCTTTTGTTTCAAAACGGGAAACAATTGTGGAGACAATCTGGTGTGGTGAGCAAAGATGAATTGGTCAAAATTATCGTAGAAAAAAGCAACTCATGAGTAAACAAGGCATTATAGTAACCGCGGTTGGAATCGCCATTGGATTACTCGCGGGATATTGTTATTATGCAGCTATTGGTTGCTCTTCTGGAAGCTGCGCTATTACCTCAAAACCAATCAATAGCACTTTATACGGTGGGTTATTGGGAGGATTAATTGGCAATTTGTTTGAAAAAAAGCCCAAAAAATAGCTCCAATTTTATCTTCAACAAAAGTTACTTTTTTGATAAATGGCTAAAAAAAGCGGTAATATTTGGCTGAAGTCAACTAAATTTGTAGGACTACTAAACCCACTATCATGGATGTTGAAATATTAGCTCGAATCCAGTTTGCTTTTACCGTTGCCTTTCATTATATCTATCCGCCTTTGAGCATAGGCATTGGATTGCTTATCGTACTTTTTGAAAGTATTTATATCAAAACCGGCAATAAAGAATACGAAACTCTTACTCGTTTTTGGATTAAAATTTTCGCTTTAACGTTCGGAATTGGTGTTGCCACAGGCATCATTATGGAATTTGAATTTGGTACCAACTGGGCGGTGTATTCGCGTTATGTGGGAGACATTTTTGGTAGTGCACTTGCTGCTGAAGGTCTTTTTGCTTTTGGGCTAGAAAGTACCTTTTTGGGTGTATTGCTCTTTGGTTGGAATCGCGTAAAACCTTGGGTGCATTTGGTTTCTACCATTGGTGTATTTTTAGGTTCTATGTTTTCGGCGGTTTGGATTGTGGTGGCTAATTCTTGGCAACAAACCCCAGCAGGCTATCATATCGTAGGCGAAGGCTTGCACGCTCGCGCTGAAGTAACCGATTTTTGGGCGATGGTTTTTAATCCTTCAAGTGTTGACCGATTGATACACACTTGGCAAGGTTCTTTTTTGGCAGGGGCATTTTTAGTGTTAAGTGTTCATGCCTACTACTTAAAAAAAGGACGTTTTGTTGCCATTTCTAAAAAAGCCTTTCCGATTGCGTTGGGAGTGGCTACTTTCTTTTCTTTTACACAATTACTTTCTGGACACAGCTCTGCTGATGGAGTGGCCGTGAATCAGCCAGCAAAATTAGCAGCGATGGAAGGTCATTTTGAAAAAAATGCTCCCGCAGATTTATACCTTATGGGTTGGGTGAATAAAAAAGACCAAACCGTAACAGGCATAGGTATTCCGGGTGGCTTATCGTTCTTGGTTCATCAGGATTTTAAAGCGCCTATCAAAGGTTTGAATGACTTTCCAGAACAAGACCGTCCTAGCCAAATTAATGCGGTGTTTCAATTTTACCATATTATGGTGGCTATTGGTTTGTTTTTGATTGCGCTTACTTTCTATGCGAGTTTCTTATGGTTCAAAGGCAAATTGTTCGAGACCAAATGGCTATTGACTATTTTCTCTTATTCTGTACTACTGCCTCAAATAGCCAATCAGGTGGGATGGTTTACAGCCGAAATGGGCAGACAACCTTGGGTGGTATATGGTCAGTTAAGAACGAGTCAAGCTTTCTCTCAAGAAGTTTCGGCTAACCAAATTGTATTTTCATTGGTGCTTTTTACGCTAGTGTATTCTTTACTTTTGGTTTTATTTATTTATTCAGTCAATAAAAAAGTAAAACATGGTCCTTATGATTCATCCGACGCTGTTTTAAACTGATTTACTTACCCACAACTTTACACTTATGGAGTATTTTTTAGACATAGATTATCCCACGCTTTGGTATTTAGTCATTGGACTCTTGTTCTCAGGTTATGCGATTTTAGAAGGATTTGATTTTGGTGCAGGTGCTTGGCATTTGTTTTTTAGAAAAGATTTGAGTCGTCGTATTGCCATCAACGCCATTGGTCCGGTTTGGGATGCCAATCAGGTCTGGTTGGTTATTGGTGGTGGAGCATTATTTGCCGGTTTCCCAGTAATGTATGCGACTATGCTTTCTGCCATGTATGTGCCTTTTATGATATTCTTGTTTTTTAATGTACTTCGTGCGGCTGCTATAAAGTTTAGAAGTGCAGAGGAAATGGTGTGGTGGCGTAAAACTTGGGATGTGATTTATAGCACTTCAAGTATAATGATTGCGTTTTTGTTGGGCGTTGTATTAGGCAATATTCTGCAAGGCTTTGCATTAGGCCCTAATTTTAGTTACAAAGGAGGTATCTTTTTTTCCTTTCTTAATCCTTATGCGATTATGGTTGGATTTACTACCCTATCGCTTTTTATGACTCAAGGTGCGATATACTTATTATTAAAAACAGAAGGAACCTTACACCAACGTTTGACTTTCCTACTCCGAAGAGGCATGATTTTTTTCATTGTTAGTTTTGGAATCACTTCACTATACACGCTAATATTTATTCCTGGTGTGACTGAAAATTTTAGAAGCAATCCTATTTATTTTGCGGTTCCTGTAATTTCTTTTTTGGCAGTAGCCAATGTACCAAGACTGGTATCCAAAAAACAATACATGCGCGCTTTGATTTTCTCTTCGTTAACGATGTCGCTTTTACTGATTCTCGTTGCCTTGCATTTGTACCCTACACTATTGATTTCTACAATAAACCCTGAGTATAGTGTTACGATTTACAATGCTGCTTCTTCGCAAAAATCATTAGGAATTATGCTGACTATTGTGGCAATTGGTGCACCTTTGTTAGCGGCTTACTTTTTCTTTTTGTATAAAACCTTTAATGGAAAAGTAAAATTAGACGATACTAGTTATTAAAAATCAGTCTTTAATCAACACCCATTTTTGAATCATCTCCTGTAAATCTTTGGCAAGAATAGGTTTTCACAAATAATCGTTCATCCCGAATTCTAGACACTTTTTTCTTTCAACTTTTGAAATCTAATACAACTCAATTACTCCAAAAAAATAGATTTTAACCCTAATTCCGAATTATAAATCTACAGCAACTGAATTACTTCACCATTTTTATGTTTTTTAGAAGAGTTCAGTGAATCAATTTCATTTGTTTTTAATATTGTTGTTTAGGTCAAATGTAATCTTAGATGCCTTCTTCAAAACCAAAATTTTTTTTTCAAGAATTTATATTTTTAGTACATTTCAAGATATACTAACTTGGTTCTCCCATTTTTAAATTCAAAATACAAAAAGTATTACATCTTCAAAAATAGTCCGTGAGCTATTGCTTTTATTGAACAATTCAGTTTCGCTACGAAGTCTAATGCGGATTCTGGATTATAAAAAACAACTACAAAACACACTTCATAGTACTACAATAAGTTAGAAAATCAATCAAAAAAAGACTGTGTGATAATAGTTACAGACTTTGTTTTTTTCTGCCCCTACTTTTGCTTTATCAAATGGTAAAAAAATGAAAAAAATAAATGTATTTGCTCTACTAGTAAGCTTGATGAGTTCCGTAATGGGATGGAGTCAAGATACACTTATGGTATCCAAAAAAGAAATTGGCTTGAAAGCCGCCGATAAAAACCTTCAACTCAAAATAGCGCAACAAGAATTTCAAGCCGCCCAAGCCGATTATAGACAATCGAATGTGTTATTTCTACCAAGTATTACAGCTTCACATACCGCAATTTCGACAACTAATCCCTTAATGGCTTTTGGTTCAAAACTAAATCAAGAAATTCTAACACAAGCCGATTTCAATCCTGCATTACTGAACAACCCCGCTCGCACACAAAATTTTGCTACCAAAATAGAAATCCTGCAACCTCTTATCAATATAGATGGCTATTATGGTAGACAAGCTGCAAAAGCGAAAATGGACGCGGTTCAATTACAAACCGAACGTACCAAAGAATACCTCGAATTGGAGGTAAACAAGGCCTTTATGCAACTTCAACTAGCTTATAAAGCCGTAAGCGTTTTGAAAAAAGCTAATACTACTGTACAAGCTAATTTGCAATTGGTCCAAAATTATTACAAACAAGGTTTGTTGCAAAAAACAGATGTCCTTTCGGTTCAAGTACGTGTAAATGAAATTAAAAATCAGTTACAATATGCTACTAGTGCCATTCAGAATACCTCTGATTACCTGGCTTTTTTATTAGGAGAAGAACAAAAAAACACTGTCTACAAACCTGTTGAAGCCCTCGAACATGCTATTATTAGCAGTCCTGTAAATCTGGCTTTACCTTTAAATAGAAAAGACCTACAGGCTATGGATCAATCTGTAATGGCGTATGAAAAAATGTCAAAATCTAGTCAAATGAATTTCTTACCCCGATTGAATGCTTTTGGAAGTTATGAACTATACGACAAGAACTTCCTTGGCATGAACGCTAGTGGTTATTTGTTTGGAGCGCAGTTGTCATGGACGGTTTTTGATGGCTATAAATCGATTGGTAAAATGGAAAAAGCCAAGGCCGATTTTCAAAAATCAACTATAGAAAACCAACAATACAAAGCACAAAGCCAATTAGAATTGAACAAAACCAATCGCCAATTACTAGATGCCGAAAACAAAGTAAACTTGGCAAAACTAGCATTTGAACAGTCCGAAGAAGCCTATCGCATTCGCAATAACCGATTTGTGCAAGGTCTTGAAAAAACGACAGAATTATTGCAAGCCGAAACGCAAATGGCACAAAAAGAACTGGAACATTTACAAGCAGTGTTTGAGTATAATTTCACCAAAGAATACTTGCAGTTTTTAACGAAGTAGAAATTAGTACGCCTCAAATTTCACGAATAAAAAAGATAATCATCAATAGAAATAAACATGAAAATGAATAAAAAAATAATAGCCATCCTTTCCCTTTCTGCAGTTGTATTGACCTCTTGTGGAAGCGACAAAAAAGAATCCATAAACAAAGAAACGCCTATTGCTGTAAAAGTGAGTAGCGTTGCAGAAAACAGCAACGGCGGATTCGTTGCGGCCAGTGGTAAAATTGAAGCTGAAAATTCAGCCAATTTAAGTACCAGAATGATGGGTTTTGTTACCAAACTTCATGTACAAGTAGGACAAAAAGTAAGTGCTGGACAATTGTTGGTAAGTATAAACAATACCGACTTACAAGCTAAAAAAGCACAAGTAGATGCTAGTATTCTACAAGCTACAGCGGGTTTTAACAATGCTAAAAAAGATTTCGATCGTTTCACCAATTTGTTCAAACAACAAAGCGCTTCTCAAAAAGAGCTAGATGACATGACGGCGCGCTACGAAATGGCAAAAGCAGGATTGGAAGGTGCCAAACAAATGCGAAACGAAGTACTAGCTCAGTTTTCTTACTCAAATATTACGGCTCCTTTTAGCGGCACCATTACCAATACGTTTGTAAAAGAAGGTGACATGGCCAATCCGGGAATGCCATTGGTAAGCCTAGAAGGTGCTACGCGATTGCAAGTTACCGCCATGGTAGCCGAGAATGCTATCACAGCGATTCACAAAGGAATGGCTGTACAAATTTTAGTCAAATCGAACAACATTACATTAAATGGAAAAGTGAGCGAAGTGAGCGGATCTGCCAAAAACACGGGTGGACAGTATTTGGTGAAAATCAATTTAGAACCAACGAAAGCGAAAGTGTTATCAGGAATGTTTGTTAATGTTCAGTTTCCTATTGAAAGCAAAACGACTTCGGAGCCAAGTGAACGAATGGTTGTACCAGAAAGTGCTTTGGTACATCAAGGTCAGCTGACTGGAATTTACACTATAGGCAACGGAAATGTTGCGATTTTGAGATGGTTGCGCGTTGGCAAAAAAATGGGCAATCAAGTAGAGGTTTTATCTGGACTTTCGGTCAAAGAACAATATGTAGTTTCGGCAGAAGGAAAATTGTACAACGGAGCTTTGGTTACAGTACAATAAAAGAAGTGGTCAGTGCTCGGTTTCGTAGTATTCAATTGCTGAATGCTGACAACTAGTATTGAACATAAATGGTTTCAATAAAATATAAAAATCATCATTAATCATGCGTGAGGGATAGTAGTGGAAATCCTTTTTATTCTAAATCCCGACAGGGTTTGGAATAAAAAGATTGCAACGGATAGCCCGACCCGACCTTTTCGAGAGGGTCACGCCCAAATAAATAAAAGAAACTATGCAAGAAGGTATTTCAGGCAAAATTGCCCAAGCATTTATGAACTCCAAATTAACGATTTTGTTAATGATTGGGTTGATGATTATTGGGGTATACAGTTCGTTTCTAATTCCAAGGGAAGAAGAACCACAGATTAATGTTCCGATGGCTGATATTATGGTTGGCTATCCTGGAGCGAGTCCAAAAGAAGTGGAAAGCCGTGTCGCCAAACCACTGGAGAAAATTATCTCGAATATTAAGGGTGTAGAGCACGTGCATACTATGGCCATGAACGGTCAGGCGATGCTGATTGTACAATTTTATGTAGGGCAAGATGTAGAGCGCTCTTATGTAAAACTCTATGACGAATTGGCCAAACACGAAAATATGTTCCCTCAAGGTGTGTACAAACCTATGGTAAAAACTCGTTCTATCGATGATGTTCCTATGCTTGGAATAACCCTTTGGAGCGAGAAACAGGATGATTACCAATTGCGTCAGATTGCAGAAGAAGTAACTTCTGAAATAGAAAAAGTAAAAGATGTAGCCATTACCAAAGAAATTGGCGGCAATAATCGAGAACTTAAAGTTATTCTCGACAAAGATAGAATGTCCGAAAATGGTGTGGATGCTTTAGGAATTATGCAAATGATTCAGGCCAATAACGGCAGTTCGCAATCGGGGAGTTTTGTTGAGAACGATGAAGAATTTTTGGTTACAACAGGACAATTTTTATCGAATGCTGAAGATGTAGAAAACTTAGTGGTTGGTGTCAACAAAAATATGCCTGTCTACTTAAAACAAGTAGCTGCAATCACAGATGGACCTTCTACTCCCAGAAGCTATGTTTCATTTGGTTATGGCAAAGCCAATGATCAATTCAAAACGGCAAAATCAGAATATCCTGCTGTTACCATTTCTGTTGGAAAAGTAAAAGGTGCCGATGCTATGAAAATATCAGATAAGATTTTGACCAAAGTAGAGCAACTTAAAAAAACCATCATTCCAGATGATGTACACGTTGAAGTAACAAGAAACTATGGAGAAACAGCATCGCACAAAGTGGGGGAATTACTGCTTCATTTAGGAATAGCTATTATTGCGGTTACTGTATTGGTCATTCTAGCTATGGGATGGCGTGGTGGATTGGTAGTGTTTTTCTCTGTTCCGCTGACTTTTGCATTAACGCTATTTGCTTATTATTTGTTGGGGTATACACTGAACAGAATCACACTTTTTGCCCTTGTATTTGTAGTTGGAATTGTGGTTGATGATAGTATTATTATTGCCGAAAACATGCATAGACATTTCAAAATGAAGCGACTTCCCTTTAAACAAGCCGCAATTTATGCTATTAATGAAGTCGGAAACCCTACAATTTTGGCCACGTTTACAGTAATTGCCGCCATTCTTCCTATGGCTTTTGTATCTGGAATGATGGGGCCTTATATGAGTCCGATGCCTATTGGAGCCTCTATTGCTATGTTGTTGTCCTTGTTTGTTGCTTTGACCGTTACTCCATATTTAGGTTATCATTTGCTTCAAGAAAAAGAAGAACAAGCGCACAAACATGCCGAAGGCTTAGAAACAAATTTAATTTATAAAATATACAGCAAAATAGAGCGTCCGTTTCTAGACAATAGTTTCAAGAGAAGACTTTTATTGGCTGGAACTGTGGTCTTATTGATTGGTTCGATTTTGATGTTCTTTACCAAATCGGTGGTAGTAAAAATGCTCCCATTTGATAACAAAAATGAATTTCAAGTAGTGATTGATATGCCTGAAGGAAGTACTCTCGAACGTACCTCGGCAGTTACCAGAGAAATTGCTCAATATGTATCAACTCAACCCGAAGTAGTCAATTATCAGAACTATGTAGGTACCTCTGCTCCTATTACTTTCAATGGTTTGGTACGTCATTACGATATGCGTGGTGGTAGTAATATGGCCGACATTCAGGTGAATTTGTTACATAAAGAAGACCGTGATTTACAAAGTCATGACATTGCCAAAGCCATGCGTCCTGAGATTCAAAAAATCGCCAAAAAATATGGCGCCAATGTAAAACTGATTGAAGTACCGCCAGGACCTCCTGTACTGTCTACTTTGGTCGCAGAAATTTATGGTCCTGATTATGAAGAACAAATAAAAGTAGCTCAACAAGTACAAACCATTCTGCAAAACACTACTAATATTGTAGATATCGATTGGATGGTAGAAGACCATCAAACGGAGTACCGCCTTGAAGTTGATAAAGAAAAAGCCATGCTCAATGGTATTGCTCCTCAACAAGTAGTAGGGAATCTTACTTATTTATTAAAGGAATATCCTGTTTCTAATTTATACGACGAAAACTCAAATGACAATGTTAGTATCGTTCTTTCGTTAGACGACAAAGACAAAACCAGTTTACAAGATATCCAAAACTTGAAAATAAAAGGAAATCAAGGGAACATGATTCCGATTAGCGATTTGGTAAAAGTTAAAAATGACACGCTTCAAAAAACCATTTACAGAAAAGATCAAAAACGTGTGGTGTATGTTACGGCTGATATGGCAGGTACATTAGAAAGTCCAGTTTATGCAATTTTGGGAATGAATGAAAAACTCGCAAAAATGAAAATTCCACAAGGCTATAAGATTAATGAATTGTATATGGAACAACCTACAGATGAAAGTGATTTTACAGTAAAATGGGATGGTGAATGGCAAATAACCTTAGAGGTATTTCGTGACTTGGGCGTAGCCTTTATGGTGGTGATTGTGATAATCTATATGTTGATTGTAGGATGGTTTCAGAACTTCAAAACACCAATCGTTATGATGTTGGCTATTCCACTTTCGTTGATAGGAATCGTTTTAGGTCATTGGATGCTAAATGCTTATTTCACCGCCACTTCTTTTATTGGAATGATTGCTTTGGCAGGGGTTATGGTTCGAAATTCGGTTTTACTTATTGACTTCATCGAAATCCGTCTGAATGACGGTGTACCTTTAAAACAAGCCATTATAGAAGCTGGAGCGGTCCGCACCACTCCTATTCTATTAACCACTGGTGCAGTTGTAATTGGAGCATCAATTATTTTGTTTGATCCAATTTTTCAAGGATTAGCCATTTCACTTGTAGCTGGTGCTATTGTTTCTACACTTTTAACGCTAATTGTCGTGCCTTTGATTTATTACATTACTGAGCGAAAAAAATGGGAAACAAATAGTCTCTCCGAAAAAGAGGAATCAGGAGCTGCTAATCAATAAAAATTAGTTTCAAGTTTAAGGTTTCCACTTTTAGAAACCTTAAACTTTTAAACCTTTAAACCTAAAAAAATGAAATTACTACTCATCGTTGCCGTCAAAGCTTTCCAAAAAGAAATCCAACAGCTATTGAAGAAGGCCAATATTAGTTCATATTCCTATAAAGAAGTAACGGGCTACCACAACAGTTCAGAAGAATTGATAGAAGAAAACTGGTTCGCCACCGATAGTATTGAAAATGAGTCAGTGCTGTTTTATGCCTTTGCGAATGAAAAAAAAGTGGATCCTCTATTTGAAAGTGTAGCAGCGTTTAATGCGAAACAAGAATCTTTGTCCCAAATACATCTAGCCGTTTTGTGCATAGAAAAATCCAATTAACTTAAAAAGAAAAAAAATGAAAAACAGAATTATAAGAGCCATAGCAGGAACTTTTGTGCTACTAAGTGTAGTATTATCAATCTATGTTAATCAAAATTGGTTGTGGTTTACTGCCTTTGTAGGAGCAAATTTACTACAATCTTCAATTACCAAATGGTGTTTGATGGAAGACATTCTAACCAAATTGGGGATAAAAGACTAAATGATTTAAAAAATACCTTTCAACTCATTACAAGCCGTGAATTAGTACTTCACGGCTTTTTTTATGACCCTATTTAACCCATTAAGATGTGAAATAACTGTTAAATTTAAAACATTTGTATATACATATAAAAAAAGTGCTACATTTGTATCGACAAATAAAGTAATTACAAACATGAAAATAGAAGAAGTTTTAAAAAGCACTATCGATTATAGCGAATCGACAAGAGTGATTTTAAATATCATGTATACTGAAATTGTTCTTTCGGAAAATTTTAATGAAATTTTAAAACCCTATGACATTTCTGGAGAACAATACAATGTGCTCCGAATCCTAAGAGGTCAAAAAGGAAAACCAGCCAACATGTGTGTGATTCAAGAACGCATGTTAGCCAAAACTAGTAATACAACTCGCCTAGTTGATAAATTATTATTAAAAGAATTAGTAACTCGAAATGTTTGCCCTCACAACCGTAGAAAAATAGAAGTGTTAATTACCGAAAAAGGCTTGTCTTTATTAAAAGAATTAGAACCCCAGTTAAAAGAACATGAGGAATCTTTTGCCAAAAATTTGGCTTCTGAAGAATTACAACAACTGAATTATCTATTAGAAAAATACAGAACTAAATAAATTTAAATATATTATGAGTACATTTTTAGACCAACAAAATTGGAGATATGCTACCAAAAAATTCGATGCTAGCAAAAAAATAACAACCGAAGATTTAAATACTTTAAAAGAAGCCATCCGATTGAGTTCTTCTTCTTACGGATTGCAATTGTACAAGGTTTTTATTGTAGATAATCCGGAACTAAGAGCACAATTACAACCTGCAGCCTGGGGACAAAGTCAAATTACTGAAGCCTCTCACTTATTTGTTTTTGCCAATCAAACGACTGTTGATGCCGAAGATATCGAAGGATACTTAAAAAATGCAGAACAAACCAGAAGTTTACCAGAAGGAACTTTGAATGGTTATGGGGATTTTATGAAAGGAAGTCTTCTTAATCTAGCTGAGGATGCAAAAAAAGTATGGACTGCAAAACAAACCTATTTAGCTTTAGCCAATTTATTGAATGCTGCTGCCGAATTAAAAATTGATACTACTCCTATGGAAGGATTTGATCCTGCTCAGTTTAATGCAATTCTAGGTTTAGACAAATTAAACTTAAATGCGGCTGTAATTGCGGCTGTAGGTTACCGTCACGAAGAAGATGACACACAACACTACGCAAAAGTTAGAAAATCAAACGAAGATTTATTTATTACTTTATAATATTACAACTCAAATATTAATCTAAAAACCAATTTAAACATGAAAAATTTAAAATCAATTGCATTAGCTTTTTTAGTATTAGCTTCAGTAGCTGTAACTGCACAAACCAAAAAAATTGACGTAGCAGGAAGTAGCATCGAATGGTTAGGAAAAAAAGTTACAGGACAACACAATGGTACGGTAAACTTTAAAGAAGGATCTTTAGTATTCAAAGGAAAAGCATTAAAAGGAGGTTCTTTTACTGTTGATATGAATTCTTTAACAGCAACTGACTTACAAGGAGAATACCAAGGAAAATTAAATGGTCACTTAAAAGCAGATGACTTTTTTGGAACAGCAAAATTCCCAACTGCTACTTTAGTATTCAAAAAAATTGGCTCAAAAGCTAAAGATGTTTACGCTGTAACTGCTGACTTAACAATCAAAGGAATCACTAAACCAGTCACTTTTGATATGACTGTAAACGGAAACACTGCTACAACAAATTTTAATGTAGATCGTACAAAATATGACATTAAATATGGTTCAAAATCATTCTTTGATAGTATTGGTGACAAAGCGATCAATGATGAGTTTGAATTGAAAGTGACTTTGAAATTCTAATTTCGAAAACAATTAATACCAGAAAGCCTCAACAATGTTGAGGCTTTTTTTTATAAGTAAAAACAAAGGAAATTACTTTATCAAATCGTAAAAAAAAGATTAAATTCCTCAAAATAATCCTGCTTTTAGTAATGAATCCTTAACCTTTTTCGAAGATTCTTTTAATATAACACTGCTACTTTTGAATAGTCAAAACAACAAAACATTAACAGACGTAGTTTAAACAAAAGTAAAAATGAAACAAAAAGTAGTACTGATCATTTTTCTCTTGAGCTTTTTATCTTCATCAGCTCAACAAGTAAAAGGAATTTATGGCGACACCAATTGGATGTTAAATTGGACTAATTTCAAACCCGCAACAACAGAATACAACGAACCCAATGCTATTTTATCTGGTGTAATTGATAAAGACACCAAACTTAGCAGTGACAAAACCTACCGACTAGAAGGAACCGTATACGTTACCAATAACGCCACCCTAACTATAGAACCCGGAACAGTAATTAGAGGAGATGAAATGACTTGCGGTACACTTGTGATTACAAAAGGAGCCAAAATCATGGCTGAAGGGACTGAAAAAAATCCAATTATATTTACTTCAAACAAAGTTACTACAGTTAGAAAACCAGGTGATTGGGGCGGAATCTTAGTCCTTGGAGATGCGCCAATCAACAAAGTAGGCGTCAATAATCAAGCTTTATTGGATTTTAATTTAGACACCTCCAGATGTTCTTATGGCGGACAAAATCCCGAAAGCAATTCTGGAATATTAAAATTTGTACGAATTGAATATGCTGGAAGAAAACTCAATGCATTAAAAGAATTAAATGGTTTATCACTTGCAGGTGTAGGAAAACAAACCGTATTGAGCCATATACAAATAAGCTTTTCAAACGACGATTCTTTTGAATGCTACGGTGGAGAGCTAAAACTAGATCACTTGATTTCTTACCGTACTACTGATGATGATTTTGATTTCACGCAAGGAATTCAAGCAACTATTTCAAATAGTATTGCTATTCGTCATCCTTTTTCATCGGATGCTGCGGGTTCTAGATGCTTTGAAATTGATTCGTATGACAAAATTGAAAATTATGATCCTAATAAAAAACTAAGCAAAATTGAAGCAAACAACATCACCTTAGTGAATCTTGAGGAAAACAACCAAGGATTAGTAAAAGAATCAATTCACATTAATGATAAATGCTATTTTTCATTAAAGAATAGTATAGTTTCTGGTTTTGCCCCATTTTTGTTGATGGATGGCAAAATTGGGTTAAATCCAGATAATTTAGCTAAAATAACACTAAAAGATATTATTGTAAATAACTGCAAAGGTTCCATCATGAGTGAAGAACCAAGTCATAATGACAAACTAAAATACTGGCCTGACCCCTCTTCAATGGGAATTGAATTCTATTCAATGGCAATTGCTGACTTGTTCAAATTCTCTCAAATCAAAAACAATCCCGATTTCAGAAAAAAAGAAACAGCTATACTTGTTAGTACCAATTAAATTTACACAAAAAAACTATTCATCACGTTTTGCTTCTCTAAAGTAAATTCATTAAAAAAGGCCAATCAGCTAATGAGAGCCACTGAAAAACCACGTCAATTTTGATAGACCTCGTTTTTAGATAAAAAAAACGCTTATAATTGGATTTTAATCTTCCTTTTATAAGCGTTTTTCCTTTGTGATTAATTTTTTAATGGGAT
>NZ_JBCGDP010000010.1:0-172363 GCF_038739875.1 Flavobacterium polysaccharolyticum
AGAAAAACTATGGAAGAACTATTATCGAAAAAACACTATCATTGTAAACTAATTCTAGTATTAAAAAAAAATGTAAACCTATTCTAGGTATTAATTAAAAACTGTAAACTTTTTTTAGGACGATACAATTGTTTAACTGTTTAATTGTTAGTGTGCTTCGTGTCTTTTTTGTGAATCTTTGTGTTTGAATTTTTTCAGCTATAGATTTCAAAACTAAACTTATATGTCCTTATTTGCCTTATATGGTTCAAAATAAGCATTCCTATTCATAAAAACTTCCATGACTTATATGTTTTTATTTTTTTTGCGAACTTAGCGGTTAAACTTTTTTGCCACGGATTACACGGATTACACGGATATACAGTAATTGTTTACCTGTTTAATTGTTAGTGTGCTTCGTGTCTTCTTTGTGAATCTTTGTGTTTGAATTTTTTCAGCTATAGATTTCAAAACTAAACTTATATGCCCTTATTTGCCTTATATGGTTCAAAATAAGCTGTCAATTCAAAAACTGCTATGACTTATATGTTTTTATTTTTTTTGCGCCCTTTGCGTTATGAATTTGCGAACTTAGCGTTTAATTTTTTTACAACAAGGATTTTATTCCCCCTTTTGGGGGTTAGGGGGCTTAATCCGTAATCACAAACTTCCCTTTTTCAGCATCAAAAACAATATGCTCATCTTTAAAAAGCGTATTGAAGCTTCCTTTTGCAATCAAATTACAAGGTTCATCTTGCACTAAGGTTTCAGGCGTCATAATAATCATTTCGTCACTTAATTGAATCGCCATATCGATATCGTGAGTAGAGAAAAGAATACATTTTTCCGTTTCGTGGGTAAGTTTTTTGAGTAGTTTCAATAACGAAACTTTGTGTAGCAAATCCAAGTGCGTAGTAGGTTCATCCAAAATAATCAAAGGGGTATCTTGGGCTAAAGAGCGTGCAATGAGTACTTTTTGCAATTGCCCATCACTAATTTGATAATGCTTTTTATCGGCCAAATGACTGATTTGAGTAAGCGACAAGGCTCTTTCAACTTGAATTTTATCTTCCTCGGTTAAGGTGCCAATCCAATTGGTGTAAGGCTGACGTCCTAATGCGACTAATTCATATACAGTCAAATTACTGGGAGGTAATTTCTCGGTCAATACCAAACTCATTTTTTGTGACAAATCGGAAGCGCTGAAGGTTGCTATATTTTTGTCGTGTAACAAAACATCACCCTCAAGAGGCTTTTGAATTCCAGTAATGGTTTTTAAAAGTGTCGATTTTCCAATGCCGTTGGCACCGATCAAAGCCGTTAGTTTTCCTTTTTTTAGCGCTATAGAAACGGCTTTAGCAACAAGAGTGTTTACTTTTTTGTTTTGATAACCAATACTTATCGATTGGGTTTGAAGGATTATAGTGTGTTCCATTAGCCCATCATTTTTTGTTTTCTAACCAATAACCAAATCACCACTGGAGCCCCTAAGATAGAAGTCACCGCATTAATGGGTAGACTCACTTCGGTGCCAGGTACTTGTGTAAATATATCGCAAACCAACATAATGCCTGCTCCAAAAAGAAGCGTACTCCAATACAACACACGATGATTACTAGTCTGGAAGGTCAATTTGGCGATATGAGGAACGGCCAACCCAACAAAAGCAATCGGACCGGCAAAAGCGGTAATGCTTCCAGCTAGTATACTAGTGGCAAAAATAATAATCATTCGTGCTTTGTTGTAGTTGAGCCCCATACTCTTGGCGTAGTTTTCACCCAAAAGCAAAGCATTAAGCGGTTTGATGCTAAAGGCACTTAGAACCAGTCCAATTCCCACACAAAGACTCAAAATCGACACCGATTCCCAAGATAAGTTTCCTAAATTCCCCAACGACCAAAAGGTGAATTTTTGCAATTGCTCCGCCGAACTAAAATAGGTGAGTGTCCCAACAATGGCCGAAGTTAAGCTGCCAAACATAAGGCCAATAATGAGTATCGCCATAGTATCACGTAAACGTTGCGATACAATGAGAACTAGTAATAGTACACTGCTGCTTCCAATGGTCGAAGCTAAAACAATACCATAGTTCGAAAGCAACAAGGGAATTAAAAAGGAAGGCATAAAACCAGCACCCAAAATCACAAAAGCAACTCCTAAACTGGCACCAGAACTCAATCCCAACACATAGGGTCCAGCCATTGGATTTCTAAACAACGTTTGCATCAATAGACCACTCATCGATAAGCCCATACCAACCAATACAGCCGTAATCGCTTTGGGCAAACGATAATGTAAGATAATGTATTCCCAAGTGTCTTTGGAAGCGGTTTGTCCTAATAAACTTTTTAAAACTTCTTTAGCAGGAATAGCGATAGAGCCATAACAAATATTGCCCACAAACAGCCCAAATAATCCTAGACTTAAGGTGATAAAAAGAAGAGTATGTGTGTAGTAAGACCTCAATTTATTGTAATTTTTCGGCAAAGGTAAACGTATAATTCGGAAGTAATTCGGGATGGAAAATTTTGATATAATCTTTCAAGACCAAATCGGGTCTACTTGCTGCCAATTCATAATAAACAGTACCACCGGTGGCTCCGTGTTTGTTTTCAAAAGTATAGACGTTTTTGTTTTTCACAGCATCAAATTGTTGGTAATGCGGATTGCTATTTTGCAATTCCGCTAAGTTTTTGAAGGAGCCCGTGGCAATCCAATACTCAGCTTTTTGGGCTTTTTCCAAAATCTTCTCAAAGGGCAACGACAAGCTTCCTGTTCCTTTGGTAGTGCTCCACAAATAATTAGATTTGGCATCTTTTAAAAACTGTGCCACCCAGCTGTCGCCTTTGGCCACAAACCATTGTTCTTGGTACATCGAACCATACAATACGGTTGGATTTGTCTTTTTTTGAGGGACCAAGGCTAGTGTTTCGTTGTAACTTTTTACGATGTCATTAAATAAAACTTCAGCTTCTTTTTCTTTGCCAAACAAAGCGCCGTACAATTTAATCCATTCGGCTTTGCCTAGTGGCGTTTGTTCCATCCAATCGGCTTGAATGAGTACTTTTAAACCGCTTTTTTGTAAGTTATCAATCGTGGGATTCGAATTATCAATACCAAAAGCCACAATCAAATTAGGACTCAAATCAATCAATTGTTCGGTGTCTAATTTTTCATTTTGTCCAATATTTTTCACCTTTCCTGCATCGATTAGTTGTCGTGTTTTTGGAGACGAAATATAATCGGTGTGCGGAAAGCCAAGTAATTTTTGCTCCACACCCAACATCTCCAAAAACGGAATATTGGTAGTCGAAGTCACCACTATGCTTTGTAAAGGCACAGGGATTGTTGGGTATTTTTGTAAACTATCTGGAACAATGCCGTTTTTTTCTTTTAAAATATAAGTGAAGTTCTGTTTCGCATCAGGCCAAGCATTGCGAACCGTTACCACCGAAAATCCTTGGTTTTTCTGTATCGAAAGTCCAGAAGCATAGCGAATACTATTGGTGGCAGCCGTTTCCGAAAGAGGGGTAGTGTTTCCTTTTTTCTCGCAAGCACTCAAAGAGAGTAGCAAGCTAACAAAAGTAATAAGAACAATTTTAGTCTTCATAATCAAATTTTGATAGGAGCAAATGTAACGCAAAAACTAAAATTTCTTGTTTATTTTTAACACTAAAAAATTCAACAAAGACTATCTTTGCTCTTTAATGAAGCCATAAATTATCCCAAATGATGTACTTGATTACTGGAGGAGAACGTTCTGGAAAGAGCGGTTTTGCTGAAAAAATAGCCAAAGAAAAGTCGGATCATCCAATATATGTAGCCACAGCGCGTCAGTGGGATGCCGATTTTAAAAATCGCATCGACAGACACCAAAAAGACCGTGACGAACGTTGGGAAAACATCGAAAAGGAAAAATTCCTGAGCGAGATCAATTTCGAAGACCGTGTGGCTGTCATCGATTGTGTGACTCTGTGGTTGACCAATTTTTTTGTAGACAACAAAAACGACATCGATTTGTGTTTGGCACAAGCCAAGAAAGAAATTGATGCCCTTGCACAGCAACCCAACACCACCATCATTATCGTTTCGAACGAAATCGGGATGGGCTTGCACGCAGATACACACATCGGTCGAAAATTCACCGAGTTGCAAGGCTGGACCAATCAATACATCGCCCAAAAAGCCGATACCGTGGTTTTTATGGTAGCTGGAATCCCAATGGTGATTAAAGGCGAAGTATAAAATAAGATGCTACTCCAATTGTTTGGGTTTGTAATTGATAATAAAAGTAAACACGAATTACACTAATTGACACCAAAAAGAGACCATTTTAAATACATAAATGTATTGACGCCAAAGATATTTGTGTAATTATATTTTAAATTGAATAGTTTTCGTGTAATTCGTGTCGAAATTTGTATCCATACTATTTGAGTTAGAACCTATACTAAAATAGATTTGGGCGTTTCCACAAGGGCCGGGCTGTTCGTTATATCTTTACTGCCGAACCCCGGCAGTAAAGGATGCCACTACCATCCCTAACGCAAAAAAAGACTATGACACTACAAGAAATCATACAATCCCGTCGCGATACCCGCCACTTCACCACCGACGAAGTGCCAGAATATGTCTTGCAAAAAGCATTACAAGCTGGTCATTACGCACCTTCTGTCGGACTTACCGATGCCACTCGATATTACTTTATACGTTCCTCCGAAGTCAAAAAAGCAATCAAGCTTTTGTTTGAAGACTACGATAAAAAAGCAGCCAATGCCACCGATAACGAGCAACAAAAGCAACAATACCAAGCCCTAAAACTCGAAGCCATCGAAGAAGCCCCTGTGGGATTGGTCATTGCTTACGACCGCTCGGTGCTGAATAGCTTTACCATCGGAACGGTGGGGAGTAATGAAGCGATTAAGTTTAGCGCGGTTTGTACGGCACAAAACATTTGGTTATCCTTAACCGAACAAGGCTATTCTATGGGATGGGTGTCGATTCTAAACTATCACGAATTCAAATCTATTTTGGGATTACCCGAAAATATAGAACCCTTGGGCTATTTTTGCGTAGGTAAACCTGCCTCTAATTATGAGCATCAGCCGATGTTGCAACAACTAGGTTGGAAGAAAAAAGAGACATTTCCTTCTGTCACTACGATTGATTCGATACAATCAAAAGAAACTATAATTTCCTCCTCCGAAGAAAAAGTAACGGAGTCCAACGCGATTTTATCGAACCAATTGCAACACAAAATCGATAACAAAACTAAGCCTACAGGAGCCTTGGGAGATTTAGAAGCACTCGCTCACCAAATAGGGATGGTGTTTCAAACTACTTCGCCTCAAATTAAACAACCGCATTTGGTCGTTTTTGCTGCGGACCACGGTATTGCCAATCACGGCGTAAGTGCCTATCCACAAGAAGTAACCCGACAAATGGTAACTAATTTTTTGGAAGGGGGAGCAGCAATCAACGTGTTTTGTACCCAAAACCAAATCGAACTATCGATTGTAGATGCGGGGGTGAATTATGATTTTCCTACTAACACGAAGTTGATTCATAATAAAATTGGCAAAGGCACGCAGTCGTTTTTACATACCGCTGCGATGAGTCCTTTAGAAGTAGCGACTTGTTTTTCGAAGGGCGCTGCTGTTGTGACTCAAATTGCGCAATCAGGCACAAATTGCATCGGTTTTGGAGAAATGGGGATTGGGAATACAGCGACCGCTTCGGTAGTAATGCATTTTCTGACCCAAATTCCCTTAGTAGATTGTATCGGAAAAGGAACGGGGGTTTCAGATGAAAAGCTGCAAAACAAACATCAAATTTTAACAACAGCGATTGCCAATTATAAAGGCGCTACCGATTTAGACTCGATTTTGGCGTATTTTGGAGGTTTCGAAATCCTGCAAATAGCTGGCGGAATGCTCGAAGCACATAAAAATAAGATGTTGATTTTGGTCGATGGATTTATTGCGACAGTAGCCTTTTTGATTGCTTTTAAGAAAAACCCCGCTATTCTGAGCAATGCTGTTTTTTGCCACGCCTCGGCTGAAAAAGGACACCAACAGCTCTTGGAGTATCTAGGAGCAAAAGCATTGTTGCACCTCCAATTGCGCTTGGGAGAAGGAACGGGTTGTGCTTTGGCTTTTCCTTTAGTACAATCAGCAGTAGCGTTTTTAAATGAGATGGCCAGTTTTGAATCGGCTGGGGTGAATAACAGAAAGGAATAATTGTTTTGGCTAAAGCCAATTTGTGACAAATACTAATTTTATTCATCCAGATAGATCTGGAGGCAATTCAAAAGAGAGAATTATAAAAAACATTGTTTTAGATAAATTTGGAAGCAATTCAAATTGAGGAATAATAAAAACATTGTTTTGGATAAATCTGGAGGTAGTTTAAAAGATGAAATATAAAATTCTCTGTTTTGATTGCAAAATTTGAATAGGGATGGGTTTTAACCCATCCTTTAGAATGATTTTAATATTGGGCTTTAGCCAAACTATTGTTATTTTGGCTAAAGCCATTTTGAAGCAAATGCTAATTTTATTCCTCCAGATAAATTTGGAAGCAATTCAAAAAAATGAATAATAAAAATAGTGTCTATTTTATTGCAAAATTTGAATAGGAATGGGCTTTAGCTCATTCTTTAAAATAAAATCTCTAAATTGGTTTGAGCCGAATTTTAAACTAAAAATATAAGAATGCCATTTGTAAAAGTCTATCTTCATTGTGTTTGGAGTACTAAAAATAGAATTCCGTATTTAGATTCTATTGAATTACGCCAAAAAGTTTGGAACCATATAAGAGAGAACGCCATTCAAAAAGGAATTTATATTGATTTTATAAATGGATATTCTGACCACTGTCATTGTTTGATTTCCTTAGGTGTGGACCAGAACATTCAAAAAGTAATTCAGCTTATCAAAGGAGAATCCTCTTTTTGGATTAACAAAAATGAATTGACTAAAGAAAAATTTCAATGGCAGGAGGAATATTTTGCAGTTTCTGTGTCTGAATCGATTCTTGATAAAGTTAGAGATTATATTAAAAATCAAGAGGAACATCATAAAAAGAAGTCATTTCAAGAAGAGTATGACGAATTTATTTTAAAATATGGATTTAAAATGGTTGATAATAAATGAAAAAACAACTCCACATCTTTTTTACCGCTTTGATGTTCTATACCCGAATTCCGTGTCCGAAGAACATTGACCATAATCCTGATTATTTGAACAAAGCGTCTCGTTATTTTCCATTAATTGGTTGGATTGTGGGGGCAATCGCTTTTGGAGTGTATGTTGCGGCGTCTTGGTTGTGGAATGCTGAGATTGGGGTGATTCTTTCGATGATTGCGAGTGTGTTGGTTACAGGCGCTTTTCACGAAGATGGTTTTGCCGATGTCTGCGACGGATTTGGTGGGGGTTGGACTAAAACTAAGATTTTAACCATTATGAAAGACAGCGCTATTGGTGCTTATGGTGCGATTGGTTTGGTATTGCTTTTTTTGCTGAAGTATATGAGTTTGGTCACTTTGGCCAAAGACGATTCACTACTCACAAATTACCATTCACTTTTCACTCTTTTTTTGGTTTTCATAACAGGGCATTCTTTGAGTCGATTGGCGGCGATTTCGATTGTGTTTACTCACGAATATTCTCGCGAGGATGCTACGAGTAAAAGCAAACCCATTGCGCAACAGTATTCTTGGAAAGAAGTTTTGGGCGCTTTGTTTTTTGGGCTATTACCTTTGCTGGTTTTGATGACGAGTCACGCGATTATTGGGTTGGTGGTATTACCTGTTTTTTTGGCCCGTTATTTTTTGGCTCGTTATTTCCAGAAATGGATTGACGGCTACACGGGTGATTGTTTGGGAGCCACACAACAAGTATGTGAAGTTATTTTTTACCTAACCTTACTAGCGATATGGAAATTTATTTAGTGCGCCACACCGAAACCGTTTGTGAAAAAGGGATTTGTTATGGCCAAAGCGATGTTGGCATTCGAGCTCCATATGATGCGATTTTTGATGCGATTTTGGAGCAATTGCCAGAGCAAGGCGTTTTATATACGAGTCCGTTGCAACGCTGTTCGATTTTGGCACAGCATATTCAAAAAGCTAAAGGAATTCCAATAATTGCCGAAGAACCTCGATTGAAAGAGATGCATTTTGGGGACTGGGAATTGCAAGCTTGGAACGCCATTCCGAGGACTGTTTTGGACCCGTGGATGAATGATTTTGTGAATGTTGCGGTGCCCAATGGCGAATCATTTATCGATTTGAACCAACGAGTTTGGGAATTTTTGGAGGAGGAATTAGAAAAACCCAATGAAAAACCGCTGATTTTAGTGACGCATTCTGGGGTGATTCGAAGTGTTTTGTGTAGAATAAATAACATTCCATTGCAGGAGGCTTTTGTTACACCTTTGGATTACGGATTGGTAGTGAAAGTGGAGTATACTCGTTAAGAAGGGTTTGCGTGAGGGATGGCAGTGGAGCTCTCCCGATTTTTTCTATCGGGAAGCGGGAACGTACAGCCCGACCCGACTTTTTCAGGAGGGGCACGCCCAAATTATGAATGGGGTGGTTTATGTTGTTGTATTGTAATGGTTTATGGTTTTTTTTGCTTGTTTTTTGAGTTTTAATTTTAGTATTCCATTTTTTTAAGGCTATATTTGCATCCGAATTGAGGTTGCGTTTTACTTTTTTTAGAAGACGCATTAAAAGGGAATTAGGTTTAAAACCTAAGCTGTACCCGCAACTGTAAGCTACTAAGCTTGTTGTTATCTACAAAGCCACTGTTTTATAAAGTGGGAAATTAGAAATTAGAAATAGAAGTATAACTTCTAAGCTCTAACTTCTAACTTCTAACTTGGAATGGGAAGGTCAACAACAAGACGCAAGCCAGGAGACCTGCCTTTTTTCTCAACCAATAGCGAACTTTCGGGAAAAAAGGTTCAGGAAATTATGGCACATTTTAAATCTTTTCTTTGTTTTTGCTTGCTGGCAAGTCAACTGATTTTTGCTCAGAATGATTCGATTACTCGCTTAAAAGAAGTCGTCATAGCTGATGCGAAGCTGCGCAAATTCTCTAGTTCTCAAACGATTCTTAGTTTGAATGATTCTATTTTGTCTAAAAATAGTGCGTTGCTGACCAATTTACTCAATTACAATTCGGTTTTGTATTTTAAAGAATACGGTCGTGGGATGCTTTCGACAGTGGCTTTTAGGGGAACCACTGCGTCGCAAACTGCGGTGATTTGGAACGGCATCAACATCAATTCCCAAATGAATGGGAGTACCGATTTTAATACAATTTCAGGAACGGATTATAATTCGATTGCTGTCAAAGGAGGTGGAGGAAGTGTGATTTATGGCAGTGGGGCTATTGGTGGCACGGTGCATTTGAACAATGACTTGCGATTTGAGCGTTCTTTTTCAAATCAATTGCGTCTGGATTATGGAAGTTTCAACACGCAGGGCATACATTATAACAGCCAGTTTTCAAATACAAAATGGTCGACTCAAATTGGTTTTTCCAGAAACTATTCTGATAACGATTACGACTATCCTGGTCTTTTTGATTGGAAAGGCAATCAACGTTTTAATGAAAACGGGGAGTATGAAGTGATTGGGTTTAATGCAGCAATTGGTTTTGAAATTTCGGACAAACAAATACTAAAAGCATACAGTCAGTCTTCGAATACCGATAGGAATATTTCTTTGCTATCGCCCTCGGAGTCAAGAACGAAATACAAGAATGATTTTAGCAGAAATTTGTTGGAATACAATGGTGTTTTTGACCAATGGACGATGAATGGTAAGATGGCTTACCTCACCGAAGGCTATCAGTATTATCCGAACAAGTCGCTACAACAATACAGTTTTGGGGATTCTAAGACTTGGATTACCAAAGCAGATGTCAGTTTTCAGGCATCGCCCTCATTTTTGATAAATACGATTTTAGAATACAATACAACCCAAGGTAAAGGCTCTGGATTTGGATACCACGAAAGACAGATTGGTGCAGCATCTGTGTTGGTCAAATATGAAATCGATTCGAAATGGCAAAATGAATTGGGGATTCGTAAGGAGTTTACCAATAATTATAAATCGCCTGTTCTTTTTTCGGCTGGAAGTGCTTTGCGCATCGCACCTTGGTACCAATTAAAAGTCAATGTTTCGCACAATTTCCGCATTCCTACCTACAATGATTTGTATTGGGAAGAAGGCGGTAATCCCAATTTAAAACCCGAAAGTGCGTACCAAGGCGAACTAGCCAATGTTTTTACTTATAAAAATATCAGTTTGACGCAAACGGCCTATTACAATAAAATTAAAGATTTGCTGCGTTGGGTTCCGGGGAATAATGGGATTTGGTCTCCTCAAAATACGGATCGCGTAGCCGCTTATGGAATAGAAGCTTTATTGGCTTGGAAACAACAATTTGGGAAGAGCATTTGGCAAATCAATGGGACGTATGCGTATACCATTTCTAAGAATGAGGAAACCCAAAAGCAATTGTTTTTTGTGCCTTATCACAAAGCTACCGCTGCTTTGGCCTACAGTTATAAAAAATGGAGTGCCAATTATCAATTCCTATTTAATGGTTTTGTCTATACGCAATCCGATAACGATCCTAGCGCTATCGTTCCTTCGTATTGGGTTGCTAATGTGGGCGTAGATTATGAATTTTTTAAACGTAATCCAATAAAAATTGGCGCTCAAGTGCTTAATCTTTGGAATGAAAAATATGAAAGTCTGGAAAATAGAATGATGCCCGGACGTAATTTTAATTTGTATCTAATCTTTAAATTTTAATATAATGAAGTTAACTAGAGTTTTATTAGTAGCCTTTACTTTTGCCTTTTTGGCATCTTGTACAAACGACGACAACGAAAATGTGTCTAAAGGGAATTATGATAATGGCGTATTCATTCTAAATGAAGGCAATGGTTCAGGAAATAGTTCTGTATCGTTTTTAGGAGATGATTTGACTACTTTTAAACAAGATGTGTATGGAGCAGAAAACGGAGGTGATTTTTTTGGACTATATGTACAAAATATCTTTTTTTATGGGGATAAAGCCTATGTGATTGCAGGTGGTTCTAATGTGATTAATGTAGTGAATCGTTATACGTTTAAGTTATTAGCTAAAATCGAAACAGGTTTAATCACGCCAAGATATGGAGTAGTGAAAAATGGTAAAGCTTATGTAACCAATGCTAATACCTATGGAGGAACATCAGGAAACACTGATGATTTTGTAGCTGTTATCGATTTGGCCACGAATAAAGTGGAATCTAAAATTAACTTGAATGCTACCGCCAATCGTATTGTTTTAGAAGGTGATAAGTTGTACATCACAGAACCTTATAATAGCGACAAAGTTTTGGTTGTAAATACGACAACTAAGGCTTTAGAAACACCAATAACCGTTGGGTCAAGCGCCAATACAATGGAAGTAAAAAACGGTGTTTTGTATGTGTTAGCGGCTCCTTACGGAAGTGCAAGCAAAATTGTAAAAGTGAAATTATCGGATAAATCGGTTACAGAAGTGGTGTTTCCAACGGCTTTGACAGATGCAGGAAATTTGGATATCTATGGTTCTAAAATCTATTTCACAAAAGATACTGGAGTGTATAGTATGGATATCACGGCAACACAGCCTTCAGACAAACCTATTTTTAACTACTCGTCTACTTCTCAATATGGAGTGATGTATGGTTTTGCGGTAGAGAATGATAAAATTTACATTGCTGATGGAGGGGACTTCGCTTCGAATAGTAAGGCCTATGTGTATTCTTTAACTGGTGCTTTGCAAAAAGAAATAACAGTAGGAGTTGGACCAAACGGATTCTATTTTAATAATTAATAGGGTTAGCTTAAAAACAAAAAAGGCGTTTTCGAAATGAAAACGCCTTTTTTTGTTTGGAGAGGAGTGATCTCCTATTTTTTACAATGATTTTAATAAACCTTCAGGAATAGTTTCTAAATACATGTCGTTTCTAAAGCCTCTGATGGATTTACCATCTTTAAAAAATTCAAATGTTTTACCTTTGGTGGCAGGGATTGCTTTTGACGTACCTGTAATTTTTCCGATGGCTAGTTTTAACAAAGGCTCGTTAACATCCCCCAAAACTCCAAAAGTACTTATGGTTTCTGCTTGTTGGAAAGTTGGAGTTAAACCACTTTGGTAGTCACCAAAGCCATCAGCGTTTACAATCTTGAGCACCAGAGGTTGCATGGCATATTTGTGAGAAGGGTTTACGTTTTCTTTTTGAAAAGTTGGAGAATCATACAAAGTAATTGATCCTACGTTTTTACCAGTGGTAACATCCCCAATTTGAACGACATTGATAAAAGGTTTCAAGCCATTAATTACTAATTCACTAGCAGAAGCCGTACTTTTTGTGGTGATAATGTATACTTTGGTTAAATTCAAACTATTGATTGGTGTGCTTTCAATTTTATCAGTGAAAAAGTTTTTGAGCGCGTCTGGATTATTAGTACTGAAATAAGCCTCAACTTTTTCGTTCCATTGTTGTTTAGCAAATACTTTTCCAGTGAATTGTCCAGTAATCATACTTGCTAATCGAGTAGCGGTTTGTACAGAACCTCCTCCATTATAGCGTAGGTCCAAAACTAAATCGGTGATGCCTTGTGACTTTAAACTTGCAAAAGCTTCGTTGAGTTGGGTGTCATAATTAGCAAAAAAGCCGTTGTACATCAAGTATCCTATTTTTTTTCCTCCCGTTTCGATTACTTTATTAATTAAAATTGGGTTCTCGTTCAAGACGGTTTTGGTTAGAGCAACAGATTTTCCGTTGCTCACAATGGTCGAACCGTTATAATCGGCTAAATTCAAGGTGTAGCTTTCGGCATTTAACAATAAAGTTTGGTAGTTACTGGCAGTTAATTGGGTTCCGTTTACGGCTGTAAACATATCACCACGTTTAATAGCTTTGGACGAAGCATCAGATCCAGGGATAATGTAACGAACATAACCAAAAATTTCGGTAGTACTTCCTGGTTTGTAGCTTAAGCCAAAATCTACACCATCGTTTTTAGTAGTGCCTTGAAAGGATTGCTCTAACGAAACATAATCATCAACAATCCAGCTAAAACGATCGATGGATTTGTCTACTCGTAAGGCTTCGAATAAACTTTCTGGGGTGCTGTAATTTTTTAGAAAGGCATTTAATTCCGATTGATTTTTAAATTTATCATCGGCCAAATTAGGCACATCACTTTGCCATAAGTAATATTGATTCATCCCTTTCCAAACAAAGTTCTGAATTTCTAAGGCTTTTGGTGCAGCAATATCATCTTCGTCTTTTTGACAACTCTGTAAAATGAAAAGGCTTGTAAATAAAAGGAATACAATTTTATAGGTAGTTTTCATAAATTGAGGTTAAATGGAATTAGTTTTTGTAAAAATACTAACTTTAAAATTATTTTTTTATTGTTTGTAACAAAAATAATTGTCGTTCGTCTTGCTTATATGAACCGCTAGAAATAACTATTAGAATGAACCAAAATGAGTTTGTACAATTGATTACTCCTTTCAAAGACAAGGTCTTTCGATTGGCCAAACGATTACTCGTTAGTACCGAGGAGGCTGAAGATGCTACACAAGATGTTTTGGTAAAGTTGTGGAATAAAAATGAAAGTTTATCCGGTTATGCTAGCGTTGAAGCCTTGGCCATGACCATGACTAAGAATCATTGTTTGGATCAGTTGAAAGCAAAACGTTCCAGTAATTTGAGAATTGTACATAACAATTACACCGATCGAGAACCAAGCTTGCAGCAAAAAGTTGAAGACAATGATAGTTTGAATTGGGTGGCTAAAATAATTGATCAGTTGCCAGAACAGCAACGTATGATTATTCAGCTTCGAGAAGTAGAACAATATGAGTTTGAAGAAATCGCCAAATTATTAGAAATGAATGAAACCGCCATTCGCGTGGCACTCTCTAGGGCTAGAAAAACCATTAGAGAGCATATGATAAAAACACACCGTTATGGAACTGTATAAAATAGAAGAGCTTTTAGAAAAATACTTTCAAGGAGAAACTAGTATTGCCGAGGAAAAAGAATTGACGAATTATTTTTCTTCATTGAATGTTGCGCAGCATTTAGAGCAATACAAACCAATGTTTGGTTATTTCTCTTTAGCAAAAGAACAAATAAACCCTAAAGAATTACCAGAATTACCTACCCAAAAAGAGGCTATTTCAAAACCCGTTTGGTGGTCTTTAGCGGCTTCATTAGTGATTTTGCTCGGAATAGGAATGTATGTTTATACCAACAATGAAACAAAAACTAGTATAGCTTCTAACGAATTGGGAACTTACGATACGCCCGAAGAAGCGTTTAGAGAAACCCAAAAAGCACTAGCACTGTTATCAGGTCACGTAAATACCGGCATAGAAAGTGTGCAGGTCATTCAGGAATACAATGAATCAAAAGGAAAAGTTTTTAATCAATAAATCAAAAAACAACATGAAATCAACAGTTATAATTAGCAACAAAACTCGTTTCACTTCAGTAACGAAAAAAGTATTTTTAGCTTTAGTATTTTTACTAGTCGCTACCCCCTTTTTTGCACAAGGTGCCTTCGACAAATTCGATGGTCAAGACGATGTCACTTCGGTTATCGTCAACAAAAAAATGTTCGAAATGATGAGTAAAGTCAAAGTAGATGCCTCTGATAAAGAAATGCAACAATATCATCGTTTAATCAAAAAATTAGACAACTTAAAGGTGTTTACTACCAAAAGTTCTCGTGTTGAGGCCGAGATGAAAGCAACAGCTGAACGTTACATGAAAACGGCTAATCTAGAAGAACTTATGCGTGTAAACGATAATGGTCGTAGCATTAAAATTTTAGTAAAATCAGGAGCCAAAGACACACAAATCAGAGAACTATTGATGTTTATTGATGGTGGAAAAGGAGAAGACAGTGTATTGATGTCCTTGACAGGCGATTTTGATTTGAATGAGATCTCAGTATTGACCGATAAAATGCGCTTTCCTGGCGGAGATGATTTGAAAAAAGCCACCAAAGGGAAAAAGTAGTAACTAATGCTTAGCTGTGAGTGATTAGTAATTAGCTTACTCTTCAATAATAGTTTATTTCAAAACCTTATAGGTCTGTTTTCAGAATCTTAAAGTGCAAAAACAAAAAAGGAACTAGAAGGAATTGGAATAGACTTAGCGTAAGAGTATTCAAAATGGAACGCAATTAATATAAAAAGGGTAAAAAAATGAAAACAGTAGTTGGTTTGGCTATTTTCCTATGCCTATGGTTGACAAGTTGTAACTCTGAACCGAGTTTGCAAAAGTATTTTGTAGAAAATACAGAAAATAAAAATTTCATAGCGTTTGATATTTCCTCTTCGATTTTGAATGTGGACAAAACGAAACTCTCTCTAGAGCAGCAACAAGCCTTACAATCGTTTGAAAAAATAAATATTTTGGCTTTTAAACGCAATCCAAATAATACTGCTGAGTTTGAAACTGAGCGTTCCAAATTAAACGGAATTTTGAAAAACCCAAAGTACCAACAACTCATGAAGTTTGGTTCTGGTAAAGAAGGTGCTTCGGTAAGTTTTGTAGGAGCAGATGAGCATATCGAAGAGTTTATTTTATTTGCCAACCAAAAAGAAACGGGTTTTGCAGTAGTTCGGGTATTAGGGAAAGACATGAATCCTACCCATATTATGAACATGATGTCGGTTTTGCAGCAATCAAAAATCGATTTGGATCAGTTGAAACCATTACAGGGATTGTTGAAGAAGCAATAATTTCAGATAATTATCAATAAGAACGGCTGGCGAATTGCTAGCCGTTTTTTTGTTGATAAACTGAAATCAAATAATAATTTAGTATAAAATATTAGGCAAAAGCTCTCCCAATTATTAGTTGATAGCATTCGATTGATTGCAAGTATTCTAACTAACATGAATAACAGTTTAGTTTGATGGAAAAAAGTAGTAAAAAATTACTTATTAAACTGTCAATAATTCAAATAGTTAATGATGAGCTAAAAATATTTACTAGCTTGAACAATTTAGTCATAGCTCATTTATTACTACCTTTTTGCAAATTTTATCGCTAGAATAATAGTTACTTACAATTTTCTACTTAGACAACTTTCTTTAAAATATGAATACTTAAAAAGCAAACAATTAGTTATCTTTATATTGATTGAGTTCAGGTTTGTTATTGAATATGGTGAATTTTATTTTTAGGACTTCTTAATAACTGTAGTAATCTAAAAGGGTAGTTAGCTTCATGCTTCACTACCCTTTAAAAGTATAAAAGAAAAGCTTATTTTCTACCTCTTACTATTCCAGAACAAGTGGCTCCAACTATTGTAGCACCAACTTGTATGCCTACTATATTGCCACCAGTAATAAACCCACCTGCAAAGCCTCCAACAATACAACCCGCAACATCTGCACAAACGGCAGCGGTTTTTTTATTACATTTTTTCTTTGATGCTTTGGGGCCAATTCCATCATTTATTTCATCATCGCCTTTATCTATATTCAGCCAATAATGTGCGCTATAACGTGCAGTACTTAATGCACTAAGAAGAACTGTTCGTTCCTGAGCTACCCAATCTGTTGACATAATGCGCTTTTCCCAAGATCGGCTTGCCTCTAATGAACTAATGATGTTATTTTGCCCCCCACTCATCAAAATTAGATTTAAAAGCCACTTCAATTCTTGCTTGCAAGGGTTAGTCATTTTTATTCCCTCTAGAACATCAAAGATAGAATTGTTACTATTTTGAAGATTGGTAATAACTTTGTTTGCTTCCAATTGCAATTTGTCAATAAATGTTTTATCAAAGGTATTGATAAAACCACCATCCAATTTACTGTACCATTTTGCAGTCATTTGGATATTTTTATCAATAGAGTCTGTCTGATTCTGCATGAGCATGGTTAATAGCTCATTGTGTTGTATACCCACTAAATTCATTAGGTTGTACTGATCGTCAGAAATAAAATCTACTTTTTGAGAATTAGTAGATACCGTTAGTTTTTCTTCAGAAATAAAATCTTGTTTTGTCATTTTAATTAAATATTAATTGTTTTTGCCTACTCTTGTATACGGTTTTCAGCTTCCCCATTTTTAATTTTTTATTAAATCTTAATTTTAAATAATTTCTATACTTGGCAATTAGCTTCTCGATGTTTATTATTACATCAAGGAAAAACATATAAAATTTTCGCTTGAGTTTTTCACTTATATATGTAAAGTAAAATTGACTTTAGTGATAGTATCTATTTTTTAGTTGATTGATATTGATCGATGATTTTTCTCATATTTTTAAGAATGCAATACACGATTAACTCCATTCATAATGTTTAAGTGCTATTGTGATAAATAGGTTTGTATAAGCTAGAATTTTTATTTAAATAAGCTAAAACTTTGTACAAATGAGTTTGTATCTTTTTTATAATTGTCTTTACCATTAATAATGATTTATTTGATATGCATAAAAAACAATGTTTTTTTATACTGGTTTACGATTGTAAAGTCATGAATTTTCAAACAAACATTCAAGAGGATAAACACTAATTTTTTAGGGGTGTTTTCCCTGTGGGAGCTATATTTATTTCCAATGATGAACTCAGAATAATTCTTTGTTCAAAGTTTAAAAAAAGGAAGTTATATCAAATAGACATATATTTTTAGAAGATATTTATTTAGATATCGTTAATTAAATATTTTCAACATATCACTTTGACAAAGAATTGTATGAACTCACATTTCGAAAGATCGATAAATTACTATGGCAAGTTCTGATAAAATGAATAAGGAAACTTTCTGAGGTTGTGAATCTTCGATTGAATATATGGTATTGATTCAGAAAGAAGTTTTTGGGATGTAAGTATAGTAGAGATTACGTTAGCTAAAAGCTTTTTTAATTGTTAATTTATTAAAACACACTTGTGCTAATATGAAAATAGTTTAATGGAAATAAGAAAACAAATTTTGCTTCGTAAACTGTCAATAATCGAAATGGTTAACGATGAGCAAAAAATATTACTAACTTACGTACTTTAGACATAACTTATTTATAAACTTTTAATCAATCTTATTGCTAGAATAATTGTCTATAATTTTTTACTTAATACACTTTTTTAAAATGCAAAATATTTAAAAACAAATAGTTAGATGTTTTTTTTATTTGTCGATTTTAGTTTGATAACTGATCCAATCCTCAGGTGTATTCAGATTCAGAATTACCTCCGAATTTTCAACGGGTACAATGCCAATCATTGACAAAGGACAAGCTTTAATCAAATAATCCAACCGACTGTTACTCGGATTCAGTTGAACTAGCGATTTCCAAAAGGAAGGGTTCATCACGATAGGATGTCCGTTTTTGCCTTTGTAATTAGGGATAGCAATGGCTTGCTGTTTTTCTAAAAGTAGTTCTAGTGTTTCGTCTTTGGGTATTGGGACATCAATGGGGCAGAGTAGTATAGTTTTAGGTTTTTCTATTTGAGAAAGAACCGTTTGTAAGCTCGAAAAAGAACCTCGTTCAGGGTTTGGATTTTGAACGGCTCGTATGTTGAGATTTAAATAAGTGATAGGTACTTGTAAAGCTGAGGTTAACCAAGGTAGTGTCTCACAATAAGCGGCCGTATGAAACCCCAATGCGATATAAACTTCGGTACCACCAGCGGAAGCTATGCTTTTTAATTGGGTTTCGAGCCAATATTCTTCTTTGTTGAATAGTAATCCTTTGGGTTGCCCCATTCGTTCTGATTTTCCTCCTGCCAATACTACAAAAGCAACATTATTTTTCATAGTAAACTTGTAGTAGTTGAGCGGCAATGCTAATGGCAATTTCTTTTGGAGTATGACCTCCCAAGTCTAATCCAACGGGGCAATGCACGGGATTCATACCTGCTTCAAAACCCAATTCGTCTCTAAGCATATGATGGAATTTATAGCGTTTGGTTTTACTTCCAATGAGGCCAATAAATTTTGTGCTTTCTGCTAGGCATAAGGCAGTGATTTCAAAATCCAATTTATGGTCGTGGGTGACAATGATGGCATAACAATTTGGTCCCCAATGTACACTGCTTTTATACAAATCAAAAGGTGCAGCGCTATAGGTTACGGAAGCGGGAAGTGACAAGGTACTTTCCCATTGTTCTCTCGTATCCAATAGTGTGATTTGAAACGGGGTATTGGCTAGTACTTCGCACAAGGCAACACCAATATGGCCTGCGCCAAAGAGATACAGTTCTGGATTTTGATTCATAGGTTCGATTAAAAGGGTTACTTTACCGCCACAGCATTGTTCGAATTCGGGGCCTAACGTATAAGTAGTAGATTGGATTTGATTTTCTTGAATGGCTTTTTGTGCTTGAGTAATGATATGAAATTCAAGTTTCCCTCCTCCAATGGTGCCAAAAATCTCTTTTTGATGGGTTACAATCATTTTTGAACCTATTTTACAAGGAGCTGAGCCCAACACTTGAGTTACAGTGACCAAGGCAATCGGTGTTTTGGTGGTTTTGAAAGTATGTAATAGTGTAATCCAATCGTTCATAGAAAGGGGAAATGTTTTTGCGTTAGGGATAGTAGTGGAAAACCTTTTTATACCCGTAGCCATTGCGAAGGGTATAAAAAGTTTGGGAACGGATAGCCCGACCCCGAGGAGCAGTGACTTGTGGTTTAGTAAAGTCGTGTGCCTCGGGGGTACGCCCCATAAATTATCCTACGATTTCATAATCAATTAAAGGTAAATTATAGTATTTTTTTCCAGTGAGTTGAAACAAAGCATTGACGATGGCTGGTGCGATTACGGGTACGCCAGGTTCACCTACACCAGTTGGGTTTTCGGTGCTTTCTACGATTTCTACGTGTATTTTTGGCGCTTCGTTCATACGAATTAAAGGATAATCACTAAAGCTGTTTTGTTCGATGGCGCCGTCTTTGGCGGTGATTTTGCCGTAATAGGTCAAAGACATTCCGAATATAGCGGCACCTTCTAATTGTGCTTTTACTGTATCGCGATTGATGACGGTACCACAATCGATAACGGTGTACACATTATGAACTTTTACTTTATTGTTGATGAATGACACTTCGACCACGGAGGCGACATAGGAATAAAAACTGTATTGAACCGCGATACCAAAGGCGTGACCTTGAGGTAAAGCTTTTCCATAGTTGGCATTTTTTGCAGCTTGTCGCAAGACGTGTTTCATTCTTGCCGTGTTGTATTTTATGGCGTCTTGTGTATTTTCAATGCGGTCAGGTCCGATGAGTTTCAAGCGGAATTCCAAAGGGTCTTTTTTAGCGGCATGCGCTAACTCGTTAGCAAAAACATTCACAGAAAAACCGTGAGGAATATTGATAACAGAGCGCATCCAGCCGATTCGGACGTGAGCGGGCGCTTTGCCTGTTTCTACTTTAAAATTGGGGACATCTAACGGTATGTCTGTGGCACTTCCAGCTTCCCATTCGGCAGGATATTCGGTACCGGGTACAAAAGTAGACATAATAGAAGGCAAGGCAAAACGGTGTAGCCAAGCGGTTACATTGCCTTGTGCATCCAAAGCGGCTTTGAGATATTGGGCACTTTCGGTATGATAATAACCGTGTTTGATTTCGTCTTCGCGAGTCCAAACTACTTGCACGGGTGCATTGATAGCTTTGGAAACCATTACGGCTTCTACGATATAATCGGGTTTTGATTTACGGCCAAAACCTCCGCCAAGGAAGGTAATATTTACTGAAACCTTGTCTAAAGGAATTTTTAAATAATCTGCCACTTCTTTACGAGCGGTTTGTGGGTCTTGAGTAGGTGCCCAAACTTCGCAGGAATCGCCTTTTACCCAGGCAACAGCATTAGGCACTTCCATTGGTGCGTGCGCTAATAAAGGCAATTGTATGGTGCTTTCGACAATTTGATGCGCTTTAGCAAAAGCTTGATCTATATCGCCAATCGATTTAGCTACTTTTCCAGGTTGCAACACGCCCTCGGTGATTGTTTTTTGATAATCGGCTGAGGTATAGGATGCATTGGAACCATAATTCCATTCTATAGTTAAGGCTTTCTTACCCTCAAAGGCAGCCCAAGTATTCGAAGCAATCACAGCCACACCGCCTAATGGACCAAATGGTTTGGCAATTCTAGGGATTTCTATGACATCGATCACCCCACGAATTTTGAGTGCTGCTTTTTTATCGAATGATTTTACAGTGCCAAAAGTGACTGGACAGCGGGCAATAGCCACGAATTTCATATTGGGTATGCGTTTGTCAATACCAAAGACAGCACTTCCATTGGCATAGTTGGCAACATCGACACTTTTTAAGGTTTTACCAATATATTTAAAGTCTTTCGGGTTTTTTAAAGTAACGTTTTTAGGGAATTCTAAAGTTTTGGCAGTAGCAGCGAGTTCGCCAAATCCTAATTTTTTACCACTACTGTGAACAATAAAATGATGTTGAGCGATACATTCTGCTTCAGGAACGTTCCATTTTTGCGCAGCAGCAGTAATGAGTAAAGCCTTGGCTGTGGCGCCCATTTTTCGCATGGTTTCATAGAGGTATAAAATACTTCGAGAGCCATCAGTATTTTGATCGCCATATTTTGCGTCTCCCAAAGCTTGTTGCACCACTACTTTAGACCAATCGGCTTCCATTTCGTCAGCTATAATTGAGGGTAACGAAGTACGAACGCCATTACCCATTTCGGAACGTGAAGCGATAAGCGTAAGCGTGCCATCGGTTTGCAAGTAGACAAATAAATTAGGGTTGAAAGTTTCTATAGCTGAGGTTGATTCAGAAGCAAATAAGGAACTATTTGCAGCAAGTAGTAATCCTCCAGATGCCAATCCAATGGTTTTGACAAAATCACGTCGACTGTAGTTTTGAATTGCCTCCATTATTTTCCTTGTTTTTTGAGTTCAACGGTATGGTGAATGGCATTTTTAATACGTTGGTAAGTACCACATCTGCATAAATTGCCTGACATAGCGGCATCAATTTCTGTCTCAGAAGGCGACGGGTTCGAATTGAGTAAGGAAGTAGCTGTAATCAATTGTCCGGGTTGGCAATAGCCACATTGTGGTACATTGTACTCAGCCCAAGCTTCTTGCAGCAGTTGCAAATTAGGGATTTTGCCTTCAATAGTGATGATTTTTTTGCCTTTGGCATCGCTGACAGGAGTCAAACACGAGTACGTTGCTTCGTTATTGATCAGGATTTTACAAGCGCCACAAGCACCGATACCGCAGCCAAATTTAGTGCCCGTTAACCCGACTATGTCGCGAATCGCCCATAATAAAGGCATTTCGGGAGCAACATCGAGATTGTATTTTTTACCATTGATATCGAGTGTGACCATAACAAGAAAAATAAAGTTAGACGGTACAAGTTACACTTTTTTTATGGAGATGCTATAGCCTTTTATTTAGAGATTTTTGTTTCGTCAATTGGTTGTTTGGCTTTTACTATTTTTACTATTAAATTTTATGATTTTATTATAAATTTTATAAACCCTTACAAAGAAATTTTTTCTAATCTTTGTGATTGATAAAAGTTTCTTTTAATAATTATGAGGGTAAGTCTGTTTTTTTTACAACTTTATTTTTTGCTGCTTGCTGGAGTGGGGGCTTTGCATGCGGCTCAAAATAAAAGTGTTGTAACAAACGGAATCCAATCAATTATAGAAAAAAAAGAGGGGCCGACATACAAAGCGTATACGCCCGGAACTAACTTTGTTCAAGAAATTAGTGTTGAGATTGAGGAAGAATTACTAAACAGTCATGAACGCACTGATAACAAAGGAGCTTATTCTGTAGTTATAACTACTGGCTTACAACCTTGGCATTTAGTTTTTTCTTTTCAAACTTCTCCCACAAAAAGTATCACGAACTTAAAATACTTCAAACAAGTTCATCGATATGCTAATCCTATCTATATTCTTCACAACGTACTGAGAATATGATGTAATTATGGAAGCACATCAATTCTGTAGTGTGCTTTAATCGTAAAAAATAGTGTATATAGACTTCTTGTTTCAAGGAGTTATTCTTTACGTATTCATTTTTTAGCTAAAGGAATTTTTTGAATTCCAATATCAATAAATTTTAATTCCCAATTTACATCATGAAGAAAATAATCATGTGCACAGGCTTGATGGCCTTGTTGTGCTTAACCAATTGTACCTCAAAAAAAGAAGAAAAGGAAGAGCAAGTGAAGTTTACGGTAACCAATCCTATCGCTATCGATACTTCATTTACCAAAGAATATGTTTCTCAAATTCGTTCCATTCGTAATATAGAACTGCGTACTCAAGAGAAAGGTTTCCTTCAAAATATTTATGTAGACGAAGGACAATTTGTAAAAGCAGGTCAGCTTTTGTTCCGAATTATGCCAGGCTTGTATCAAGCGGAGTTTCTAAAAGCACAAGCCGAAGCAAAAGGAGCAGAAATTGAACTTCAAAATGCAAAAACATTAGCCAATAAAAACATTGTTTCTAAAAATGAGCAAGCAATGGCTCAAGCCAAACTAGATCAGGCAAGAGCTGAGGTTGCTTTGGCGAAATTGCATTTGTCATTTACAGAAATTAGGGCGCCATTTGACGGAATCATTGACCGAATCCCCAAAAAATTAGGAAGCCTTGTAGAAGAAGGTGAGTTACTTACCAGTCTTTCGGATAATACTAAGATGTTTGCTTATTTCAATGTGTCTGAACCAGAATATTTGGAATACCAAAACAATGTAAAAGGAAGAGGAAGTAGTACGGTTGGATTGCTTCTGGCTAATGGTGAAGCGCTTAAATACAAAGGAAAAGTAGAAGTAATTGAGAGTGAATTTGATAATGAAACTGGAAATATTGCTTTTCGTGCTAGTTTTCCTAACACAGATCGATTACTGAAAAACGGACAAACGGGAAAAGTTTTAATGAAAATTCCAGTTAGAAACGCCTTGATTATTCCCCAAAAAGCTACCTATGAAATTCAAGATAAAAAATATGTTTTTGTGGTAGGTAAAAACAATGTGTTGAAATCTGTTGAAATCACGATTAAAGGAGAAATGCCAGACGTATATGTTGTGAATACTGGAATAACAGCTGCGGATAAAATTGTCTTAGATGGTATTCAGAAGGCAAATGATAATGATAAGATTACCTATGATTATCAAAATCCAAAAGAAGTTTTGGCACACTTGAGATTAAAGACAGAGTAGCGTTTAACAATTTAAAAGATAAAAAATGTTTAGCAAATTTATACAAAGACCAGTATTGTCGATAGTGATATCGCTAGTTGTTGTCTTTTTGGGTGTATTGGCAATGACCAGTTTACCTATAACACAATTTCCCTCAATTTCCCCTCCTAAAGTAAATATCACGGCAGATTATCCTGGTGCAAATGGTGAGTTAATGGTGAAAGCTGTAGTTATTCCTTTAGAAAGAGCGCTGAATGGTGTTCCTGGAATGAAATACATTACTTCTGATGCAGGGAATGATGGTGAAGCTTCTATTCAAGTAGTCTTTAATTTAGGCACAGATCCTAATCAAGCGGCTATTAATGTGCAAAACCGTGTAGCATCGGTCATCAATAAATTACCTCCTTTAGTAGTAAGAGAAGGGGTGAAGATTACACGAGAAGAACCTAATATGCTTTTGTATGTCAATTTATTTAGCAAAGAAAAATCTGCAGACCAAAAATTCTTATACAATTATGCTGATATTAATATTCTATCGGATTTAAAAAGGGTAAATGGAGTAGGTTTTGCTGATATTTTAGGTAATCGTGACTATGCGATGCGTATTTGGTTGAAACCAGACAGAATGTTAGCGTATAAAATTTCCGCCGATGAAATAATGGAATCCTTGAGTAACCAAAGTTTGGAAGCTTCGCCAGGAAAAACAGGAGAAAGTTCAGGGAAAAGATCTCAAGCTTTTGAATATGTTTTAAAATACAAAGGACGATACACGACTAAAGAAGGTTATGAAAATATTGTAGTTAGGTCCAATGCTAACGGAGAATTACTTCGTTTGAAAGATGTGGCCAATGTCGAATTTGGAAGCTCTATGTATGACATCTATTCTAGTATTGATGGAAAACCTTCAGCAGCAATTACAATCAAACAGTCATATGGAAGTAATGCGAGTCAAGTTATTAAAGATGTAAAAGCAAAACTTGAAGAATTAAAGAAATCGTTTCCCAAAGGAATGGATTACGAAATTAGTTATGACGTTTCAAAATTTTTGGATGCTTCTATTGAAAAAGTAATTCACACGCTTGTTGAGGCTTTTGTTTTGGTAGGTTTAGTAGTCTTTTTGTTCTTGGGAGATTGGCGCTCTACCTTAATTCCTGCCATTGCGGTACCGGTGTCTTTAATAGGAACATTTGCTTTTATGCAGCTCTTTGGAATTACAATTAATTTAATAACGCTTTTTGCTTTGGTTTTAGCCATTGGAGTCGTCGTTGACGATGCGATTGTGGTCATCGAAGCGGTGCACGCCAAAATGGAAGAGGAACATCTCTCTGCTCGAAAAGCGACTAAAAAGGCGATGAGCGAAATTGGTGGAGCTATTATAGCAATTACCTTTTTGATGGCGGCTGTTTTTATTCCTGTTGCTTTTATGTCAGGACCTGTAGGGATTTTTTACCGTCAATTCTCGATAACAATGGCTACTGCGATTATACTTTCTGGAATTGTAGCACTAACCTTAACGCCTGCATTGTGTGCATTATTGTTGAAAAATAATCACGGAAAAGAAAGACCTAAGAATTTGGTGAATCGTTTTTTAGATGGTTTCAACAATAAGTTCAATACACTGTCAAAAGGATATCAAAAGGTATTAGCTATATTAATAAATAGAAGATCCATTTCATTAATTGTATTGATTGGATTTTGCGCAGGGATCTTTTTCATCAACAATAGCCTTCCTTCTGGCTTTATTCCTAGTGAAGATCAAGGGATGTTTTATGCTATTATTCAGACACCACCAGGTTCTTCACTCGAAAGAACCAATCAAATTGCTCAGAAATTACAAAAAGTAGCCGAAAAAATTGAGGGTGTAAAATCCGTTTCGGCTTTGGCAGGGTATGAGATTCTAACCGAAGGTACAGGGTCCAATACTGGAACTTGTTTGATTAATTTGAAAGATTGGAAAGAACGCGATCACAATGTAGAAGAGATCATTAAAGAATTAGAAGAAGAAACTAAAAATATTTCGGGAGCGACAATCGAGTATTTTCAGCCGCCTGCCGTACCGGGCTATGGAGCCGCTGGTGGATTTGAGCTGCGATTACTTGATAAAGGAGGCTCTGGAGATTATAAAAAAATGGAAACAGTAAGTAAGGACTTTGTTCGTGAATTAAAAAAACGTCCCGAATTAACCTCTGTTTTTACGTTTTATAGTGCAAGTTTTCCTCAGTATATGCTCGATATCGATAATGATTTGGCGCAACAAAAGGGAGTGAGTATAGAGAATGCAATGAATACTTTGTCGACATTGGTAGGAAGTAATTATGAAACTAACTTTATCAAATACGACCGTCAGTACAAGGTAATTGTTCAGGCCTCACCTGAATACAGAGCGCTTCCAGAAGATATTTTGAAATTGTATGTCAAAAATGATAGAGATGAGATGGTTCCTTTTTCGGCTTTTATGAAAATGAAAAAAGTGTATGGTCTTTCTGAAATTACTAGACACAATATGTACAATGCTTCCGAAATTAGTGGAGCTCCTGCTATTGGGTACAGTAGTGGAACGGCCATTGAGGTGGTAAAAGAGGTGGCTGCCAAAACGCTTCCTAGAGGTTTTGGGATTGATTGGGCTGGAATTTCGGCAGATGAGGTAGCAAGAGGGAACGAAGCAGTTTATATTTTCTTGATTTGTTTGGGCTTTGTTTATCTCGTTTTAGCGGCACAATACGAGAGTTTTGTTTTGCCGCTGATTGTGATTTTATCCTTGCCAGCTGGAATTTTTGGAGCCTTTTTATTTCTAAAACTTTTTGGATTAGCTAATAATATTTATGCTCAGGTGGCATTTGTAATGCTAATCGGTTTATTGGGTAAAAACGCCGTACTGATTGTAGAGTTTGCCGCCCAGAAGCACAGTCAGGGCGCCTCTGTTCTTGATGCTGCAATGGAAGGAGCTGCGGTTCGTTTTCGCCCTATTTTAATGACTTCTTTTGCATTTATTGCGGGATTAATTCCGTTAGCAGTTGCTACAGATCCTGGAAAAATAGGCAATAGAACTTTAGGATCTGCAGCAGCTGGAGGTATGTTTGTAGGTACAGTTTGTGGGGTTTTAATTATTCCTAGCTTGTACTACATTTTTGCCAAAATTTCAGAAAAATACAAATTGTCTAAGGACGAAGATGAAAATCCATTCACCGAATATTTGAATCACAATGAATAAGACAAAGTTTAAAAGATATATAGTACTACTAAGTTTTGGTTTAGTGGTCATCAGTTGTAGTCCAACATTAACTCCTTTGGCAGCGACCAAAGGAGTTCCCGAGTCATTCGATAAAAAAACGGATACTACCAATACTGCAACAATGCCGTGGCGTACCTATTTTAAAGATCAAAATCTGATCAACTTGATAGATATGGCCTTAAAAAACAATCAAGAATTGCAAATCACTTTGCAAGAGATTGAAATTGCTAAAAATGATATCCGAGTGCGAAAAGGAGCTATTTTGCCCAAAGTAGCAATAGGTGCGGGTTCAGGAGTTGAAAAAGTTGGAAGGTATACCAGCCAAGGTGCTGGCGATGCCTCTACCCAAATAAAACCTGGAAAAGAAATGCCAAATCCTTTGGGAGACTTTAAATTAGGAGCTTATGCCAACTGGGAAGTTGATATTTGGAAGAAATTGCGCAATTCCAAAAAAGCCGCAGTCAATAGGTATTTGTCTACCATTGAAGGTAAAAATTTTGTGACTACCAATCTTATTGCAGAAGTAGCAAATTCCTACTACGAGTTATTGGCATTGGATAGTCAACTCGAAATTGTGAAGAAAAACATCGCCTTGCAAAGCGACGCGCTAGAGATTGTTAAAGTTCAAAAAGAAGCTGCGAGAGCTACAGAATTAGCGGTGCAGAAATTTCAAGCTGAAGTTTTGGCTTCAAAAAATATGGAATTTGATATTCTTCAAAGCATTAAGGAAACTGAGAATAAAATCAATTTTTTGCTAGGGCAGTATCCTCAGGAAATTAAACGGGACAGGAGTGATTTGGTAAAATTGTTGCCTAATACGCTGTATTCTGGTGTTCCTTCTCAATTGCTAACCAATCGCCCTGATGTTAAACAAGCAGAATTTGAATTGGAAGCAGCAAAACTCGATGTGAAAACTGCTCGTGCAGAATTTTATCCCTCGCTAGATATTACGGCATCAATTGGAGTAAATGCTTTCAAACCGACTTATTTATTTACATTTCCGGAGTCGTTGTTGTATTCTCTAGCGGGTGATTTGGTAGCGCCTATAATTAATAGAAATGCAATTAAAGCCGAATACAGTTCTGCTAATTCACGTCAGATTCAAGCGTTGTATAATTACGAACGCACTGTTTTGAATGCTTTTGTAGAAGTGAGTAGTCAAATGTCTAGAATCGATAATTTAGAGAAAAGTTATACTTTAAAATCGCAACAAGTGGCGGCAATGAACCGTTCGATTGATGTGGCTGGTGATTTGTTTAAGTCTGCAAGAGTAGATTATTTTGAGGTTTTAATGACACAAAGAGATGCTTTGGAATCACAACTTGAACTTATTGCTACCAAAAAAGAGCAATTCAATAGTGCGATTACACTTTACAAAGTGTTAGGTGGAGGTTGGAAATAGTTTGCTTTTTGTTGATACAAAAACCGCAAAAGCTTAAGGAAAGTGATTGCGGTTTTTTATTTGTTAGCTTAAGGTTTGTCAATCAAAATACAGCTAAAAGTACTTACCTTTGAAGGGCTTAGGAGTAAGAATAGAGTGTTAAATTAATTTTTAGACTAATGAATGATCCGTATATAGAAGTAGTTTTTCGAAGTGTTAGCGTGTACTTGTTCATGATAATTGCGCTTCGCGTTTTTGGAAAAAAGCAATTGTCACAGTTGAATACGGCCGATGTGATTTTGATTTTATTGATCAGTAATTCGGTTCAAAATGCAATGGTTGGAAGTAATGTTTCTCTTATGGGCGGTATACTTGCTGCTTTGTCTTTATTTGTTATGAATCTTATTTTTAAAAAATTGGTATTCAAGTCTGAGTTGATAAAAAGTTGGATACAAGATAAGCCTCAAATTTTAGTCCATAATGGTAAAATTGAATTTGAGACCGCAGCCAAGTTAGGAATTACTTCTGAGGAATTAGAGGAAGTGATGCGTGAACATGGAATAGAACATTTTAGAGATATCAAGTTGGCTATGCTTGAAATTGATGGTGATATTAGTATGATATCAGGTAATAACACCTTACGACAGACACATCATAAACGAAAAATCCACAAATCACTTGGGGATGTGGGAGAGTAATAAATTAAAAAAGGTATAAATGAAATTCATTTATACCTTTTTTTTGTGACCACGGTGGGATTTGAACCCACACGCCCTTACGAGCACCACCCCCTCAAGATGGCAAGTCTACCGTTTCTCCACGTGGCCTTCAAATAAAAAAAAGGTCATTCACCGTAGCGAACAACCTTTGTGACCCGACTGGGGCTCGAACCCAGGACCCCATCATTAAAAGTGATGTGCTCTACCGACTGAGCTATCGAGTCAATCATTCAAGAAACTAATGCGTAGTTCACAGTATTTGTGACCCGACTGGGGCTCGAACCCAGGACCCCATCATTAAAAGTGATGTGCTCTACCGACTGAGCTATCGAGTCATTTCGTTTCTTGAATGCGGGTGCAAATATACGTACTTTTTTTTCAAGTTTCAAAGCAATTTTATTATAAATTTGTCTTTTTTAATTAAAAAGCCACAATGCCTTAATTAGTAAGGTTTTATTGCCATGAAAAAAATTATATTATTAGGGTATATGGGCTGCGGTAAGTCGACCATTGCCAATAAACTGTCTGAAAAGACAACTATTCCTTTTTTGGATTTAGATCAATATATAGAAGAAAAAGCCAATTTAAGCATCAAAGAACTTTTTGAAAAGCACGGAGAAGTCTATTTTCGTAAATTAGAACACGAAGCTTTTGTAACGCTTTTAGAGCAAGAACAAGCCATAATCCTTGGTCTTGGTGGAGGAACTCCTTGTTATGCGAACAATCACGAATTATTGCTACGACCTGATGTAATCTCAATTTATCTAAAAGCTTCAGTGACTACTTTGTTCGAAAGATTGTCTAGAAATAAAAGCAAACGCCCTTTGATTGCTAATTTAAACGATGCCGAATTACAAGAATTTATTGCCAAACATTTATTCGACAGAAGCTATTATTACAATCAAGCAAAATACAAAGTAGCTGTTGATGGTAAAACAATAGATGAAACGGTTGATGATATTCTAGCTTTATTAGCTTAAATAGGCATAGCTGTTTCCTGAGTCTTCAAAAACTACTTGAACATGTTCGAACAAGGAAGTAGATAATGAAATTCCTTTAAAATCAGCTTTTACGGGATATTTTTTGTGATTTCTGTCAATGAGTACCGCTGTTTTGAATTTTTTTAGAGGAACTTCTAAGAAATGACGAACGGCATAAATTAATGTTGTTCCTGAATTCAAAACGTCATCAACTAAAACCAATCCTTTGTCAGTATAGTTTTCTTTAGCCAATGAAGTGCGAATAGCCAAATCAGGTTGGTGTTTGTTGAGCTCGACTTCGCAAAGCGAAACTTTAATAGGAGCAATCAAGGCTAGAGCAGCAGCAATTTTTTGAGCAAATACAAAGCCGTTTTTGGTAATCCCAGCGAGTACAATTTCTTCTTCGTCTACAAAGGTTTCATAAATTTGGTAGGCAATTCGCTTGATTTTGTGTTCTATTTCTTGATGGGTTAGAATGATATTTTGGCTCATAGTTTTTATTTTGAAAGGTACAAAAGGAATAATTTGAGTTTGATTTTAGAGATGATTTTTTTATTTATTTTAGAAGTTTGCTCATTATAAAAGGGAGTCCTCTTCTTCGTCCTCTACAATGATATTGCCAAATTCATCAATGTCACGACGGTCTTTTTTAGTTGGGCGTCCAGTTCCGTTTTTTCGATAATGTTCTTTTGAAAGTTTTAGTAATTCTAAATGTTGATAGACTTCTGCCGGGGTGTCATTGCGTCGATATATGTCGACTAATTTCGCGCCTACACGACTTTCTGGGATGTCTAAAACGGTTATGATTTGGGTAATTTGATCTTTACGAAAGGTGATTTTGTCTGTAGGGAAAACTTCTTTTGAAGCTTTAGCTACTTGACCATTTACGGTTACATGATTTTTTTTACAAGCCTCGGTAACCATATTTCTGGTTTTGTAATAACGAACGCACCATAAATATTTATCTATTCGCATATATTTTCAAAAATCAAAGTTAAATAGTTTATCAAAATCAATCTAAATTGTATCTTGCGCACTCAAAAAGCAGTACTAATGAACAAAATTAAGTTTTATTTTATTTTATCAATGCTATCCTTGGCATTATTTTCATGTTCTAAAGACAAAGACGAGGAGGTAACACCACCAAGAGAATTTAGTGTACAATATGCCACTGACATTAAAGACATTGAAGAATATTTAAAAACTTATTATATTGAAGAAGTTACCACAAACTTCGATATTAAGATTTCTAAAATTCCTACAGGAGGTTCTCAGAAATCAGTTTGGGATCAAACGACTTATCCACTTCAATTCAGAGAGGTGAATTTACATGGATTAAAGTACAAACTGTATTATTTGATTTTAAATGAAGGAGTTGGAGTTTCACCAGTTAATATAGATAGTTATTATGTAGCGTATAAAGGAGATTATTTACAGCAAGTTACTAAAGAATCAGTTACTACGCTTACAGTAACCGAATTTGAAAGAAATAGTTTTACTTTGCTTTCAGGTGTTATAACAGGATTTTCCGAATTCATGCCTAAATTAAAGACAGGAACTTATAGTTCTAATCCAGATGGTACAGTAGCATATAAAGATTTTGGGGCTGGTGTGGTTTTTATTCCTTCAGGATTGGGGTATTATAATAGTTCACAGGGTAGTATTCCCGCTTATTCGCCGCTTGTCTTTAATATTAAAGCTTATGAAATCCAACGTAATGATCAAGATGGCGATGGTATTCCTTCATATTTAGAAGATTTAGATGGTGATGGCTATATGTATAGTTTTACCAATACTACTTTGTATCCGACCAAACCCACTACTAATTTGGATGACACAGATGGTGATGAGGTGCCAGATTGTTTTGATGTAGATGATGATGGAGATAATTATACCACCAAATTAGAGCGTTCTTATAAAGATGCTAACGGAGTGGTCAAATACTATGATTTTGCAAACATTCCTTTGTGTACTGGAGGTAACGGTAAGAAAAGACATTTGGATCCAAAATGTCATGATTAAAAAAATATATTTCTTAGAATATTTGAAACCGTTCCTAAATTTGGAACGGTTTTTTTTTTTGGAGTCAACTTAGGTTTTGGTTTACTTTTTTAGTTAGCAATACAAGATAATAGTGCTTCGTGTAATCTCAGTTTTTGGTTGGGTTTCAGTATAATTTAGAAGTAATGATTTAAAACGTCAAGGCATAAAAAAATCCCGCCAAGTAGTACTTGACGGGATAAAATAAAAACGCTAATATTATTTTCTAGCCAATACACGCTCAACAGCGGCTTCAATCGCTTGATGATTCAATTGGTATTTTTCCATTAATTGTTCTGGGGTTCCAGATTCTCCAAAGCTATCGTTAACGGCTACGAATTCTTGTGGAGCAGGCGTGTTTAAAGCTAAAACTCTAGAGACGCTTTCGCCTAAACCGCCTAAGATATTGTGTTCTTCAGCTGTTACCACACATTTAGTTTTGGTAACTGATTTCAAAATCGCTTCTTCATCCAAAGGTTTGATGGTGTGAATGTTGATGACTTCGGCAGAAATTCCTTTAGCTTCCAAAGCTTCTGCAGCGATTAAGGCTTCCCAAACTAAGTGACCTGTGGCAACAATCGTAACATCTGTTCCTTCGTTTAATAAAATAGCTTTTCCAATTACAAAAGGTTCGTCGGCTGGCATAAAGTTAGGCACCACTGGACGACCAAAACGTAAATAAGCAGGACCATGGTGATCTGCTAAGGCAATTGTAGCTGCTTTAGTTTGGTTGTAATCACAAGTGTTGATTACTGTCATACCTGGTAACATTTTCATTAAACCAATATCTTCTAAGATTTGGTGTGTAGCTCCATCTTCACCAAGCGTTAATCCTGCGTGAGAAGCACAAATTTTTACATTTTTGTCAGAATATGCTACCGATTGACGAATTTGATCGTAAACACGACCTGTAGAAAAGTTAGCAAAAGTTCCTGTAAATGGAATTTTGCCTCCAATAGTTAAACCAGCTGCAATTCCAATCATGTTAGCTTCTGCAATTCCGATTTGGAAAAAACGCTCTGGGTGGTTTTTTTTGAAATCATCGAATTTTAATGACCCAATTAAATCCGCACAAAGTGCTACTACATTTTCGTTCTTCTGACCCAATTCTGTCATTCCCGCTCCAAAACCTGAGCGAGTATCTTTACTACCTGTATTTGTATATTTTTTCATAAGCCTCCCCCAACCCCTCCAAAGGAGGGGAGTTCCTATTGGGGTAAATAGGATTTATATTTTTTTTTCTTTTTTCTTTTCTTTTCTAAGTTTCTTAAGCTTTTATTTCCCCCTTTGGGGGATAGGGGGCTTAATAATCTGCTAAAGTTGAAATGTTTTGTGCTAATCCATTTTCTAATTGAGCATCATTAGGTGCTTTACCATGCCAAGCATGTGTATGCATCATGAAATCTACACCATTACCCATTTCAGTATATAATAATACACAAACAGGTTTTCCTTTTCCTGTTTTAGCTTTAGCTTCAGTCATTCCAGCAATAATTGCATCGATGTTGTTTCCTTCTTTGATTTCAAGAACATCCCAATCAAAAGCTTCAAATTTAGCTTTTAAGCTTCCCATGTTCAATACTTCATCAGTAGTACCATCAATTTGTTTTCCGTTTACGTCAACAGTTGCAATAAGGTTGTCTACATTTTTGGCAGAAGCATACATAATAGCTTCCCAGTTTTGACCTTCTTGCAATTCGCCGTCTCCATGCAAAGTATAAACGATATGTGAATCTTTATTTAATTTTTTCGCTTGAGCAGCACCCAGAGCAACCGATAGACCTTGACCTAAAGAACCAGAAGCCATTCTAATACCTGGTAAACCTTCGTGAGTAGTTGGGTGTCCTTGCAAACGAGAGTTTAATAATCGAAAAGTAGCCAACTCAGCTACAGGGAAATAACCGCTTCTAGCCAATACGCTATAGAATACTGGGGAAATATGACCATTAGACAAGAAGAAAACATCTTCTCCAATACCGTCCATGTCAAATCCTTCTTTGCGATCCATTAAGTATTGATAAAGAGTAACCAAAAATTCTGTGCATCCTAGAGAACCACCTGGGTGTCCAGAATTAACAGCGTGTACCATACGAAGAATATCTCTTCTAACTTGGATAGTTAAATCGTTTAATTGTTGTGTGTTAGGCTTCATTTTGTGTGTAAAAGTTAAACTGGTGCAAAAGTAATTTTTATTTTCGGGAAGACCAATGATTTTGTATGCAATTTCAAGAGAATGTTGAGGTCACTTCTAAATTTTAAAACTGCGTAGGAATTGTAATAAAAAAGACCAGCGAGAAGCCAGTCTTAAATTAATTAAAGTCAAGGATTGAAGAAATGTAAAGTCAAGAACATCCTTGTTCTGTAGTGTTTGCCTATTCATGATTCATGCTAATAACTACAAGCCATAAACTAGATGCTTTGAACTATAAACAATTAACCATAAACTACAAATCCTTAACATCAAAAGGTTTACAATTTGCTTTTTAGACTACTCCAGCCACCACCATTGTACACTTCGGTGTAGCCACTTGCTTTTAAGATGCTTTTGGCTGAGGCACTTCGCATGCCCGATGCACAACACGTAATAATGACTTGGTTTTTATTTTTTAATTGGTTTAAATTTTGACGTAACACATCAACAGGAATATTAAGAGAACCTTGGATGTGACCTCCGTTGAATTCACCTTTGCTGCGTACATCTACGATTATGGCGCCTTGTTGAAGTAATGTTTTATAATTTATGGCTGGCCCCAGACCTAAAAGGCGTTTTAAAAAAGTTAGCATATTAATCGATTTTGTTTTGTAAGGATTGATAAAAATTCACGTTTAACCAAGAGCCGCCATTCAGACACTCTATGCCTTGTTGTGATAGGTAATGTTCAGCTTGACCGCTCCGACCGCCAGAAGCACAACACAAAATAAGAGGGCTTGTTAAGGCTTTGATTTCTTCCATGCGCTCTGGAATTTCATTTAGCGGAATATTGATTGAAGTGGCTACATGTCCGCCCATAAATTCCTCTCGGGTTCTTACGTCTACAATGGTACCGCGTTTTTCTTTAATGAAATGTTCTACTGTCATAAGAATTCAATTTTGTTTTTTGTTTGACTAAGGCAAAAGTAAAGGTACAAAATGGTTTTTTGAGTAACAATTGTTACATAACTCTCGTTGTGAATTGCTTTCAAAATTGTATTTTAGCTTATAATTCCCAACGAGTGGTATGTTGTTATAAACCACGTCGTTGTTGTGAATTGCTTTCAAAATTGTATTTTAGCTTATAATTCCCAACAAATATTAGAAAGGACAACATCAAAATCAAGTTGTGAATTGCTTTCAAAATTGTATTTTAGCTTATAATTCCCAACCTATTTTAATATCTGATTTAGCCATATTTTGTTGTGAATTGCTTTCAAAATTGTATTTTAGCTTATAATTCCCAACTTTTCTGATGGGGATTTAGATTATGTTTTTGTTGTGAATTGCTTTCAAAATTGTATTTTAGCTTATAATTCCCAACAGTTGTTATGAATATAGTATCAATAAATCAGTTGTGAATTGCTTTCAAAATTGTATTTTAGCTTATAATTCCCAACCAGCCTAAATTGAAGGTTAGATTCTGACCGTTGTGAATTGCTTTCAAAATTGTATTTTAGCTTATAATTCCCAACTTCAAAAGGCGGTGGAATGGGAATCATTTCGTTGTGAATTGCTTTCAAAATTGTATTTTAGCTTATAATTCCCAACACAAAATCCATATAAAGTATCTCCTATGTTGTTGTGAATTGCTTTCAAAATTGTATTTTAGCTTATAATTCCCAACGAAAAACTTAAATACAACAACTATTTTATTGTTGTGAATTGCTTTCAAAATTGTATTTTAGCTTATAATTCCCAACTACAAAAAAGCGCAGGAAAAGTACCAGCTTGTTGTGAATTGCTTTCAAAATTGTATTTTAGCTTATAATTCCCAACACAATCAACAACAGAAAGCAAAGGACGTATGTTGTGAATTGCTTTCAAAATTGTATTTTAGCTTATAATTCCCAACCGATAGTAAGAAATGAACTCACAAAAGCACGTTGTGAATTGCTTTCAAAATTGTATTTTAGCTTATAATTCCCAACACAAACAAAAGGCGTTGCGTGATGCCGCCGTTGTGAATTGCTTTCAAAATTGTATTTTAGCTTATAATTCCCAACCTTTGACAGCTTTGGAAATCCCCTTGGTTAGTTGTGAATTGCTTTCAAAATTGTATTTTAGCTTATAATTCCCAACCTGAAACTGGCTTGGTTAAATCTATATCCAGTTGTGAATTGCTTTCAAAATTGTATTTTAGCTTATAATTCCCAACTTAGCATTTTGTAAAGATATAAAAAAACCTGTTGTGAATTGCTTTCAAAATTGTATTTTAGCTTATAATTCCCAACTTTACCAGATATTACTTTTATGCTTTCGGAGTTGTGAATTGCTTTCAAAATTGTATTTTAGCTTATAATTCCCAACCTTTCCCATTAGCTCCAGAACCTGCCCCAGGTTGTGAATTGCTTTCAAAATTGTATTTTAGCTTATAATTCCCAACATAATCCGGCATCAAAATAACGTGCATTCTGTTGTGAATTGCTTTCAAAATTGTATTTTAGCTTATAATTCCCAACCGAGGTTTTCCGTTAATTAACTCGTGTTGAGTTGTGAATTGCTTTCAAAATTGTATTTTAGCTTATAATTCCCAACTCACGAATATTATTGTTGTCCCAACAATTCGTTGTGAATTGCTTTCAAAATTGTATTTTAGCTTATAATTCCCAACAATAGAAGATTTTAAGATTAAAAGTCATTAGTTGTGAATTGCTTTCAAAATTGTATTTTAGCTTATAATTCCCAACTTAATTTTTCTAAAAATACGTCCATTTTAGGTTGTGAATTGCTTTCAAAATTGTATTTTAGCTTATAATTCCCAACACAACAACTGTTGGAACAAATGTATTTCTAGTTGTGAATTGCTTTCAAAATTGTATTTTAGCTTATAATTCCCAACAATATAATGCAAACCTAAAACAAATTTTTCGTTGTGAATTGCTTTCAAAATTGTATTTTAGCTTATAATTCCCAACACATTTGTAGCTAGATTGCGTCACGCAGTAGTTGTGAATTGCTTTCAAAATTGTATTTTAGCTTATAATTCCCAACAATATTCCTCTCTTTTTGTATCAATTGATTGTTGTGAATTGCTTTCAAAATTGTATTTTAGCTTATAATTCCCAACCACCAAAAAAAACAAACTTTAAAACATTGTGTTGTGAATTGCTTTCAAAATTGTATTTTAGCTTATAATTCCCAACACGTATTATATTTTTCATTATATTTACGCAGTTGTGAATTGCTTTCAAAATTGTATTTTAGCTTATAATTCCCAACCTTTGAACCAGGTTTGTTCATCCATCCTTCGTTGTGAATTGCTTTCAAAATTGTATTTTAGCTTATAATTCCCAACCACGTTTGCTTTATAAACCCCGTCAATCATGTTGTGAATTGCTTTCAAAATTGTATTTTAGCTTATAATTCCCAACAGACCAACAGGACTGTTTGCCCCAATCATGTTGTGAATTGCTTTCAAAATTGTATTTTAGCTTATAATTCCCAACAAGTTTGGGCTTGGTTTATTGAAGGCTTGAGTTGTGAATTGCTTTCAAAATTGTATTTTAGCTTATAATTCCCAACATATATAAAAACATATGATAACAACGGCTCGTTGTGAATTGCTTTCAAAATTGTATTTTAGCTTATAATTCCCAACGTCCGATATTTGGCAATTTATAGACGCCCGTTGTGAATTGCTTTCAAAATTGTATTTTAGCTTATAATTCCCAACATGTATTTCGTGAAGCAAAGGTGCCAGTTGGTTGTGAATTGCTTTCAAAATTGTATTTTAGCTTATAATTCCCAACTGACTGAAACGGCTGATAAAATTTCAATTTGTTGTGAATTGCTTTCAAAATTGTATTTTAGCTTATAATTCCCAACAATCGTGGGAACGTTAGCAAACATTGATTAGTTGTGAATTGCTTTCAAAATTGTATTTTAGCTTATAATTCCCAACGATATTTTCTAATGCAGCATCAATCGTATTGTTGTGAATTGCTTTCAAAATTGTATTTTAGCTTATAATTCCCAACATATTGCAGTAAGGCTTTCGAGCCTTACTGTTGTGAATTGCTTTCAAAATTGTATTTTAGCTTATAATTCCCAACAAATAAGTGTGAGGGAGATTATAACTTTCTGTTGTGAATTGCTTTCAAAATTGTATTTTAGCTTATAATTCCCAACTCTTGTGGACTACGCGCGTTTTCCAATGCTGTTGTGAATTGCTTTCAAAATTGTATTTTAGCTTATAATTCCCAACAAGTTAGGCGATAACTTGCTCAGCATCGTGTTGTGAATTGCTTTCAAAATTGTATTTTAGCTTATAATTCCCAACTGGAATTTCGGCTGTTTTGCCGTTGTCGTAGTTGTGAATTGCTTTCAAAATTGTATTTTAGCTTATAATTCCCAACTTTATTTTCTGGCTCTGTATTGCTGATATTGTTGTGAATTGCTTTCAAAATTGTATTTTAGCTTATAATTCCCAACATCAAAAAAGATATAAAACAATACTGCATCGTTGTGAATTGCTTTCAAAATTGTATTTTAGCTTATAATTCCCAACGCATAACATCATCCGTATTGCCATCAATGGTTGTGAATTGCTTTCAAAATTGTATTTTAGCTTATAATTCCCAACGACTTGGAATGAAAGTATCTGGATTCTGTTGTTGTGAATTGCTTTCAAAATTGTATTTTAGCTTATAATTCCCAACCAGTATTCAGTTTTTAACATTAGACGTTATGTTGTGAATTGCTTTCAAAATTGTATTTTAGCTTATAATTCCCAACAGAAGCAGAATTAGTATTAACAACAAACGGTTGTGAATTGCTTTCAAAATTGTATTTTAGCTTATAATTCCCAACCTACATAATATGGAAGCAAAGCAAAGAAAAGTTGTGAATTGCTTTCAAAATTGTATTTTAGCTTATAATTCCCAACTCATTGGAGCAGGCTATGTTACCATTTATGTTGTGAATTGCTTTCAAAATTGTATTTTAGCTTATAATTCCCAACTTTAAAATTTGAATATTTAACCTATGATGAGTTGTGAATTGCTTTCAAAATTGTATTTTAGCTTATAATTCCCAACTCTTGCGTTTGCATACCCATCAGTACGTCAGTTGTGAATTGCTTTCAAAATTGTATTTTAGCTTATAATTCCCAACGGCACCTTCGAAAAGTATATTGCATGTTGCGTTGTGAATTGCTTTCAAAATTGTATTTTAGCTTATAATTCCCAACATAATGGCTAATTTTGTAGAATACGTAACTGTTGTGAATTGCTTTCAAAATTGTATTTTAGCTTATAATTCCCAACCTAGTTGTAGCTATGATTATTTACATTTTAGTTGTGAATTGCTTTCAAAATTGTATTTTAGCTTATAATTCCCAACCGCCTGGTACAATTTCTTGGACATGACAAGGTTGTGAATTGCTTTCAAAATTGTATTTTAGCTTATAATTCCCAACATATATCGAGTTAATCGACTGATATGTTGGTAGTTATGGGTTGTTTTTGAAGCTAAAAAAAAGCATTATTTATGTACTGAGCTTCAGAAGATTATCCTTTTTTTAAATTCTAGTTTAAAAAAGTTCTAATTGTTGCGATGGTTTTTCAGGTTCTACTGGTTTCTTCCCATAAAAAAGTTCCATCATTCCAAATTGTTTGTCTGTGATTTGCATCACACCAATTTTTCCGTGTTCGGGCAGACTGTTTTTGATTCTTTTGGTGTGGACTTCTGCATTTTCACGGCTCGCACAAAAACGCATATAGATGGAAAATTGAAACATAGAAAAGCCATCATCCAACAATTTCTTGCGAAATCCACTGGCAATTTTACGCTCTTTACGTGTTTCGGTGGGCAGATCAAAGAATACTAATATCCACAAACTTCTATATTGGTTTAAACGGGTGTAATGTTCGTCATACATATAGCCTCCTAACCCCTAAAGGGGGGAATTAATAGTATCGAAATAAAAAGGTTTTTTCATTTTAGATAGTTTGAATTAGGTGTAAATTGGGTATAAAATTTTCCTTGCTGTTCCTTCAAAACATTCGTGTAAGGAATGAGTAGTTCTACTCATGGCAACCATCAACGGACTGTTCTTTCCGTCTATAAATACATCAATAGTGGCAATACTTAACAATTGTTTTTTGATTTCGATGGTCAGTTCCTCATACGAATCTTCGGTTTCCATAATGTGGCAAACAATCAAATCTACATAAGGCCGATAAGGTTCCATAATGTCATCGGAAAGACAATAGGCATTGTATTTGTTCCGATGAAAAATACCCAACGTGGGTAACATTCCAGAACTGACAATCGCTCTTGCTGTAATGGCTCTAAGAATTGCATAACCATAATTCAGTAAATTGTTCGGTGGAATTCCTTTTTGACCTCTGGTAAAGTTTTCTATTGTGATGAGGTTTTGCCAATAAAAAACCGCCGCTCTCGATTCGTGATTAAGCGCATCCCCAGAGGTAACTTCTTTAGCCCAAAGTTCCATTTTTCGGCAAGGAATTCCTTTTTCTTTCAATAATCCCGCTTGGTTTGATATTTTTGCACTAATGGTTTGTTGCCACAAATTCTTTTTGAGTGGCACAGAAGCATTAATTTGGTTTTTAAAACGTTCTGTTTGTTCCGTATGCCCGTTGAGTGGCATTAACAAACCAATAGGCAAGTGCTGTTGGTCACAATTGATTAATGCTACATTGTTATGGGTTAGTTTTTCGAGTAAACCATTGGTAATAGTGATTTGCTGGTTTTCCAAAACGATCACGCCAATATCCTCGATAGCCACTGTTTTGGTTTCTTGATCCTTGTCGGGATAAGAAATTACGAGTTGCTCGTTTTTAGTACTCAAATAAGCGGGATTACCAAAGAAAAGGGTGCGTTTTATCATCGGATGATTTTTTTAATTTTTCCAAGTCTATCAACTTCTAGTTTCCAACAAACAGATTTAATTTGAATTCCATTTAAAGAATTTTGATTTTTTGACTGTGGGCTTCCTAATCCATATTCATTTTGTATAGGATAACTTAAGCCGATTTTCTCTTGATCTTTTTTTGTTATACTGAATATTAAACTTGAAGAACTTGCAGGTATGAAATTACAAGTTGTATCACTACTGTCGGTAAATTTGTATATTCTTTGGGTTTGTTCTTTTGTGAAGTTTTGAATATTAATATTGTCAGGATTTTCAATTTCTTCAATAGTAGGTACAAATACTAAATCGTTAGGATTTAGATAAAACAGAAGAGAAGATAATTCTTGAGTTTTTTCATCTATATAAATATTTGGAACTGAACATTCGTTAGGTTTTAGTTTTTCAAAAGCACCTATTTTTTGACTCTCAATGACTTCATTTAAAGGAATCGTTTTATAATTTCTTTTACCATTATTGTCTTTGTAAATTGCAAAGAATAGATTTGTTCCTGATGCAGTTTCTACAAATTTGTCTTTTTTGTTTCCTGTATCTCCAAGGAAGAATCTTCCACTTTCCTCAAAAACTCTAACTTTCTTTATGGGTTGATGATTTTTGCCATTATTTAAAGTTGTTATATTTTTATTTAATTCATTTAAACCATTTTCAGAAAAGGCAATTTCGTGTGCAGGGATTTTTTTACCATTTTCATCCATCGCATTTTGATACATTTCTTGTTTCAAATGGTTTAATAGAATTTTTTGTATTCCTGTATCGGTTATTTTTTCAATTTTCTTTTCATCAAAAGAATTGTCAAGTGTTTTTCTTGTGGCTGTGGCTTCTATAGTTTCATAAATCTGAACTTTGTCAATTGCTTTACCATCAATCATTACCGGAAAAGCTTTGAGGTGTTTTTTTAAACCTACCAAATTGGTTGGATATTGTTTAATTTTTTCCGTCAATTGTTTTTTAACTTCCTTATCAACAATTAATTCTATTTGCTCAATAGCATTTGCAATAGTAATATGACTTTGTTTAATTCGTTTCAAAAATACTTTTCCGCTTACGGTTTCTGCGTGCATTGGTTTTCTAATTGCCCAATTATCGCCTTTTGTTTGTTTTAGGGTGACTTTTTTCATTGCGCCATCTTCTTCTTTCCAAGCCTGATATTTATTAACTGTTTTGTTAATAACACGGGTGTTTTGTTTGAAACTGATAATGGTTTGATCCAATTGATCTTCTGCTTTTTTTGTAAAATTATCCCAAGGTTTATGGAATTCTTTTGCAATTTTTTGTTTTTTTTCATTTATTACAATTTCTTCAGTTCTACGTAGTTTAGAAACTAAAAAATAATTGGTTCTTTCAGAGTTGATTGAGTTTAAATAATTAATATGGTCTTTTGTTACACAAGCAATTACCAAAGCATCCAATGCGTGATGGCGGTGGTCAATTCTTTTTTTTGTAAAACCTTTGGCAAGAGCATCGGGTACTGTGGTCTGAAAAACTTGTTTGCCTTTGTTTCCAAATTCATCTTTTTTGAGTTCTATTTTTCCAAAATCGCTCGAGTTTGTTAAGGCATTCAAACGTTCAAAACGTGGTGTAACGATGTTGTTCCAAACATCATTCAAGCCCCAATCTTGTTTCATTCTTGATGTGATGGAACCATTTAAGGAAACAATATGTTTTGAGGTTACTTCCTGCTCATCATCTTCTCGAACTATTTTGCTCAATAAGTTTTTTATGATTTTACTTATGTATTTGGTGTCATTTAATTGTCTTTCAATAAATTTTTCAGGAATTTCTTCGCTCAATAATCGTTTTTGCTTGTTTTTATTTTTGTTGTAATAAGCAGTTATGTGTTGGCTATAGGCATCTTTAGTGAAAATTTTAACTGTTTTTCTTCCAGTTAAGGTTACAATTCTATCTTCGTTTTTCTGAATAAACTCTAAAGCTGTCATATTGCTTTTTAATTCATTTACTTCAGATTCGCAAATCACTTTATTGGATAATGAATCATCAAATAATCTTGATTGTGGAATAATATGTTCAATTTGATATTTAGTTGTAAACAGTTCGCTTAATGGGATTAGCTTTCCAGTATAAGGCGAAATATAGCCTTGTTCTAACCAAAGTTTGTATTTAATAATTTCAGAAGGAGTTGGTTTTGCATTCTTTCTAATTTTATCAATTTCTTCTAACTTTTCTTTTTTAATTTCACTACTATATACCCCTTCTTCATAAATCTTAAGAATTTCTTGTTGGCTTGGCGAGTAGGGGCGAACATCATTTATGCCATCATTTTTCAATTCAGTTAAAATAGCTTTGATACGTAAATTTGTGTTTTCATTTTGATTGATATTGTCGGTAATTCTTTTTCTATCCGCAGCATTGTTTTTCATTTCTCGACCTAACTCAATATGAATTTCATTAAAGAAATTTTCTTTTCCCTCTCCATAATGTTGCCAAATATCTTTTACAACGCGCAAAGTTTCAGTAATTACTTGTTCCACAATTGGATTGCGTAGTGAGTGTTGTTTGAAGCCAGATTTGTTTTTAGGATTTAAAAACCATGCTATATCTGCGGGAGTTTTCCATTTTGAAACATCACTAGCTTCGCTGTGTCGGTCATAAATAATATACGATGCTAACCACAAAGGTAAGCCTTGAAAATCTGTTGTTTTACTTAAATGAATTGCTTTTTCTCGAACACGAGTTCTCATGTTTTCATCAAATTCTCCGGTTTGAATTTTGTCAATTCTCGCCAAGGTTTTGATATCGATGTTGCTTTCCTTCCAATAGCTCCCAAAGCGCATTAATGGTAATAATTTTTTTATTGCTTTTTCAGAATAGGAACCGTAATCACGTTTATAAGGTTTTAATTTTGAGAAATTCGCTATAAATTCATCTGGTAAATTATGTCGTTTGGCAAAAGTGGTAATTGCTTTTGTAATTTCAATTTTATCCGTAACTGAATATAAAATGTGCCATAAATCTTGAGTGTTTTTGGTATCAAAAAAAGATTTATCTACATCAATTTTTGCAATGGCATTCAAAAATTGATTTCTTGTTTCGTTACAAGGATAGATTTTGTCCTCTACAAAATTCCATCTGTATTTATCTTCTTTTAATTTGAATTTTGGATACGACAAAAATTGCTTTTGGCTAATTTCTGCTTTGTCATTTAGCCAATTAAATAATGCTACTACATCTTCTTCTGTTTTTAGAAAATCATGGGTTACATCAACATCATTTACAATTTCTTTTTTGTAAATTTTAAGGTTTTTTACAAATTGCAACAATCTAAATTCTTGAAAAATAGGATTTGATTTTGCAATACATTTCAAAGGTTTTACAACTTGTTTGCCATTGCTGTCTTTTACCAAAGCCCCTTTTTTGTCTTTAATAGGAACAAATTCTAAACTACAATCACTAATTAATGAGGTTTTACTTTTAAGCGGACGCTGATAAAAAATAATATCTTCTAAAAATAAGTACTCAAAACTTTTGTCTTTGATGTTGTTTTTATGTGAATCATTATGTTTGTACAATTCATCAATACATTTTTTATAAAGATTTTTGTCTCCAAAAATTTCATTATGAAATGCAATTTGGGCTTTTAGAATTTTTGATAATTCATCCTTATAAAATTTTCTTTCGATGGTTCTTACCAACTCGCCTTTTATTTTTTGATTTGGATTTTTTAAAAGTTCATCGTAAATATAAGTACCAACCGATTTTTCACTATGATTAATGGTTTGTTCCGTTCTAATTTTTACTAATCCCCAATCGTCTTCTTTTGGAGATCTAAAACTTCTCTTTTCTTCATTGTCTTTGTTTAGTTTTACGGTTCCATCATCATTTAATTCAGTTGTTACGATAAAATTCTTTTGCTTTCCAATCCAGTCAAATAATGCAATTTTGCTTTCACGTTTGTAAACCCAACCGTTTTCAAGAATTACATTATACCAGATTCCTGATTTTCCTTTCTCTCTTTCAATTACATCTACAACTGTAAGTGTGTGAAATTCCTCGAGTTTATTTTTGTTCTCTTCTTGTTCCTCACCACGCAATTGATAATACCCTCTTTTTTGATTGAAGTTCAATAATATCCAAGCCAATTCTTCTTTGGATATTTTTTTGGTTAATGCTTTTTTTCTTAAATAGTAAATGGTCCAATCATAAGGAACTTGTTTTACATCAGGATTTGTTAATTTAAACTCAGCAAGCATTTCTTGGTGGCTATCCAAAAATAAAAATTGGTTTTTACTATTTGTATTTTTATAAAAAGACAGTTTTTCTTCTCTTTCAGGTTTAAATTGTCCAAGCTTTTTCTCAAAATCTATTGATTCAGAGTAGTGTTGAGGGAGAAAATTAAGGATATTTAATACCCGGTGAAGTCTTTCTCTTCTTAATAAAAAACGTTGAACTAATCTTCTTGTTCCTCTATACTTTGTTCTTTCTGCAGTTTGTGAAATAGACACTCCGCTGTCAAATTTGCCTAGAACATCTTGACTCATAGGAATTATTCTACTTCCTAATCCTTCAATATCTCCCAGTTTATTCTCGAAATCATTGTTTGTTAAAGCCCATCCAATGCTATTTGTCCCTAAATCCAATCCTAATATTTTCTTCATTTCAAACTATATTTTATAATGATTTTTCTCGTTATCCAAATTCATCTCGAAATTTAATCAAATAAAAATTAATGTATTTACGGGAATCCTCATATGATAATTTAAAAAAATGTTATACTATTGTACTACAATTTTGAAGCAATTCACAATAAGGATTATTCCGTTGTGAAAACATTTAAGGCGGGGAGACTCGCCTTTTTCTATGGATTGAACTTAAATGTTTCACGAACACCAAAAAAAAGCTATATAAAATAGTGCGCTAAAACATTTAAAGCGGCCTCACAAGGGTCGCTTTTTCTATAGGTGTATTTTATGTTTTACAAACACCATCACTAAAAACATTTAGCTAAAACACTCAAATAAGCATTCATTGGATTGTTTTTTGTTTCAAAACAGCATTGTTAAATAAAATCCTAAATCGTAATTCGTAAATCTGAAATAAATTATCTTTGCGCACTGAAAAAAGAGAGAGATGAAATTTGAATTATTACAAAAAGATACACAATCTAAAGCCAGAGCGGGAAGTATCACTACAGATCATGGGGTAATTGAAACCCCAATTTTTATGCCTGTGGGTACTGCAGGTACTGTAAAAGGGGTGCATCAACGCGAATTGAAAGACGATATTAATCCAGATATTATTTTAGGAAACACCTATCACTTGTATTTGCGTCCGCAAACTGATATTTTGGAAAAAGCGGGAGGATTGCACAAATTCATGAATTGGGATCGTAATATTTTGACCGACTCAGGAGGGTATCAAGTGTATTCATTATCAGCAAATCGAAAAATTAAGGAAGAAGGAGTAAAGTTTAAGTCACATATTGATGGATCATACCACTTTTTTACGCCAGAAAATGTAATGGAAATTCAGCGTACCATTGGGGCTGATATTATCATGGCTTTTGATGAATGTACACCTTATCCTTGTGATTATCGTTACGCACAACGTTCGATGCACATGACGCACCGTTGGTTGGATCGCTGCATCAATCATTTGGACAAAGTACCTTATAAATATGGGTATGAGCAAACTTTTTTTCCTATTGTACAAGGAAGTACTTATAAAGATTTGCGTCGTCAATCAGCAGAATATATTGCTAATGCGGGACAACAAGGAAACGCTATTGGTGGGCTTTCGGTAGGGGAGCCAGCAGAAGAAATGTATGCTATGACCGAAGTGGTTTGCGAAATCTTACCTGAAGACAAGCCACGTTATTTGATGGGTGTTGGGACGCCAATTAATATTTTGGAAAATATTGCTTTAGGGATTGATATGTTTGATTGTGTGATGCCAACACGTAACGCTAGAAACGGAATGTTGTTTACCGCCAATGGTTCCATCAATATTAAGAATAAAAAATGGGAAGCTGATTTTTCACCTATTGATGAAATGGGAATTACCTATGTAGATACTTTTTATACCAAAGCCTACTTGCGTCATTTGTTTGCCTCGAATGAAATGCTTGGAAAGCAAATTGCTACGATTCATAATTTAGGGTTCTATATGTGGTTGGTTCGTGAAGCAAGAAAACATATCTTAGCGGGCGATTTTAGACCTTGGAAAGAAATGATGGTCAAAAACATGAGCCAAAGATTGTAACAACAAAATTAAGAAGTTGGAAATTATAGTTTAGAAGTGTTCGGATGAAACCTATAACCTTTAATTTCTGACCTCTAACCTCTAACTTTAAGAAATGAAATTGACCATAATAGACAAATACATACTAAAGCGCTACTTGGCGACTTTTGCTGTAATGTTGTTATTGTTTATCCCGATTGGAATTGTAATTGATGTTTCAGAGAAGATCAATAAGATGCTGGAAAACAAAATCCCGTTTTGGGATATAGCAACCTACTATTACAACTTCACCATCTATTTTGCTAATTCTCTTTTTCCGATATTTTTGTTTTTGTCAATTATTTGGTTTACGTCCAAATTAGCGAATAATACTGAAATTATTGCTATTCTAGGCTCGGGTATTTCATTCACCCGATTTTTACGTCCGTATATTATTGGCGCTTCTATCGTTTCGGTTTTGGTGTTGTTGATGGGATTTTTCCTCGTGCCTTCTGCCAGTGAGGGGTTTAATAATTTTCGGTACACCTATCTAAAAGGTGGAGGAAAACAAGCCATGCGCGGAGACAATACCGATGTGTACCGACAAATCAACGACCATGAATTCATTTATGTGAATAGTTTTGATCCGGAGACTAAAATGGCTTTTAATTTTTCACTAGAGAAGTTCAAAAAAGAACAATTGGTTTCTAAAATCACGGCGAGTAGAATCAAATGGAACCCTAAGGATAGTACCTATACACTTTATGATTATACTAAAAGGACTTTGGGATCAATGGAAGATAAAATTGAGAAAGCGCCTGAGAAAAAATTCCGTTTTGCGTTTGATTTAGAGGATTTAACTCCTGTAGTCTATATTGCAGAAACCTTGAATCTTACCCAACTGAACGCGTTTATTGAAAAAGAACGCAAAAGGGGGTCTTCAAATATTAACACCTATTTGGTAGTATTGTATAAAAAATACAGTGTTCCTGTTTCAGCCTTTATTCTTACAGTAATTGCGGTTTCTGTTTCGGCAATGAAGCGTAGAGGAGGTATGGGAACCAATTTAGCCATCGGAATTGCTATTGCTTTTGCTTTTGTCTTTTTCGATAAAATCTTTGGCACCATAGCTGAAAAATCTTCTTTCTCACCTTTGTTAGCCGTATGGCTACCCAATATCTTTTTCGGAATATTAGCCATTTATTTATTACGCAATGCCAAACGATAATTTAAAAAGTTACTTGAACCTCCATTTAATTGTTTTTATTTGGGGTTTTACAGCCATATTAGGCGCGTTAATTACTATCGATGCTGATTTTTTAGTGTGGTATAGAATGCTGTTTGCGGCGATTTTTTTGGGAAGTTTTCTTTTGTTGAAGAAAATTCCATTCCAAATTTCTTACAGAGCCGTGCTAAAATTGGTTTTTGTAGGACTACTTATTGCACTGCATTGGATTACTTTTTTTGAATCGATTAAGGTGGCTACTGTTTCTATCACGCTGTCTGTTTTTTCTTTGGGTGCTTTTATTGCTTCTATTTTAGAACCAATTTTTTACGGACGAAAAGTATTGTGGTATGAAGTGTTTTTTGGATTAGTAATTATAGCAGGATTGGCCTTGATACTTCAGGTAGAAATCAATTACTTACATGGTATGCTTTTGGCTTTGGTTTCCATTGTTTTAGGGGTTGTATTTACACTATTCAACGGAAAATTGATTGAGCACCATGAACCTTCGGTAATTGCTTTCTATGAGTTTTTGGCAGGTTTTATTTTTATTACCATTTACTTTGTTTGGAATGGTTCATTCTCGGCAGATTTCTTTGTTTTAACTCCAAAAAACTGGGGACTAATTTTGATTTTAGCTTCTATTTGTACAGCATATGCCTTTACGGCTTCGGTAAAAGTAATGCGTCGTTTATCGCCTTATACTGTGATGCTTACTACAAATTTAGAGCCAGTTTATGGTATTGTTTTAGCTTATTTTATTATTGGAGGTAAAGAAAAAATGAGTACTGAATTTTATGTTGGCGCCCTGATTATTGTGATTACAGTTATCCTAAATGGAGTGATCAAACACTATATGGAAAAACCCAAAAAGAAGTAGCTAATTTTGATATAATTCAGAGTTAAATAAAAAATAATCTTTCGAAACGATTTTAAATTTTTACATTTGCACATCCAAAATTGCAAAATAATACAAACGCAAAAATCCTATGGAATATTTAGATTTTGAGCTTCCCATCAAAGAATTAGAGGAGCAATTAGAAAAATGCGTCATTATCGGTAAAGAGTCGGATGTTGATGTTTCACCAACTTGTAAAGAAATTAACAAGAAGTTAGTGGAGACCAAAAAAAACATCTATAAAAACCTTACTGCTTGGCAACGTGTTCAGTTATCCAGACATCCCAACCGTCCTTATACCTTAGATCATGTTAGAGCACTCTGTGGTGATACATTTTTAGAATTACACGGTGATCGTGGCTTTAAAGATGATAAAGCTATGATTGGTGGTTTAGGAAAAATAGGCGGACAATCTTTTATGATTGTGGGGCAACAAAAAGGATACAATACCAAAACTCGTCAATACCGAAACTTTGGTATGGCCAATCCAGAAGGATACAGAAAAGCGTTGCGCTTGATGAAAATGGCTGAGAAATTCGGTATTCCCGTATTGACTTTAGTGGATACTCCTGGGGCTTATCCTGGTTTAGAAGCTGAAGAAAGAGGGCAAGGTGAGGCCATTGCGAGAAATATTTTTGAAATGGTACGATTAAAAGTGCCTATCATTACAGTAATTGTTGGAGAAGGAGCTTCTGGAGGAGCTTTGGGAATTGGAGTAGGAGATCGCGTGTATATGCTTGAAAATACTTGGTATTCTGTAATTTCACCTGAATCTTGTTCTTCTATTTTATGGAAAAGCTGGGAATACAAAGAGCAAGCGGCAGAAGCCTTAAAATTGACTTCAGCCGACATGAAAAGACAAAAATTAGTCGACGATATTATTCCTGAACCACTTGGTGGAGCTCATTATGATAGAGAAACGACTTTTAAAACTGTGGAGCATTATATTTTGAAAGGATTTAACGAGTTGAAAGACTTATCAACAGCAGAATTAATCGCTCAAAGGATGGATAAATACAGTAAAATGGGGCATTTTAAAGAATAAAATCCTACAAATTATTTTGAAGTCCGAAGCCGTTTGGTTTCGGACTTTTTTTATGGTTATCAACAAAAAAACTTTAGTTATAAACATTATTTTGTAATAACTCAATAGCAAAAACCTTCTATTTTTTTTTAATTTCGCTGAATGGAAAATTTTAAATCAATAAACCCTATCAAAGTGGATCGCTCCACTATTATTAACCTAGAAAAAGGAAAGTTACCACCGCAAGTCCTAGAATTAGAAGAGGCGGTTTTGGGAGCAATGATGATTGACAAAAAAGGAGTAGATGAGGTAATTGATATTTTGCAACCCGATGCTTTTTACAAAGAAGCTCACAAGCATATTTTTGAAGCTATTGTTCAGCTGTTTACGGAGTCGCAACCTATTGACTTATTAACAGTTTCGGCCCAACTCAAGAAAAATGGAAAGTTAGATCTTTCAGGAGGAGATTTTTACCTGATTCAGCTGACACAAAAAATATCTTCTTCGGCGCATATAGAATTTCATTCCAGAATTATTCTGCAAAAGTATATTCAACGAAGTTTGATTCGTATTTCTTCTGAAATTATCGAAGAATCATATGACGAAACTACCGATGTTTTTGATTTGTTAGATAAAGCCGAATCAAAATTATACGAGGTTACTCAAGGAAACGTAAAACGTAGTTCTGAAACTGCACAAAGTTTAGTGCTGCAAGCGAAAAAGCGTATTGAAGAAATAGCTGGTCAAGAAGGATTGAGTGGTGTAGCTACTGGTTTTGAAAAGCTCGACAAAGTTACCTCGGGTTGGCAGCCATCGGATTTAATTATTATTGCAGCGCGTCCAGGTATGGGGAAGACGGCCTTCGTGTTGTCTATGGCAAGAAATATAGCTATTGATTTTCAAAAACCTGTAGCTGTTTTTTCATTAGAGATGTCGTCTGTACAGTTGATTACCCGTTTGATCTCTTCCGAAACAGGTTTATCTTCTGAAAAGTTACGTACCGGGAAGTTAGAAAAACACGAGTGGGAACAATTGAGTACCAAAGTGAAGAATCTAGAGAAAGCTCCTTTGTTTATTGATGATTCTCCCTCTCTGTCTATTTTTGATTTACGTGCCAAATGTCGTCGTTTGGCCTCACAACACGGGATAAAATTAATTATAGTAGATTATTTGCAGCTGATGACTGCAGGTGGAAACGGAAAAGGCGGAGGAAACCGTGAGCAGGAAATTTCTACTATCTCTCGAAATTTGAAAGCGTTGGCTAAAGAATTAAATGTTCCTGTAATTGCGCTTTCGCAATTATCGCGTGCTGTTGAAACCCGTGGTTCTAGTAAGCGACCTTTGCTTTCAGATCTTCGTGAATCGGGTGCTATTGAGCAGGATGCGGATATTGTTTCCTTTATTTATCGTCCTGAGTATTACAAAATTGAAGAATGGGATGATGAAGAGCAATCTCCAACAGCAGGTCAGGCAGAATTCATTATCGCCAAGCACAGAAACGGTGGTTTGGAAAACGTGCGATTAAAATTCGTAGGAAGCTTAGGTAAATTTGATAATTTAGAGGATTATAGTAGTGGCTATGATGATTTGCCTTCTAGTATGAATCAAGAAGATTTTACTAGAAATTTACCTTCAGCTAATGAAGCCTTTGGTAGTACATTTAATAATGATGCCGACGATGATAGTGATGTGCCTTTTTAATGGTTTTCTAAAGTAGAGAGGAACGAAAATATAGAAAGAGAATTCTTCCTTAATTTTTATTTCAGTAATAAAAAAATGACTAGCTTAGCATAAACTATTATTAACCAATAATTTATTAAAGTTATGAGTGAGGAAAAATTACCTAGAGAAATTGAAATTACATTACCCACGGCACAAGAATGGGTAAGAAAATACAAAGATCGCGACGTTGAGTCCGTGTTGAGGGCTAAAAGAATCGATGCTTTTTTGATCCCACTTGATGCTTTGCAAAAAGTAATGAGTCAAAAAATAGATGCTGTTCGTGCCTACAAAGGAATTAACCCAGCTGGAGAATTAACCTTAATGCTTGTAGGAACCGTGCTAAATACAGAAACAGGTGTCTATGAAGATGTTTTTCAAAATGAAAATCCTTTGTCTGGATCTGCAGATACCGAAATAGTATTTGATGGAGTACGTACTTGTCCACCTTATGAAGATCCCAATAGCCCAATGAATAAATAAAAATGAATGATTTTTTAATTTATTTATCGTATACCATTTTAGTAATAAATTTAAGTTTATTTGCCATTAGCTTTTTCAAAAAAGAAAAGGTTAATGGCTTTTTTTTAGCGTACCTACTTTTTGCTACAATTTTGCAGCTTAGTATGGAGGTGCTCTACCTTTTGCATTTGAAGAATTTGTTTTTGATGAATTTATTCTTCATTGGACAGATGATTATATTAGGTTTTTTTTATGGTTCATTGACGTATTTTAGTAGTCAAAAAACAATCATTTATACTATGATGGCTTTAAATATAATAGCTATCGGAGTGCAAAGTTGGTTGGATTATGAACAATTTTTTAAATATAATCTATTGGTTATAGTGATTACCAATCTAAGCGTCATTGTATTTGCTGTTCTTCATTTGTATAATATGCTAACTTCAGAAAAAAAATACCATTATGTCACCATTGGTGTTATCCTATATTTGTTAGCTAGTACCATGGTTTTTATAGTTGGTAATATAAATGCAAAATTGAGTAATGAATTAAAGTTCTTACTTTGGACTTTCAACTCCGTTTTAGTGGTTTTGTATTATTTGTTTATTTTATATGAATGGAAAGTCAGTTTTTTTAGAAAAAAATAAGTGATGCTGTCATTTTAGAGTTAATTTAAAGTGTTTTTATAAAAAAAAAGCTATTTTTGGTAGTAGAATAGTCCCAATTTTTTAATACCACTTTATTACATGGAAACTACTTCCATTTCAGAAAAAGAAATTGTTTTAGTTATTTTGTACACTTCCTTCTTTTTTATCATTTTGGCAGTTGTGCTTATTGTTTTTTTCTTTTTTTCTAGAAAAAAAATTATCCAAAAAGAAATTGAAAAAAAAGATAGCGAAATCACGCATCAAAAAGAGCTATTAAAAGCTGTAATCGAAACGCAAGAAGCAGAACGAAAGCGAATTGCTCAAGATTTGCATGATGATATCAGCTCTAAGTTGAATGTAGTGGCTTTGAATGCTCACTTGTTAACAACTCCCAATCTTTCAGCAAATGAATTACAGGAAATAAAGGCCAACGTGATTGCATTGACTGGAAAAGCGCTAGAGAATTCAAGGAAGATTGCCCATGATTTATTACCACCTGTGTTAGAAAAATTTGGCTTAGATGCTGGTGTAGAGGAATTGTGTATGGAGTTTAGTTCTGCCAAAGGGGTTACGGTAAGCTATATAAATGAAGTTACATTTGATGATGCTGATACACGAAGACATTTGCATGTGTTTAGAATTTTACAAGAATTGTTAAATAATTCTATACGTCATGGAAAAGCTACAAAAATGACTGTTAGTTTTATTCCCAATGGAGAATACACCAAATGTTTGTATACGGATAATGGGGTTGGTTTTGATGAGACTAATTGCGCACATCAAAAAGGTTTAGGATTAAAAAATATAGAGAGTAGGATTTCTTTTTTGAAGGGAAGTTTGTCTTTCCAGTCAAAAGTTAATAAAGGTGTAAATGTTGAATTTATTTTTTAAGGATGGATCAAAAAATTAAAATTGTTTTAGTTGATGATGAGGTATTGTTCAGAAAGGGATTGTCTTTTATTTTAGAAAGAGAACCTAATTTCACGATTCTTAATGAGGCTTCTAATGGTCAAGAGTTAATTACATTCCTAAGAAGTGCTAGCGTACTACCAGATGTCGTACTAACCGATTTGAAAATGCCTATAATTAATGGAGTAGAAGCTACTAAAATCATCCACAAAGAATTCCCTAATGTAAAAATCATTGCACTTACAAGTTATGATTCCAAATCTTTTATCGCCAATATGATTGATGTTGGAGCCGTTTCTTATTTGCTAAAAAACGCTTCACCAACAGAGCTAATTAATACTATTAACGAAGTATCCAGCAAAGGATTTTATTACTCTGATTATGTCTTAAAAGTAATCAAAGAAGTGGTGCTTTCAGGAAACAAGTTAAAAAGTAGTTTGGATAGAACGTTGCTTTCCGATCGTGAAATTGAAGTTTTGAAATTAATTTGTAGACAAAAAAATGCCACGGAAATAGGTGATTATCTGTTTATAAGCCCAAGAACTGTTGAAGGACATAGAACTAATTTGTTGCTAAAAACAAATTCCAGAAATGTAGCAGGATTGGTGGTCTATGCCTTACAAAATGACTTGGTGCAATTGGATTAATTTCAAAGGATAAAACTAGTTTAGCTTTTTAATAAAAACTGAAACGAGAGTACATAAAAAGTAATCAATAGAATAAGTAGCAAGCAAATGCATACTTTTTTTAGGGTATTAAGATGTTCCACTTTGTTTGGAGTTGAGCTAAGATAGTTAACAGAATATTTCATGACTAGGATTAATTTTGATTTCAAATATATTGTAATTCAGTAAATTATAAACAAGTGTTTTTACGTGTTTTTTGATGTTTTTCATATAAGAAAATAATCTGCTTTTTCGCTTCATTTTTTTCTTTTTAAAGCGTTTGATAATAGTTTTTTAAAGTATTTTAGTTAAAATTGAGTAGAGTTTAGCGCTATCGTTTTATCTTTGAGAAACAAATTGCACTCAATGAAATCAAAATCACTTTGTTTATTATTCCTTTTTCTATGCACGATTTCTGCCCATGCGGGTTTTATTTTATTACCCATGGACGAAACCTCACAGCAAAATCACCTCAAGGCTTATGGGATTACCTATTGGTGCTTAGATAAAAATTATAAAGCCAGTTGGTTACTCAATTATAGAGGAGGATCTTTTTTGTTACCAGATGCTCCCGAAATTCGTAAAGAATGCCAGATTCGAGGAGTAAGTTTTGAATTACTGTCAGATAGTGAAGAAACGGATTTATTAAACCAGATTGCAAGTCCTTCTCAAAATATGGAATCGGTATTGTTGGAAAAAGCACCCAAAATAGCCGTTTATACCCCCAAAGGAAAACAGCCATGGGATGATGCAGTGACTTTGGTGTTGACTTATGCAGAGATTCCTTTTACAGCTGTTTATGATGAAGAAGTATTGTCGGATCAATTATTGTTGTATGATTGGTTACACCTACATCACGAAGATTTTACCGGTCAATATGGTAAATTTTATAGTGCCTATAAGAACACTCCTTGGTATATTGAACAGAAAAAAGAAGCCGAAGCTTTAGCGAAGAAACTAGGTTATAACAAAGTTTCCGAGGAAAAAGGTGCGGTAGCACAAAAGATTAGTCATTTTGTTATTGGTGGAGGTTTTATGTTTGCTATGTGTTCTGCGACCGATAGTTTTGATATCGCTCTAGCAGCCGAAGGAATTGATATTTGCGAAACTATGTTTGATGGCGATGCTAGTTCGCCTAATTATCAATCATTGTTAAATTTTGAACGATCTTTTGCTTTTAAAAACTTCACCTTGGAGCGTCGTCCCGAACAATATGAATTCTCTAATATCGATATGACGGGTAGAAGAAAAATTCCTATGGAGAAAGATTATTTTACCTTGATGGAATTCTCAGCCAAGTGGGATCCAATTCCCAGTATGCTGTGTCAAAATCACACTCAGTTGATTAAGGGATTTATGGGACAAACTACCGCTTTTGACGCTGAATTAGTAAAATCCAACATACTGCTTTTAGGAAGTTGTGAACTTAATGGAGAAGCACGTTACATTCATGGGCAAAAAGGCAAAGGAATGTTTACCTTCTATGGCGGACATGACCCCGAAGATTTTCAACACCAAGTAGGCGATCCCGCTACGGTACTAGACTTACATCCTAATTCGCCAGGTTATCGTTTAATCTTAAATAATGTGTTATTCCCAGCGGCCAAAAAGAAAAAGCTTAAGACTTAAGGTGGGGATTTAGAAGAACTTTATTTATTCTATTTAATTTAGTGTAGAATTTCATAATAATGTGGCTGAAGTTGGGATATATTTTAAGAAATCAACTTTCTTGATGTTGCACAGCTAAAAAAAGAGAATATTGTTTTTGTGTTTAGTAGAATTACGTATATTTGAATTAAGTATTTTTACTTAATTTTAAATTCTAAGAAGATGAACGAAACAATACAACCTCAGTTAACCCTTGTTGGTGCTGGCCCAGGAGATGAAGAGCTAATCACTTTAAAAGCAATTAAAGCTTTGCAAAAGGCGAATGTGGTGTTGTATGATGCCTTAGTCAATGAGAATTTATTGCAATATACTTCAGCTTCCGAAGTAATTTTTGTTGGCAAACGATTGGGGTGCCACGCTTATACGCAAGATCAAATTAATGAACTAATCGTTGTTATGGCTCGTAAACACGGTCATGTTGTTCGTTTGAAAGGAGGTGATCCATTTGTTTTTGGACGTGGAATAGAGGAGATTGCCTACGCAGCACAATACGGTATTACAACTGCCATAGTTCCAGGAATTTCATCAGCTTTGGGTGTGCCAGCGGTCAATGGGATTAGTTTGACACAACGCCGAATAGCCGAAAGTTTTTGGGTCATTACCGGCACCACCTCTAATCACGAGTTGTCCAAAGACATCTATTTAGCCGCACAATCCGCAGCCACAGTGGTTATTTTGATGGGGATGCATAAACTAGCAGAAATCCTGTCCATTTATCAAAGTCACCGAGACGATGATTTACCTATAGCCATTATCCAAAACGGAACCAAAACAGATCAAGAGAAAGTAATCGGCACCCTTTCGACCATAAGTCAGTTAGTAGAACAAAACCAACTTTCCTCTCCCGCCATTATCATTATTGGAGAAACCGTTAGACATGCTAGTCTTGACCAACATTATTTGGAGAGTATGGGGGTAAAAGAGATTAGCTTATAGTCCTTAGTGAGTAGTCCCTAGTGAGTAGTCCCTAGTGATTAGTTCATAGTTTATAGTTTATAGTTTATAGTTTGTAGTTTATAGTCCTTAGTCTTTAGTCCATAGTAATTCGTTCTTAGTAATAAGTCTTTGAATTTTATACAGGATTTGAAGTTTCTATTTTCAAACGCTTTTTTATTTTTAATAAACTAATTAGAAACTACTATGGACTAACCACTAAGGACTACTCACTAGTGGCTAAGGACTATGTACTACACCTTACTCCAACGCCACCTTAACTTTGTACTGATTGGATTTCAAGATCGATTCAATGGTACCGAAAGTGGCAATGCTTTTTTGATACTCTCTTTCCTTTTTTAAGGCTATTTGTTGCACCCCATTTTCAAAACGACTCACCTCTTTCAGTGTAGTAAGTATAAGACCCGGAACGGGTGCGTTTCTTCCCTCTTTATCTTTGGAAACCATCGTAAAATAGGAAGAATTGCAATGTTTTATGACGCCAGTTTGTATGTTTTCGGCTTCGACTCTAATACCCACAATCATTGAACTATTCCCTACAAAATTAACACTAGCTTTCATAGTAACCAGTTCCCCCACTTCAATCGGTTTCAAAAAATTCACCGTATCTACCGAAGCGGTAACGCAATAATTACCAGAAAACTTAGAGGCACAAGCAAATGCAATTTGATCCAATAGCGATAAAATATAGCCTCCGTGAATTTTGCCACTAAAATTGGTATGAGAGGGCAACATCAATTCCGAGATGATTACATAGGACGAGCTTACAGTTTTAAAATTGATTTCCATATAAAAGAGATTGTCTATAATTATAATTTGGGCGTGCCCCGCCAGAAAAAGTCGGGTCTGGCTATACGTTCCCGCTTCCCGATGAAAAATCGGGAGAGCTCCACTGCCATCCCAATGTCATTAAGTTAAGAGGAAAAAGAAAAAAAATAGCACGCAGATTCAACAGATTTTAACTGATTTTTCTGCGTAAATCTGCGAAATCTGCTTGAAAACAAAAAGAGTAATTCCTTAACTTAATGACATTGACTGCCATCCCTCACGCAAAAAAAAAAGCGGTTTCCGAAACATTTTGCTTAGCGCTACATAAGCTAATAACTTTTTAATTTACTGATCAGTTTAAAGTCTTTTTTTTGTGCCTCACAAAGCGAACAGCAATAGGTGTCTGGCAGTTGTTCAAAAAGAGTGTCTTTTGCTATGCCTTGCGAGTCATCACCGTAAGTAGCGTTATAAATGGTTAAGCAATTTTGGCATTGATGTAATTCTTGAATGGTTTCCTCTTTTTGGGTCGGTATAGTACTAATCTCCAAAACAGAATTTCCTAATTTCTCAAAATACAATTTACTTAATTCAATCAATATAGTTGGTAATTCTAGTTTGTCTACATCTTGTGTATGAACAAGATATTCTTTGGTATTGGGATCAAAATTTTTTGCAAAAAGCACATTATAAGTGGGTCTGATTTTGATAGACTCCAAATCTTTTGGGATATCATTTCTTTCAATTACAATCGAAGTAAAATAATGTCCCTCTCTATTGTAGTCTGAAATCCCAAAGGTAAGTCCATAAGTACTAATGTCAAACTGATCGAGCGTTCTTACCAAAAAGGTTTTTAGTCCTAAAGCCCATTCTTCGGCCACTGGCAAATGCCAATTCAGTTCCAAAAGCGAATGCCTTACATTGATACCTTTCTTTCCTAAAAATTTTTCCCAATCTAATTTTCGTTCTTTTGGAATTCCTTTGACAATAAAAGATTTCCAAGGCGTGATGCAAATTTTACCAATTTTACAATCAAAACATAAATCGCACATTTCGTTCAAAAATTGCAAATCATAGAGATTGTTGCGCCAATACAAGCCCAGCCAATATTGGTCAATTCCCATTTTGTTCATTCCCTCGTAATAGGGGAAGGGATAAAACGGAATATGTAAGGGTTGATCTATCGTTCTATTATTGGTGTCTAAAGTTTCATTAATTAACTCAAAAATCATTTCGGCAGAATCAGGTTCTTCTACTAAAATGGCTTCTATAGCATAATAAAGGGATGCTATATTCCAACTGTAAACCAAAACAGGATAGCGATCCATTTTCTCCCATTGTGGCAATCGCAGATACAAAAACCAATAATCTTCATGTTCAGAGGCAATAAAGTTAACTTGTCCTGTAAAAAGGGGTACCAATTGCTGCTTTGGATCCGTTATATTGATTTTTAGCTTTGGATTTTCTTTGAATTGTTCTAAAACATACAAGAATTTGTTACCCGTAAGCCAAGGGGTGTTTCGAAAAATATCCGTCGAAACATAAGAAGAAACAATGTTGTTTCCACTTTGTTCATTTGGAAAAACAAAATGGTGTTTCCCTGTTTTTTCTTTATCAATAGTGTCGAAACCTAAACCTACTGGAAAAATAATATCCTGTCGGGATCCAAACGAAACGGCTTTTTGACCTTGAGAAAGTCCCATCGAAACTACCTCTTTCAATTCGCCTGGTGAGATTACGCCTCCTTTGACTATCAATCGTGTTAAATCCATATTTTGTATCCTTTTTTAGTGCTTAGTCTAACAGTATAAAATGCTACAATTAAAACTATTTGTATTTTGAAATGAGTTCTTTTACTTCGGTTTTACAACTGCCACAGCCCAAACCGGCTCCAGTTGTTTTACAGAGTTCTGTGAAATTTGTTACGCCACTTTTTATAGTTTCTTCAATATTTCCACTACCTACTTGACTACAGGAGCATACCAATTTACCTAAAACGGGTTTGGTATTGGAGCTGCCTCTTAGCAACGTATTTCTTTTGTCCGAAAGCTCGATTTTGCTTTCTATCATGGTCTTGAACTCGGCAAATTCGTTCTTGTCTCCCATCAGAATGGCACCAATAAGCAAATCGTTTTTGACAATGCATTTTTTATAATACCTTTTTCCTAAATCCGAAAATACGATTTCCTCATACGAATCATCGTTTTCTGGCACTTCGATTTCTCCAATACTGCATAAGTTGATATCTTCCAGTTTTAAAATATTCATCAATACCGAACCCTTGTAGTGGCTACTTACATCACCTGCCATATAATTGGCTAGAATATCGGCTTGCTCTTCGGCTGCCGAGGTGATACCAAAGAGTTTGTTTTCAAATTCAGCGATTTCTCCAATGGCAAAAACACTAGGATTTGAGGATTGTAAATGTTGATTGACTTTTACGCCTCTGGCACAAACAATTCCAGCTTCTTTGGCTATTTCGATGTTAGGAATGGTGCCAATCGTGTAAACGATAGCATTGGCCGTTAGGGTTCGTCCACTTTTTAGAGCGATTTCTAGTTCGTTGGGACGTTTGGTGCTAAATACAGTACTGACTTCATTGTCAAAGTAAATTTGGATGTCTCTAAGTTGTACTTCTTCGGCTAATAATTTACTCGAAATTCGATCCAATTGACGTTCCATTAAACGTGATGCTCGCTGAATAATGGTGATTTTTACTTTTTTATGTTTTAGAGCTGCGGCCAACTCCAGGCCTAATAATCCGCCACCAACGATTACTACGTGTTGGTCTTCAGAAGGTAGTCTAGTTTGATCTAGATAATCTCTAAGACGATCGGCATCTGCTTTTTTTCTCATCGTAAAACGGCCGGGTAAGTGCAATTGCGCATTTTCGGGAATAAAAGGACGGCTGCCTGTGGCTAAAATCAAAGTATCATAGGTATGAGAAATACCATTAGTATCAAGTATAGATTTCGTTGTGGGGTTGATAGCAGTAATAGCAACATTGGATTGTAGGGTAATGTTCAATTTAGCCAAAGCTTCGGCTTTTATTTTTTGAAGTTGTTCCCATGAAAGTTCAGCAGTCACATATTCAGGTAGTAAAACTCTATTGTAGAAAGGGTTTTCTTCATTCGAAAAGACAATGATTTCATCTTCGGTATTGAGTTCTCTATAGTTTTGAATGAATCGAAAGGCGGCAGCACCAGCACCAATTACGGCAATTTTTTCTATAGGTTTTACATACTTTGTAATGGCAACTGTGGTGTATTTAAAGTCGGGTTCTTTTGAAACAGGATCTACTAAAATATTCGTGAGATTGTTGGTGCGATTTAAATCGTTATCCAATTGTTTTCCCCAATGCATAGGTAGAAAAACAACAGACTCTCGAATGGTATTGGATACCTTTACTTTAACTCGTACTGTACCATTTTTGCTGGTAACTACCACAATATCGCCCGATTGTATACCTGCTTTATAGGCATCGATAGCGTTCATGTCCAATACTGGACTTGAAATGTGTGTCATTAATCGGGAGACTTTTCCTGTTTTGGTCATGGTGTGCCATTGGTCTCTAATTCTTCCCGTGGTAAGAATAAAAGGGAATTCAGAACTTGGGGCCTCCGAGGTATTTTCGATGGCTGTTGGAATATTGAAAATGGCTTTTTGAGAAGGAGTGTAGAATTTTTTATCTGTAAACAATCGAGGTGTGCCAGGATGTCCATAATCAGGCACGGGCCATTGAAAAGTGCCTTCGTTTTGTAGTCTATTATAATTTAAAAACGAAATATCGATAGTGGTGTTTTTGGTCAGCGAAGTATATTCACGATACACTTCTTCTGTTGTGGCATAATCAAAACCACTAAAATTCATTTTTTTGGCAAAGCGAGTGATAATTTCTACATCTGATAAAGCTTCTCCAGGAGGATTGATTCCTTTGGCTAAATAGGAGATGCGTCGTTCTGAGTTGGTCATCGTTCCTTCTTTTTCCAACCATCCAGCTGCGGGTAACAGCAAATCGGCGTATTTAACCGTATCCGAGCGATGCGAGATTTCTTGGACCACTACAAATTTGGCGTTCTCCAATGCTTTTTCTACCGCTCTTGAATTGGGCAGGCTTACTAAAGGATTGGTACAGATAATCCAAATGGCTTTCATTTTTCCAGAATTCAATGCTTCAATCATCTCAGTTGCAGTTAGACCCGGTTGTTCAGAAATATCAGAAACACCCCAAAAATCGGCAACTTCTTTACGATGTATTGGATTACTTAATTCTTTGTGAGCAGCTAATAGATTGGCCATTCCACCAACTTCTCGTCCTCCCATAGCATTGGGTTGGCCAGTTAGTGAGAACGGTCCCGAACCTGGTTTCCCGACATGTCCTGTCAGTAGAGAAAGATTTAATAGGGCAGTGTTTTTATCAACGCCAATAGCGCTTTGGTTCAATCCCATAGCCCAAAGAGATAGAAAACCTTTGGCTTTGCCTATCCAATCTGCCGCAAGTTTGATGTCATTAACCGAGACACCACATAATTTTGAGGCTTTTTCTAACGAACTCGCTCCAACTAATGCTTTATAGGCTTGGTAGTTTTCGGTATGATTTTTTATAAAATCCTGATCGGTATAGCCCTTCTCGATGATTCTTTTTGCAAGAGCGTGGTACAGTATAATATCAGTGCCTGGAATGATTTGTAAGTGTAAATCTGCATTTAAAGCCGAATCTGTTTTGCGAGGATCAATAACAATAATCTTTACTTTCGGGTTATTTGCTTTGTGTTGTTCAATTCGTCTAAATAAAATAGGATGGCACCAAGCAGGATTGGCTCCTGTGATTAAGAAAGTATCGGCAAGTTCTATATCTTCATAAGCTATAGGAACCGAATCTTCTCCAAAGGTTTTTTTGTAGCCCGCAACGGCCGAGCTCATGCACAATCTCGAGTTGGTATCTATATTATTGGTTTTCAAAAAACCTTTTACTAGTTTGTTAACCAAATAATATTCTTCTGTCAAACATTGCCCAGAAATGTAAAAACCCACACTATCAGGGCCGTGTTTTTTTATGATAGTCGAAAAAACTGCCGCTGCTCGCTCTAAAGCTTTATCCCAATTGACGCGCTCTAAAGGTTGATTTCTGCTCCAACGCATTTCGGGATATAAAATGCGATCCGAAATGTCATTGGCTACATAATGGAGATTCATTCCCTTAGAGCAAAGCATTCCTTTGTTTACAGGATGATCAGGGTCTCCTTTTACAATTACTCCATTTTTAGGGTCATTTGTAACGAGGATGCCACAACCAACGCCGCAGTAGGAACAGGTAGTTTTGATTTCAGAATTTTGCATTATTACACTTCTTTATTTACACTTTTCTTTATAATGATTATCTAAAATTGTATTTCGATAAATCAGTTGTAAAAATAAGTATTTTTACGTAAAAATACGTATGTAATTTATTTTTTTTCTTAAGTTTGAATAAAAATTCGAGATACGATAAATCCCAAGCTCATTTTTTAGAATACTACAATTTATAGCGTGGTAAAAGCAAAATAATGCAGGAAATCGTGACGGTTAATTATTTATGTAAAGTTTGAATTTAATTTTAAAAAGATACAATTATGAAGGAAGCCTTAGCACATTGCAATAGTTGTAACAATGAAAATTGTTTTATAAAAAAGCATTTGCATTTGGATAAAATGAAACCTTTTTTGGATAAAAAAAATAGCTTTTTATGTAAAAAAAGTCATCAATTTATAATTGAGGGTGCTCCTATGCAAGGGCTGTATTTTATAAAAAAAGGGAAAGTTAAAACCATAAAAACCGGTATTAATGGTAGAGAGCAAATTGTTCGCTTTACCAAAGACGGTGATACATTAGGTTTTCGAGGTTTTGGTACCAGTAAACGCTATTTGATTGGGGCTTACGCCTTAGAGGATACTGTTTTGTGTAATTTTAGTAATGAAGTTATGCTCGAAATTTTGCATACTGTTCCAGAATTTACCTATGATTTAATGTTGTTCTATGCAGAGGAACTCAATAAAAGTGAAAATAATATTCGGAAAATTGCACACATGAATGTTCGCGAACGTGTGATTGACTCTTTATTGTACATCCATAGAAAATTTGGTCAAACAGATGGCACTATAGACATAGCGTTATCCCGTAAAGAGATAGCAGATTTTGCCGGTACCACAGAGGAACAAGTGACCAGAATGATCTCTAGTTTAAAAAAAGAACAATTAATAGAAACTACTGGAAAAAGAATAGGATTGTTAAATATAACTAAGCTAAGAACCGAAATTATGGATCATAAATACATTTAAATTTAGATAGTTTACCGTATTTATTTGAAATGTAGCACGCAAAGCCTCTTTAATGAGGCTTTTTTTTTTATGTATTTGAATACTATAGCGTTGTTTTGTTGTGAACTAGTGGTAATTATCTAAGTATTGGTATTGTGCTAAAGGGCTGTTTTTATTGGGATTCTAATTTTTTTATTGCGAAAACGCATAAAATAGCCCGCTTTTTAGTACTATAAAAGAAGGGGTAAAAAGAGTTTTTTGTTTGTAAAATCACAATACGTACGTATAAATACTTAATTAAGTTTGTAATGTACTAATCAAAACCGAAAACTATGTTAACCAACAAAAAACATTCATTTAAAAAAGAAGTAGTAAGTACAGCAACAAAAGGATACAAAATCGCTTTACTAGCCGGAGTGATTACTCTTTTTTCTGTAAACACTACTAAAGCACAATTAACGGCAACAGGACAAATCAGAGAAAGGACAGAAATTAGAGCAGGATTTGGAACTTTACAAAAGAAGGGAGAGAAGACGGCCTTGTTCAATTCACAAAGAGCCAGATTAAATTTGGGCTATTCTGGATACCGTTTCAAAGTTTTTACGGCACTACAAGACGTGAGAGTTTGGGGGCAGGATGCTTCCTCAATCAATAGAACCACTACAGAAGTGAATAATGGTGTTTTGTTGCACGAAGCTTGGGGAGAAATAAGTTTGATAGATACACTAAGCACTATTCAAAATATGTCAGTAAAGATTGGACGTCAACAAATTTCTTATGATGATCAAAAAGTATTAGGGGGGTTGGATTGGTTGCAACAAGGACGTCGCCACGATGCCATTGTATTTAAATATGCCAACAAAGGATGGATTGCCGATGTAGGGGTAGCTTTTAATCAAAACAAAGAACTTAGTTCAGGAACAATTTATAATGGTACTAATCCTGCTTATGGCGCTGGTACTAATGGAATTGGGACGATGTACAAATCTTTTCAGTACTTATATGTTGACAAAAAGTTTTCTTTTGGAGACATTTCCTTTTTATTCTTTAAAGACGACTTTAATAAGTATACCACTGTAACTAGTGGAACACCAGCAGTGGTTACAAAAGTGAATACAGAAGGCGTTTGGAGCCGAAACACTGCGGGATTTTTCTTCAATACTTTTCTAACTCGAAAATTGAACCTTACAGGAAGCGTCTATCACCAAGGAGGTAAAGACAAAGACGGTCGCTCTATTAATGCAAATTTAGCTTCTGTTACTGCTACTTATCAAATGGGACGCAAATGGTTTGTAGGCCCAGGAATCGATTACCTTTCTGGAAATGACGGAACAAAAGCAGTGACTGCAACAAGTAAGAGCAATCGTTTTGATCCTTTGTATGGAACACCACACAAATTCTGGGGATATATGGACTATTTTTATGTAGCTAGTGGTTTTGGAAGCCAAGGGTTATTGAATTATTTCTTAAAAGCGAAATACAATGCTAAAGATAATTTGAGTTTCACTTTTGATTTGCACGGATTTGAATCGGCCAGTACCTTGGCAGGGAACCTTAACAAATATCTGGGTACCGAGTTAGATGTTACTGTGAAATATGGTTTGACTAAAATGATCAATTTAGAGGCTGGTTATTCTTATATGCAAGCCACCAACACTATGGCTTCTGCAGCTGTAAAAAACGTTGCTAATGCTGACTTAACGCCTCACTTTGGATATATTATGCTCAATATTACCCCTAATTTTTTAGCTAAAAAGTAATGCTATGGTGGGTGTTAGGTGTTGTGCATTAGTGATTTGATAATTCTGATTATTTCAAACCACAAACCACAAACCGCAAACCACGAACCACGAACCACCAACAATAAACTATAAAACTTAAAACAAGAAATATGAAAACATTAATAAACAAAACCATACAATCTGTTTTTTTGATTGTAACCGTCGCTTTTTTTCAATCCATTGCGGCACAAAATGACCCTGTACGATTAGGATTTATTCCTTTAACCGATTGTTCCCCAATCGTAATGGCTAAAGAATTGGGACTTTTTAAAAAGTATGGTGTTGAGGTAGTAGTGACCAAAGAATCTTCTTGGGCCAATGTTCGTGATAAGATTTTAACAGGCGAACTCGATGGTGCTCATTGCTTGTATTCTATGCCTTTCTCTGTTTACACAGGGGTAGGAGGGAAAGCAGGTTCAGAAATGATGATTGCCATGATGCTTAACGTAAACGGTCAAGCCATTACTTTATCCAATGATTTTTGTGGCAAAGTTGGTTTTAAACAAATGAATAAAGTTACCCCAGTAGTTGCGGCTAAATTGAAAGCCGAGAAAGAAGTCACTTTTGCTATGACTTTTCCAGGAGGAACGCACGATTTATGGTTGCGCAACTGGATGTCTGTAGCAGGATTGAATCAAAAAGCAGTCAAAATTATAACCATTCCACCGCCACAAATGGTTGCCAATATGAAAGTGGGAAATATGGACGGTTACTGTGTTGGCGAGCCTTGGGGTGGTGTTGCTGTAAAACAAGGGATAGGTTTTACACAAGTAGCCTCACAAGACATCTGGAAAGACCATCCTGAGAAAGCCTTGGTAGTTAACAAAGAATTTAGTGCCAAACGCAGAACCGATTTAGTAAAAGTTATGAAAGCGGTTATGGAAGCTTGTAAGTGGCTTGACGTACCTTCAAACAGAAAAAAAGCCGCCGCGATTATTGGTAAAGCGCCTTATGTAAATGCACCAGCTGATGTTATCGAGGCAAGACTTATGGGAGACTACAACTTAGGATGTAACCAAGGTGTTGAAATTTATGACAATGACTATATGTTGTTTCATAAAGGCGGAATGGTAAATTATCCTAGAAAATCGCATGCTATTTGGGCCATGGCACAGTATGTTCGTTTTGGCTACTTAAAGGAAGCGCCCAATTATACCGCCATTGCTGATAAACTTATTCTGGATGATTTATACAAAGAAGTGGCCAAAAGTATGAATGTAAAAGTACCCAACGACGATATGAAACCTTTTGCCTTAACGATGGATAAAACCGTATTTGATCCTTCCAATCCTGCGGCCTACCTAAAAGTGGTTAAAAAGTAAAGACAAACAATAATGAAAGTTGTAACATATAAGTTATTTAAGTGTTTAAAATAGAGAAAAAAACTTCAATGACTTATATGTTTCAAAAAATAAAAAAAATAGAAATTTAATTAGCATACTATGTCAGATAAAAACACCCTCACTATCGATGCTTTGAGTGCAGAAAGTATTCAAGAGCAAGCTATTGCTACAAGTAGCGATCAAGGAAAAGCAAACTTGAAATTGTTATTCACAAACCTGCTTCAAAAATCAAAATCAGCCCTATTGGCCTTAGTTGGATTGTTTTTGTTTGCCGGATTTTGGAGCCTTATGAGTTATTTTACAGAGCAAGCTTTGCCAGGTCCAGTAGCGACACTTACGGTGCTCAAGGAAATGTTGAGCGATCCTTTTTATGATTATGGTCCTAATGACAAAGGCATCGGATTGCAGTTGTTTACCTCCATCAAAACAGTGCTTTCAGGATTTTTAATTGGGTCATTATTTGCCATACCGATTGGAATATTGATGGGAGCCAGCACGATTTGCAAACAAATCTTTTATCCCATTGTGCAGTTGTTAAAACCGGTGTCGCCTTTAGCTTGGTTTCCAATAGGTTTGGTGGTTTTTAAAGACACCGGAATGGCTACTATTTTCATCGTTTTCATTACATCACTGTGGTCAACGCTTATCAATACCTCTTTTGGAGTAGGGTCCATACCACAAGATCATAAAAACGTGGCTAAGGCCTTTGGTTTTTCCAAAATGCGTTACCTCACAAAAATACTAATTCCGTATAGCTTACCACATATCATAACCGGATTGCGACTCAGTATCAGCGTGGCTTGGCTGGTAATAGTAGCAGGTGAAATGCTTTCTGGAGGCGCTGGAATTGGGTTCTTTGTTTGGGACAGTTGGAATGCCTTGAGCCTCGAAAAAGTAATATCGGCCATCATTATCATTGGATTAGTAGGACTACTTTTCGATAGGATTTTTACTTACATCGAGCATAAAGTTGCTTACAAAGGGTAAAAAAATGTTTAAAGTTTAAGGTTTAAGGTTGTTTAAACCGGATAAGTTCTTGAACAACTTAAACCCTATTAAACTTTAAACAACCTTAAACCTTGTCAAAACCTCAAAAAAAACAAATCAAAATGAGCTATTTAGAAATCAAAAATTTAGAAATATCCTTCCCAACTCCCAAAGGGAAATATACCGCTGTACGTGATATTAACTTATCCATAAAAAAAGGCGAAATCATTTCTATCATTGGGCATTCTGGTTGCGGAAAATCAACCATTATGAATGCCATCGCTGGAATGCTAACTCCCTCAGGAGGTACGGTCGAGTTAGACGGTAACACCATCAAAGGACCAGGCCCTGATAGGGGTATAGTATTTCAAAACTACTCCTTATTGCCTTGGTTGACGGTTCACGAAAATATTTTTCAAGCCGTAGATTCGGTAATGAATTGTTCCAAAAAAGAAAAACACGAGATTGTAGATGCCAACCTAAAAATGGTCAACTTGTTACAACATCGAGACAAATTGCCAGGCCAGTTATCTGGAGGAATGAAACAAAGAGTTGCCATTGCAAGAGCTTTCGCCATCAATCCTGGAGTACTACTTTTGGACGAACCTTTTGGAGCTTTAGATGCCTTTACCAAGAGTTCTATGCAATTGGAAGTGTTGAAACTTTGGAATCTCAATAATCGCGATAAAACCATCATTATGATTACACACGATATTGAGGAAGCCTTATTTTTATCGGACAGAATTGTGGTGTTAAAAGATGGTCCTTCGGCCACTATAAGAGAAATTGAAGAAGTGCATTTGCCAAGACCGAGAAACAAAATTGAGATTGTAAAAATGCCAGAATACATTGAGTTGAGAGATCGTTTGCTCCACTTATTGACCGATGCATTTTCTATTGAAGATATGGGAATGACCTATAAGAGTTAGTTTCAATTCAATTTGGTGGAAAGAATCCTTGCGTTGTTTAGGCAATTTGCAAGGATTTTTTATGGATTAAAGTAGCTTTTGAAAAGGAATGAGTTTAGCTCGTTCTTTTTTTGTAAAGTTTCAATAGAACTAAGCTTTAGTTCATTCTAATATTGTTTTGAATGTGCATTTGAATAGCAATGTTTACCCGTTCTTTTTTTGTAAAGTTTGAATAGGAATGGGCTTTAGCCCATTTTTTAAAATGAGATTCAAAAAAGGCTTTAGCCAAAATTTAACCTATTTTTGATTAAAGCCTATTTAATAATTATTCCCACTGCTGTGAGATGTATTTGTTTACATCAATCCTTGATTTGCGAAACTGCTTTGAATAATTCCCGTGTTATACAGGAACGTAAACAAGCAAAAAAAGGAATGAAAGTATATCCAAAATTGCTGGTATAATTTCATTCCTTCTTTCTTTCTTTCTTTCTTTCTTTCTTTCTTTCTTTCTTTCTTTCTTTCTTTCTTTCTTTATTTAAGTGCTAGTTACCCAAAGCGGAAGTAGTTATTCACTATCCTTTGTTTTGATGGCATATTTTACTGCTAAAACAATGATTCCTGTAATAAAGATGATGATTCCCAGTGTGTAAAAAGCATCAGTATAATCAATTAATTCTTTGGTTTTAGAAAGACCATTAGTATCAATCACGTCTTTTGTTACTTTAACTGCTTTTGCTTTAAATAAAAACGCAATTAGCATAGCACCTATGTTTCCTCCGGCTCCAACAATCCCTGCCACGCTTCCAACAGCCTTTGGATTGATAAAGGGAACAAGGCTATAAGTGGCTCCGTTTGCCATCTTTAAACTCATTCCAAAAAGAAACATTAAGAAGATTGCAAGCCCCAGCTGCTCTGTCAACCCAAAGAAAATGATTCCAATTCCTTCAACAATTAATAGCAAAGCAAGCAATACGTTTTTTCCAGAAAAACCATATATTTTGCCTGCTTTATCGGCTACAATTCCTCCTAAGGGACGACCAAAAATATTAATCATACCAAAGATTCCGGCGCATAATCCAGCCGTTTTTAGACTTGCTCCAAAAGTATCTGTAAAATAAATTGGAGCGAAATTGTCAATCGTAATTTCAACACCAAAACAAGCTGCATAGGCAACCGTTAAGACCCACGTGCGGTAGTCTTTTACGGCTAACATAAAGGTGTTTTCTTTATTTTCGTTGGCAATTCCTAATTCTTTATAATTCCCGTTGGGTAAATCTTTCGTATATCTAACATAGACAAAGGCGCAAATTAATAGTATAACTCCAGGAACTATCATAGCGTATCTCCAACTATCTTCGTGTGTACAAAATCCTAATCCTACAAAGCCAGCAGCAATTAATGGCATTGTGCTATTTGCTAAGCCAGCACCAGCATTTCCAAACCCTCCCGCTGTAGCATTTGCTGTTCCTTTTATTGAGTGTGCAAACATTACAGAAGTATGAAATTGTGTAATAACAAAAGAAGCTCCAATAACACCTATGGCTAATCGAAACAGTAAAAAGCTTTCATACGATTGTGAAGTTCCTATTAACAAAACCGGTACAGCACATATTACTAGCAGCCAAGTATACACCAATCTTGGGCCGTAGGCATCTACTAGTCGACCGATTAGTAATCGAGCTATTATTGTTGCAGAAACAGAGGCAATTTGAATATTACCCAATTGATCTTTGGTTAGATGTAACTGTTCTTTTGCCAAGGGCATTAGTGAAGCCATACCAAACTAGGCAAAAAAACTAAAGAAAAAGGTAAGCCATGTAATATGGAAAGTTCGCATTTGAACGCCTTTAAAGCTGAAAATGTTTAAACGAGTAAGCGGTTGGTGGGTTGAAATTAAGCTCATGTTCGATAGGTTAGTTATTTTACATTATTTTAATACGTAGATGAAATCCTTTGTTTAAGTATTTCGTGTGCTTTTACGGCAAAAATAATGACGAATGATGGAGTAAAACCTGTCAAAACGCAGTTTTTGAAAAATAATTAAGTATTTATACTTAATTTTTTATAAGTATTTTGCTTAAGGCGTTGTTTCGATAGCTGAAGAACTAACTAATAGTTTAAAAAAGACTTTTTTAATCGTTTTTATGGTAGCGTTGTATTTGGTGTAAACTGTAGGGAATCTATGAGGGATAGCTCATTTAGGAATTTATAAAGCAAAAAAAAGTGGTAAAATTACCACTTGTACGCATTGAATCAATAAGTTTTTGAATAAACACTAGAGCAGCGAATATTCTTTTGCTTTGTTTGCTAATTCAATTAAATTTTTAACCTTAAGTTTTTTCATCAAGTTAAAGCGATGCACTTCTGCTGTTCGTTTACTAATTTCAAGGGCTTCTGCAATTTCTTTATTGCCTTTTCCTGATAATAAAAGTTGCAAAATTTCTTTTTCTCTTTTGGTTATAACTAGCTCTTCGTCTAGTTGTCGTTTTTTTTCAGTGTTGAGTGGTGCGTTGCCATTAGTAAGTTGGTTAATTAAAATAGAGGAAATATCGCCACTAAAATATTTACCACCATTAGCAACAGTGTGCAATGCTTTTAAGAATTCTTCTTTACTAGATCCTTTAAGTAAGTAACCATCCGCGCCTGCTTTTATAGATTTTAATACATATTCTTCTGATTCGTGCATGGATAGTACTACAATCTTGAGTGGGGTGTTCTCTTGACGTATTTTTTCAACCACTTCAATGCCAGTAAAGTGAGGCATTCTAATGTCTACGATAAGTAAATCGGGTTTTTCAGAGGCTACTATAGTCAAGGCTTCTTGTCCATCTGTAGCTTCCCCAACAACTATAATATTATTTTCATTCTCTAACAGTGATTTGATACCATCACGAACGAACACGTGGTCATCTGCTAATACTACTCGAATGGGATGATTCATAAGTATTGATTTTTTTTTAAGTAAAATTAACTAATCTTGGGGCTAAGATACGTATTTTGTAATTATGTAGAATACATATCAAAACTATAAAGAGCGAATTCCTATATAGGAATATTGAAGGTAATTCGAGTACCTTCACCAGGAATTGAGTTAATAAAAATACGCCCGTTGATGTATTGTATTCGTTCTTGCATAAAAACAAGCCCCATTCCAGATGTGCTGTTGCGCTTTTTTTCTACAGATTGTAGGTCAAATCCTTTGCCATTATCATCAATCGTGATGCTTAAAATGCTAGTGCTATGCGATAATTGAACAATAATGTGTGTTGAATCAGCATATTTGATAGCATTATTTATGGCTTCTTGCGAAAGTCTATATATATTAATTTCCGTTAGTGAGTCCAAACGCTGTTCAAACTGACTTTTGTTATAAAAAACAATACTTTTCCCAGTTAATTTGGATAGTTCTTGACATAACTTAGACAAAGATGAGACGATGCCATGATCACTCAATTCGGGAGGCATTAAGTTGAAAGTAGCAGTTCGAACACCTTTTATAATGTCTAAAGAAAGTTGTTTGAGGTATTCCATTTTTTGGGAGGTCTTTTCTTTATCATCTAGATTGATACTCTCAAGACTAAACTTAAGGCCTGTTAGCATTTGGCCTATTCCGTCATGAATTTCCTTGGCAATGCGATTTTGTTCGTTTTCTTGATTTTCGATAATTTTACTCGAAATTATTTTTTGCTGATTGATTTTTGCCTCACTGCTTTCAATGTTAAGGCGCTCCACTTCTTGTTGTGCTTTTTTTCTTTCCGTTATATCAAAGCAGATAATCAACAGCTCAGATGCTCCTTTTTTTATAGTTACAGGAACCATAGATAAGTCCAGCCAAATGGTAGTGTCTTCTTTACTTGTAAAGGTAATTTCTCCTTGCCAACCGCTTCTATGTTTTTCTGCAATGATACGGTCAATGCTATGCTGTTCTTTTTCTGAAGCGGTAAGTACTTGTGAAAAACGTTGTTCAGTAGTGGATTTATTATAGTGTAATAATTTGGAAAATTTTTCTCCTATGTGAATTAAAGTTCCGTTAGGTGCTACTCTACAGTAAAGTAGTGTGTTTTCCATAGCATAATTTAAAGATTTGAGTTCTTTTACAGAGTTTTCTTTTATTTCACTCAAAACTTCGGTATTGTAAGCTAATTTAAGTGCTTTTCTTTCTGAGGTTAACAGTTTTGAAATTAGTATCTCAATCTTTTTATTAGTAGGTTTAAAGATAAAAAGGAATTCTAAAACCAATACCAGCAGGGTAAAAAGCAGTATGCCGTATTCTGTTTTGCTTTGTAACGTTACCTTTTCTAAAGCTTCTTGATCATATTGTTCAACAATTTGATTCATTTTGGTCAAAAAAACACGTTCATTGTCCAAAATAATAGTTATCAATTGCTTTAGCTTCTCAGGATTTTGCTCGTTTTTTTTAATTTGTAAATACTGATGGCTCGCGGCTATTATGGCTTCGAAATTGGGTTGAATCGATTGATACAATTTGTTCAATAGCGCGCTTTTCTCTTCAGGAAAACCTAGTTTTTCATTGCCATACACTAAAGCATTATGATTAAATTTCCATCTATTAAGAATAGAATCAATCCTTTTTTTTTCCATTTCAACTTTGGAGGGATCTGTTGCAGCATGAAGGATTAAAAGTTCTTTAGTCAACTTTTGGCTTAACATTCTTTGTTTTCCAGAAGTGTTGATGATTTTGGAATCACTTAATTGACGGTTGAGATTGTATTGTAGAATAAACTGACTTACCAAAACAGTCAATGCAATTGTTAATAGTGCAAAGAGATACAATCTCCTTAAATTTTTGAAGGAAATGGAGTCTATTGTGGTGTCGTTTTTTGAACTACTCATAGTCAATTATAATTCTAACGCTTCTTTTATGAGTTGTAAACTTGCCGTTGAAAAAGATAAGGTTAAGGCTGTTTTTTGCCCTTTTTCAGACATTTTGTTCCAGGTTTTTATAATAATATTTTTGAGCTTCTCAGTGTCGTGTTTTAGGATAAACTCTTCTAAATAATATTCAAGGAAGACCAAACAAATTACGTCTTCGAGCAATTGGGTTTCAGCATCTTTTTTGAGTAATTTTTTTTCAATTAGAAAGCAAACTCGGTCTATAAATGCGTTTTCATAACCAACTTCTTTCAGAATTGAAGTAGTTTTCGAAGCATGAAATTTTTTGAGTGCTTCTCTCCATTTTAAGTAGCCCACACGATCCATCGGATAGGTGTTTCTAGCAATTTCCCAACGGCAAATATGTTGCCCTTTGGCGGCAATTTGAATGGCTTCAGATGCATCGGGAGCAAAATCCATCAAGCGGTTTAGCATTCTATCAGAATACAATAATTCTTTTGCAACTATTGTGTCATCAATTACAACTTTATTGGGGTCTTTTGCATTGGCAGCATCAATGCGCTGTAGCGCATTTTGAAAACGATTCACATTCATTGAAAAGGAAGTTATAGACGTTTTTTTAATCGGCTTAAAATAAGAAAAAGCAATATTTTTTATCAACCAAATATACGTATTTAATCCAAAAAGCCAACGAATACTTCGTCACCTTCAATCTTTACTGGGTATGTTGCAATTTTGTAATCGTCTCCGTTTAGGTTGCTCCCGTCAATAAGAGAAAAGGTTTTTTTGTGCATTGGACAGGCTATTTTTGGAACGCCGTCAGCAGATCCTGTCATACCTCTCGATAAGACCATTTCCATTTTGTGTGGACAAGCATTTTGGCAAGCATACCAAGCATTTCTTCTTTCAAAATTGAAAACAGCAATTTGTTTGTTTTTGTATTTAATACAGCCACCTCTATTACTTGGAAAATCTTTAATGTTTCCTGCTTTGAACCAAATTTTTACATTTTCGGTAGCTACTGTTTCGTATTGATTTAATAATTCTTCCATATTTTTTTGATTTAAATAACGCTATACTCTTTCCAAGTTGAATAGAGGGAGGAAAGAGGTGGCGTTAAAGGGAAACGTTATTTTTTATATTTTTTACCAAGGTCTTGGCATTTTTTGATCTCTTAAAGGAACAAATTCTATGGCATCATCTTTCTCGTCAGTATTCACAAAATGACTAAAACGCTTTAAAAGCCTTGGTTTTTCGAGCACTTGCTTCCACTCGCATTCAAAAGTGCCCACTAGTTTTTCCATTTCATTTTCTAAAGTTTCACAGATGCCAATGCGATCGTGAATGATGATTTCTTTTAAGTAATCCAAACCTCCATCCAACTTATCTAGCCAGGTAGCAGTTCGTACTAGCGGGCCAGCGGTGCGGATATAGTACATCAAGAAACGATCGAGATATTTTATAACGGTTGCTTTATCTATTTGTTCGGCCAAAAGTACGGCGTGTTTTGGATTTGCCCCTCCATTGCCGCAGATGTAAAGATTCCAACCTCCTTCTACTGCGATTACGCCAAAGTCTTTGCCTCTAGCTTCAGCACATTCTCTAATACACGCCGAAACGCCTCCTTTGAGTTTGTGTGGGGCACGAATACCTTTGTATCGGTTTTCGAGTTCGATGGCAAAGCCAGCGCTGTCGTCCATACCATAGCGACACCAAGCATTGCCCACACAGCTTTTAACTGCTCTTAAGGATTTGCCGTAAGCATGGCCACTTTCGAAGCCATTTTCGATTAAAATTCTCCATATTTCAGGGAGATCACCCACGTGAGCTCCAAATAAATCAACACGTTGAGCACCAGTAATTTTGGTGTACAAATTAAATTGTTTGGCTACTTCACCAATCACGATTAGTTTTTCGGGTGTTATTTCGCCTCCTGCGACACGGGGTACAACAGAGTAAGTGCCGTTACGCTGAATATTAGCCAAAAAGCGATCATTAGTGTCTTGGGTCGTAACGTGTTTATTGGCTGTATCATTATAGATACTAGAAAAAATGGAGGCAACTACCGGTTTACAAACTTCACAGCCATCTCCGTTTCCATGGTGGTCGATTACTTCGTAGAAGTTGACATATTTATTGATTTTTACTAAATCAAATAGTTCTTGACGAGTATAATGAAAATGCTCACATAGGTTTTCTTTTACTTCTTTTCCAATTGATTTTTGAGCTGCTTTTACCAAGTCCACCACCATTGGTTTACAGCCACCACAACCCGAAGTCGCTTTGGTGAGTTTGACTACATCCGAAAGAGTTTCGCAACTTCCTTCGGTGATGGAACAGCAAATGGCGCCTTTGGTTACGTTTTCACACGAACAGATTACGGCTGTATCAGGCAAATCCATTGCGCTACCTATAGTGTTGCTTTCGCCTCCTCGAGATCCTAGTATTAAATCTTCTGGATTGGCAGGCAAAGCCAAAGCATTGTTGTAAATCTGAAACAGCGCATTATAATCGGAGGAATCGCCAACAAGAATACCGCCAAGTAAGGTTTTGCCGTCTTTGGTGACATTGATTCTTTTGTAAATGCCGTTGAATTTATTTTCGTAAACGATAGCAGTCACCTCTTCATTTTCTATGAAAGGATCACCAAAACTCGCCACTTCAACACCAATTAACTTTAATTGTGTCGACATGTCGATGGTGTCTCGCATCGTTTTTGAACCTTTGAGTATTTGTTCTGCCGCTACGTCTGCCATTTCGTAACCTGGTGCGACCAAGCCATAAATCATGTTGTGGTATAACGCTACTTCTCCAATAGCATAAACAAAAGGATCCGATGTTTGCATTTGATTATTGACTACAATTCCTCCACGATCACCAACAACTAATCCAGCGCCTCTTGCGAGTTCGTCACGCGGTTTGATTCCAGCAGATATGACTAGCATGTCTACTTTAAGTAGTTCATCGTTGGCAAACATCATCCCCTTGATACAATCTTCTCCATCAATATATTGTGTCGCTTTATTGAGATGGATACCTATGTTGAGCGCTTCGATTTTAGCTTGCAGCATATTACTAGCGCCCTGATCCAATTGTCTTGGCATTAATCGAGGGGCAAATTCTACCACATGAGGATTCAGTCCAAGATCTCTGACTGCTTTCGCAGCCTCCAGTCCTAGCAAACCTCCGCCAAGTACAGCAGCTTCAGTAGCACCTTTGGTTTTTATCTTTTTGGCATAGGCCATAATGGCATCTAAATCTTCGATAGTTCTGTACACGAAAACGCCTTCTTTTTCTACCCCTTTTATTGGTGGGACAAATGCCGCGGAACCCGTTGCTAGTACTAAGTAATCGTACGTATAATTTTTGCCAGTATGTGTGGTTATGGTCCGATGGGTAGTGTCGAGTGCAGTGACCAATTCGGAAGTATTCAATACAATGTTCTGCTCTTTGTACCATTCTGCTGTGGATAAGGCTAAATCATCAGCACTCTTGCCACTGAAATATTCGCTTAAATGCACGCGATCATAAGCTCTTCTCGGCTCTTCGCCAAAAACAGTGATTTCATATTTTTCTTGCCCCGATTTTGAAACAAATTTTTCACAAAATTTATATCCTACCATGCCGTTACCGACTACAATTACCTTGATCATAACTCAATAATTAAGTATTACAAAGCAAATATAAGTATAAATACTTAATTTCAAATTTGTTTTACGTATTTTTTTACGTAGAATTAAAAAAAAGGTACTTAACTTTTAAACTGCTTAAGGTTGAGTGCAAAAGTTCAAGATGTGTGGTAGTGGCGTCAGCAAGGAATACTTAAAAAGATTCCCAGCAATAGTTATAAAGTCAAAAGTAATAGTGGCTAATAAGAGAAATTAAGTTTCTAAGAATACTTTCTTTTGTAGATACCCAATGTAAATTGGTTCAGAATTAGAGACACGGTAGTGAATCAATATCGCAAAAATGTATCTCCCGTTTTTAAACCCAAAGTCAATTCTTCGAGGGTGGTATTTTCTAACATATTAGAAAGATCGTTTCTGATTGATTTGAATTTATCATGCATTGGGCACGGATGTTCTTCGGAACAATTGGATAAGCCTAAGCCACAACCTTTAAACACACGATCACCTTCTAACGCATTTACTATTTGCGAAAGTTTAATTTGTGACAAACGTTCTGTTGGGATTTCAAAACCGCCTCCGACTCCTTTTACAGAATCTATCAGTTTGTTTTTGGTTAAAATTTGCATGATTTTGGCCGTAAAAGCTTCTGGAGAATCTATTTTTTTGGCAATATCCTTTAGCCCGGATCTTTTGTTTTGATGCGATTCTGATGCCACAAAAATTGCGGCTCGAATGCCGTATTCAGTAGTTTTTGAAAACATAGCACGTTTTTTTACAAATTTATGATTTAATAGCCTCCAAAACGAACAAAGGAACCCAAAATTAGCATTGTAATCCCAATTATTGTAACACATAAAATATGCAAAGTCATTTCTGGTAAGTATTTTATGTTATTATTGAGTTTAGGGAGTACTTTAAATTGAGCACTTAAAGCAAAGAGTAGGGTTGCAAATAACAAAAGCAATTTAGTCGATACGATTTTTTCTATTGGTGTTGCAAATTCAAACCAATGCTCAATGGTCACTCCATATTTATATGCCATTAAAATCCCTGACAATACAAGTAATATCAATGACAGCATGCCTATTGGTTCAAACTTTTTTTCATAATTCAAAATATAGTTTTGATTTTTTTCTTTAATGGCTCGTGGTAAATAAGATGCAACCAATATCAAATGACCGCCAACCCAAAAAGTAGCACTCATTAAGTGAATAATAAGTAATAAATGATGGTTCATAATATTTTTATTTTACAAAGAAAACAATTGATAGTAATAGAAAGGATTCCTGAAGGCAAAAAAATACTCAGTGCAAAAAGTAGATGAGGATAAAATGGCAAAATTCCATTTTCTAAAAATTGCCAGATTCCTTGAAAAAAAAGTACAAGCTCTGTTGAACAAAATCCAATGATGATAAAGAGTATACCTAACTTGTATATTTTAGCCTCCTGATGAAAGAAGGTGCTTTTGGATAAAAATGCAAGAATGAAAAAAGTAATTATTCCCAACATTGACAAATGAATATATCCAATTATAAAAGGCCTTATATTGTGAATTGTTTTACTCATTTCAGGGTAAAGTAGTATAACTTGTAATCCTAATTTGAACAATAAAGAAAAAAATGCCAACTGATACATTTTTTTTTCAAGTTTTGTATTGCTAATGAAATACGTTTGGATTCCCTTGGTGGGCATTTTAATAAAATAACAAATTGCAATACATAGAAAAACTACACCTAAATTATTTAAATAATACAATATAGGGTGGGTTAGGGACCAACTTATAGGTAGCGAAAATGTAAGTAGTGTTCCAAGAACAAAGCATAAGTAAAACAAATTGAAAAATTTTTTCTCTAGCTTAATGTTGCTAATTCTAAGCAGCAAAGCTATTACTGTAAACAAAAACCAACCATTAAACTGAAAGTGCAAAAAAAACTGAATGGCAATTTGATAAAAGGCACTCGCTTTTCCCATTAATCCCACAGCAGGGCCTAAACACCAAACTCCTATTGTTGAAAATATCATAAAAAGTAATGCTGTGTCAAGTAGTATTTTTTCTTGGTATTTGGTGTTTTTTGTTTCTTTCCAAACCTTGTAGGCAAAGAAATAGCTACAAAAAATATGGAGTGTAGAGAAAAAAATCGATAACATTGCATAGCCTTCTATTGGGAAATCAATCATCATACCAACTACTGCAATTTCGGTTGTCCAAAATAAGCGATTAAAAACAGGTTTTTCTTGACTCTTTTTTGGAATGAAATAATGTATTATAAGACAAGAAATCGATAAATAAGTCCAGCCAAGCAAGGCAATATGAGAATGCCCATGAACTAAAAATTGAAAATTTATAGAAGGGATGGGACTAAGATACATCCACCGTAAGATTAGTCCCATTATGGCTGCCACAAAGAAATTAATCAAACAAACAATCAACCATGATTTTTTCATAATGACTAAATACAGAAAGCCCCAAATACCATCAGTTCATGCAGGAGTAATTGGGGCAAATCAAAGAATTAAGATTGAGCTATGAAGTCTTTTTCCAGAGCAACAGCTGCCGGAAATAAAATGTTGTTTTCTAAATGAATGTGTTTGTGAAGGTCTTGTTCAAATTCTTGAAGCATAGCAAAAGTTACTTTATAAGTGTTGCAAGCATCAGCTGGAGGAGCGTAATTAGAAGTTAACATAGCAATTTTTCTAAAACGTTCTCCTTCAGTATCATGTTCATGCTTCATCATTGCAATTGGATTTTCGACTGTTCCGAAATGAGGTTGGGAGATGAGTTCATCTGTAAGTGTAGCTTGTACCATTTTTTTTATAAATGGAAATAGTATTAATTCTTCTTTTTTCATGTGTTGCGCCAATTCACCAGAACACCCAATGAATAATTCATTAATCTCGAAAAGTTCCGGATGATGTGCGCCGTGTACTTTGCAAAGTTTACTCAAAAATGGTAATAGGACTTGTGTTTTCTCTACTACATAACGATGATGTGTCTTTTCTATATAGTCAGCTAATAAATCCAATGGCCAAGATTTGAAATCAATACTGTTGTCAGTTTTACTTTCTAAAACAGTTTTAATTTCAGCAAGTATGGTTTGGCTATCTGCGCCTTTTTTCTCGCTTGCTTCTTCGATAGTTCGATTTCCTTTGCAGCAAAAATCTATACCAAATTTTGAGAATACTGCTGCCGTTCTAAAATCTTTCGCTACAAATTCTCCTATGGTTGTGTTTTCAATGGTGTTCATAATGATATGTTTTAATTGGGTACAAATATATATAATTTTTAAATAAAAGATAAAATTATCTTTTATTGTTTTTTATCGTAAGTTATAGATTATCAGATTGGTTTTGTTTTTTTTATCATTACTAAAAAGAATATATTTAATTTATGATTTTTATCATGTTTTTACTTTTTAATATACTCTTAATTTGCTGTAATTAAATAAAAGATAAATTTATCTTTTATTGTTAATCAAAATTCAATACTAATAAAAACCATTTATTATGCTTTCAAAATCACAAGCTCGAGCATTTTTTCTGGGAGGAACTTTGGTCACCTTTTTAATCTTCATAGGATTGACCATTTATTCGTTTATGCCTAGAAATGACCAAACTAATTACAAGGCTATTACTAAACAAGTCGCCAGAGGAAAAGAACTTTGGGAATCCAATAACTGTATGGGGTGTCACACTATATTGGGAGAAGGAGCCTATTATGCGCCTGAACTTACTAAAGTAGTAGATAGAAGAGGAGAAGGGTATGTTAAAGCTGTTTTGATGTCGCCTGTACCTTGGGCTCCAAATGGTCGTAAAATGGTTGTTTATAATATGGGCGAACAAGACGCAGAGGCTGTTGTTGCTTACCTAAAGTGGATTGGTAAAATAGATTTGAATGGGTTTGACCGTGTGGTTTCACCTTTAGCGAAAGAGAATAATTAATAAATAACATAACAATTGAATTCACTATTGTAAGCAAGTTTACGTTTATCATCATTATTTGATAAAATCCGGGCAAAAATTGAATTCTAACAAGAAAAATACAAATATGAAATATCAATCACAAAAAGTAGCCTACTGGTTTTTTGCACTATGTATGCTATTATTTTCCTTACAGATTATCTATGGTTTTATAATGGGTTTTGACAGAATTGGAATCCAAGGATTGCATGACATTATTCCTTTTAATACCGCTAGAGCAGTGCATACTAATTTACTAGTAGTGTGGTTACTAACTGGTTTTATGGGAGCGGCTTATTATATTATTCCTGAAGAAGCTCAACGTGAGTTAATTAGCGTGAAGTGGGCTTACATTCAACTGATTTCATTGGCTGTTGTTGGAGTTGTAGCAATAGTAGGATTTCATTTAAACCATTGGGAAGGACGTAAATTTTTGGAGATACCAAGAGAATTAGATTTTCTGGTAGTTGTAAATGTTCTCTTATTTTTAGGTTTAATTTTGGGAACTTTATTTAAAGCGAAACGAAGAACTACTACAGCATTGGTTTTATCAATGGGATTGCTGTTTGCTGCCTTGTTGTATTTGCCTGGAATGATTTGGTTTGACAGCCAAGTAGTGGATTCTTTTTTCCGTTGGTGGGTTGTGCATTTGTGGGTTGAAGGTGTATGGGAATTAATTATGGGAGGTATTCTTTCCTATTTATTAATCAAATTGACAGGTGTTGATAGGGAAGTTATTGAAAAGTGGCTATATGTGATTGTAGGGTTAACGTTTCTTTCAGGAGTTTTAGGGACAGGACACCATTATTATTACATAGGAGTTAATAAGATTTGGTTAATCATTGGTGGGATTTTCTCTGCATTAGAACCTTTAGCTTTCTTGGCTATGGCTTTGTTCGCAGTCAATATGTATCGCAAAGGCGAAAAGAGTCATCCTAATAAAATTGCATTATTCTGGACTATTGGCTCGTCTATTGTTTCCTTTGTGGGGGCTGGTTTATTAGGTTTTGCACATACTCTTCCGCAAACTAATCTATATACTCACGGGACATTGGTTACTGCTATGCACGGGCATTATGCTTTTTGGGGTGCCTATGCTATGATAGTTTTAGCAATTATTAGTTATGCATTGCCCAATGTAACAGGTCGAAAACGATACCAAAGTAATACGGGAATGGCTGCTTTTTGGTTGTCAAATATTGGAATGTTGGGGATGACTGTTGCATTTGGAGTCGCTGGAGTGGTGCAAGTCTACTTGGAGAGAAAATTAAAAATGGAATTTATGATAGTGCAAAATGAAATAAGTATTCACTTCGTTGTATTACTCATCTGTGCGACAATGTTTACAACAGGAATTTCATTGTTTATATATGATTTTATAAAATATGGCCGCCCAACTAATGAAGCATTGATTGAACGATAGTTTTTTTTAATTGAAATTTTATAACGTTATTTTAATGATAAATCCAGTTTTAAGCCATAGGATTTAAATTTAATAAGAGGTGCAAATGAATTATTTAAGGATATAAAAGTTTTTTACTCAATAAAATAGATACATATAATATAACGATTCCATTTTTAACCGGAACGTTTGGATAATCGTTTAAGAATTTGCATTTCCATAGAGTGATTGTTCTACGTTTCGGTTTTTTATAATAATAAAGAAAATGCTAACAGATAATTTAATAAAAATCCCATATTACCAAGCTACAGGTAAAGAGACAGAAATCTTTGTTCATTCCTATAGTAACAAAATTCCTTTTTTGTTAAAAGGTCCTACAGGAACAGGGAAGTCACGTTTTATTGAGTTTATGGCACATCAGTTGAATAAAAAATTGATTACCATTAGTTGTCACGAAGAAACGTCTTCCACAGATTTGATTGGTCGATTCATCATTAAAGGAGCCGAAACGGTTTGGTTGGATGGCCCATTGACAACAGCTGTAAAAGAAGGTTCTATTATCTATTTAGATGAGATAGCAGAGGCTCGACCCGATGTTATTGTAGCTATTCACTCTCTTACTGATCATCGACGCCTGCTATTTATAGATAAATTAGGAGAGACTATACAGGCGCATGATGATTTTATGCTCGTAGCTTCTTTTAATCCAGGTTATCAAAGAGGTTTCAAAGAGCTTAAACCCTCAACTCGTCAACGATTTATTGCTGTTTCCTTTGATTATCCAGAACCAAAAATTGAAACAGAAATCTTAGTCAATGAAACTAATATTGACAGCGATACTGCCAAAAAACTAGTCGCAATTGGCAATAAAATTAGAAACTTAACCGAATTAGGATTGACAGAAACTGTTTCTACTAGACTTTTAGTAGATGCAGCCAAAATCATCCACAGTGGATTGCCAAAACGATTAGCCGTTCACGTAGCGGTTGTAGAACCATTAACAGATGATCTACAGACTATAGAAGCTTTGAAGGATTTATGTAATCTGATGATATGATCCCCCTAACCCCCGAAGGGGGAATTATAACTTAGAAAAATATGTTGTGTTAATAATGTTTTTTAACAATTTAAATCCTATTGACCCCTAATAGGAGTTCCCCCTTCGGGGGTTAGGGGGCTTATTATGGGTTTCGAGATAGATGAATATTTAGTTGGGAAGTTTTTCAAGCATTTAAAAAGCAGAAAAAAAATAAGTCCCGAAATAGAAGCCAGAACGGTGACTCTTGCAGAGATAAAATCGCGTCTGACCATAATGGCGCGTGCTTTGACTGGAAAACCTATCGAAATATTTCCTGCCGAAAGAGAGGGAGGGTACAAAAACAATAATTTTTTTCTGCCGATTTCCTTTGCTGAATTTCCAACTTTGGAAGAAAACCTTACTTTTTATCATTTTCGAATGCTTTATCTCTGTGTACAACAGCGGCTGAACTATAATTGGACATCTGAAGAAATAGAACCTGAATTGGCTCTTTCACAACAAAAAGCATTGGAAACATCCGATACTGTTCTTGCGATTTTGTTTGAGGAGTTTTCTATTGGCGAATCCTTTTTGGCGAAAGCCAAAGATTATTTTATCCAAAAATCAGATGCTAAAAAAGGTCCTGAGTTCTCTTGGCTTTTTGGCAAATGGATGAAAAATGAAACGGTAGTAGATAGCGAGAATCTATTGCAAAACTTCTCGGACAAGACCAAAAAACCTAATGAGATTCAGCCTTTAACGACGCTTAAAGCAAAAGCTGTTGAGGAAGTTATCACGGTGGAACTTGACAAAAAACAACAAGAGGATTATGTGATGTTGCATAATTTTGAGAAAGTAGAAACTGCTGAAGAATTCAATGGCAATTGGCGTGATTTTGACGGATCGGATGAACTCGAAGAGCATCAGGACGCATTGGAGGAACTCAATATGAAATACAATGTGCGTGTAGATGATACTGTGCATTCGGTTTATCTATCCGACTTTATAGAAAACACCACAATATCCGAAAGTGCTGAGGTAGATGAAAAAGGATTTCATCATAAATATAATGAATGGGATTGCAGTAAAAATAGTTACAAAGAAAATTTTTGCAAAGTATATCCAAAGTTGCAGTTAAAAACAGATTCCGATTATTACAAAAGAACAATAACCAAGAATGCCTCCACTTTGATGGGCTTGCGTAAAATGTTGACAAACGTTAATAACAAAATGCAACAGCAAAAACGCCAACCTCAAGGCGACGAATTTGATATCGATGCCATAACCGATTTGTATGTCGATGTGCATTCTCGAAAAACACCATCCGATAAAATTTATCTTGCGAATAGAAAAATAGAAAAGGATTTGTCGATACTGATCCTATTAGACATTAGCCTTTCAAGCGACGGATATGCTGCAGGAAATAGAGTCATTGATGTAGAGAAAGAAGTTTCTATTTTGTTTGGAGAAATCCTGAACGAGTTTAATATCGATTTTTCGATAGATAGCTTTTATTCCAAAACCAGAAATTATTCCACTTACCTAACGGTTAAAGATTTTGACGATAATTGGAATGTCGCCAAACATAAAGTAGGAGCTGTTGAACCCAGTGGTTATACTAGAATAGGAGCGGCTTTGCGTCATGCAGGAGTGCGCCTCGATAAGCGAAGTACCAAAAATAAATGGGTAATACTCATTTCAGACGGAAAACCCAATGATTATGATAAATATGAAGGTAAATATGGGGTCAATGATGTAAAACAAGCCCTTCGCGAACTCAATTCAAAAAATATTAATTCCTACGCCTTGGCCATCGAAGCCGAAGCCAAATATTATTTGCCACAAATGTTTGGACAAAACCACTATCAAATTTTGACAACTCCCGTTGAGTTGTTACAATCCTTAGTGAAATTATATGAAAAGATAAAACACCAGAAATAAAATTAAACATATAAGTCATATAAGATTTTTTGAGCTTGATATATTATGAAAACTTATATGACTTATATGTTTTAAAATTTAATTATAATGACAGAAACAATTAATTCCACAGCATTGCCGGAAGGACATCCCGTTTCGATTTACTTTCAGGAAAAAGAAATTATCAATAGCCTTTTGGAAGAAATTAAAGCGGTAAATCCTTTGAAAGATTTACCAAAATACACCAACATATTCAATCAATTACTTACAATTGAGAAACGATTTGCCCGCAAAGAGAATCAGCTTTTCCCTTTTTTGGAAAAGAAAGGTTGGGTTGGTCCATCTCAAGGAATGTGGTCGTTTCATGATAATTTGCGAGAGCAATTTCGATTGATTCAGTATTATCTAAAAATGAATAATCCCGAAAGAATAGCAACAAATACTCCTTTTTTGGTAGAGGGTATTTACCGATTAATTGGAGTTGAAGATACTGTGCTTTTCCCTAATGCATTAGATATACTTACCGAAGAGGATTGGATACAAATGCGAAAAGGCGAAGAAGAAATTGGTTGGATGTTGTCTCAAACACCACCGCCTTTCCCAAAAGTGGAATATGTGCATCCAAGTGAGGATTTCACCATCAGAGAAATGCCATTTTCATTGGAAAACACTTCGCATTATGATGAAGGATACATGACTGTAGAACAAGTGAATTTGCTTTTCAGAACAATGCCGTTGGATTTAACTTATGTGGACGAAAATGATAAAGTGATTTTTTATAATAGAGGCGAAGAACGTGTATTCCCAAGAAGTGCTGGAATCATTGGTCGAGAAGTAAAGTTTTGCCATCCTCCAAAAAGCGTAGGAACGGTTCTCAAAATTTTAGAAGAATTCAGAAAAGGAACTCAAAACGAATCGTCTTTTTGGATTAATTACAAAGAACGCCTGATCTATATTCGCTATTTTGCTGTACGAGATGCCAATAAAAACTACAAAGGCGTAATCGAAATATCGCAGGATATTACCGATATCAAAAAAATCGAAGGAGAGAAAAGATTATTGGATTGGAAATAAACAGGAATCAAACACATTGAATGATTGAGTTTTAATTTAGAAGGCTATGTTTATTGAAACTTTAAGAGTAACTTATGGAAAGATTAAAAATAAATTATAAGAATATCTACTATCCTCCTGGCGGAATCCTAATGTGGATTATCATTTTCTTAGAACTCATCACTTTCGGAATGGCATTGGTTGCATTTGTCTATTATGGGAGCGAGAACTCGACTGTATTTCATCAATCTCGATTAGAATTAAATACCACTTTTGGTGCGGTGAATACTGTTTTCTTATTGACAAGTGGTTTTTTTATGGCTAATGCGGTGCATTTATTCAAAGAGAAAGAAGTTTTGAAATCATCGGTATATTTTAAGTTGGCTATTTTGGGTGGGTTTTTATTCTTGGCATTAAAAAGCGTAGAATATTATCATAAAATTGAAAACGGAATTACATTAGACACTAATATGTTTTACACTTTTTATTGGTTATTAACAGGTTTTCATGTTATTCATGTTATTATTGGAATGGTTATTTTGGCTTGGACCAATTACGGAATGATAAAAAAAAAATCGGATACTGCTATTGAAGATGTAGAAGGCTGTGCTGCTTTTTGGCATATGTGTGATTTGATATGGTTGCTTTTATTTCCAACCTTATATTTAATCTTTTAGTATATGAAAAAATCACTTCTCTCAGTTTATGTTATTTTGTTATTCCTAACATTGGTTTCGGCAGTAATTTCAAGTGCTTCTTTCCTTTCAAAAACTATTGTTTTGCTGCTAATGGGATTAGCGGCAGCAAAATTTATATTGGTTGCTTTTCATTTTATGGAATTAAAAAAGGCACATATCTTTTGGAAAACAACCCTTATAGTTACATTATTCTTGATTATGTCTATAATGATATTGCTGAAATAATTCATAACAAAACGTTAAAAACATGATAATTGTCATTTTTTAAATAAAATAGCTATTTTAAATTTACACTTACAATAAAGGATAAATTCATCCTTTATTATAACTCAAACCTTTACAACCCAAAAAATGAAAACAAATTTTAGTATTCGCAATCGTTATCGATTACTCCCATTGCTTTTTATGGCGTTATTTTTCTTTTTTTCTTGTTCTAAAAAAGAAAAGGAAGCTCAAGATTATCATGATATAAAAATTGAAGGACAAAAAGAAGCAGAACTAACTGCACCACCCTTTGTGCCAAAACCTGTAGGAGATCGCGCTGCCACAAAATTGGTAGTCAACATGGAAATTAAGGAAGAAGAAGGCGAAATGGTCGATGGTGTAAAATATACCTATTGGACTTTTGGTGGATCGGTTCCTGGAAGTTTTATCAGAACTAGAGTGGGAGACGAAGTAGAGTTTCACTTAAAAAACCATCCCGATAATAAAATGCCACACAATATTGACTTACATGCGGTAACAGGACCAGGTGGTGGTGCAACTTCTTCACTGGTTGCTCCAGGTCATGAAAAAGTATTCAATTTTAAAACTATAAATCCTGGTTTATATGTGTACCATTGTGCTACAGCTCCCGTTGGAATGCACATTGCAAACGGAATGTATGGTTTGATTTTGGTGGAGCCAGAAGGAGGATTACCTCCTGTTGATAAAGAATACTACATCATGCAAGGTGATTTTTATACCAAAGGGGCCTATGGAGAACAAGGATCTCAACCCTTTGATATGAATAAAGCCATCAAAGAACAACCTGATTATGTGGTTTTCAACGGAAAAGTGGGTGCTGTTGCTGGTGACAAAGCCATTACTGCCAAAGTAGGTGAAACAGTACGTATCTATATGGGGAACGGTGGTCCAAACTTGGTTTCTTCTTTTCACGTAATTGGTGAGATTTTTGACAAAGTACATATAGAAGGAGGGGACATGATTAATGAGAATGTTCAAACAACCCTTATTCCAGCTGGTGGTTCTGCTATTGTTGAATTTAAAGTTGATGTTCCTGGGACATTTATTTTGGTTGACCACTCTATCTTTAGAGCTTTCAATAAAGGAGCTCTGGGAATGTTAAAAGTAGAAGGGGAAGAAAACAAAAAAATCTATTCAGGTACGACTCAAGAAGGAATCTATTTGCCTGAAGGCGGAACCATTCAAAACATGCCTAAAGAAAACGGAACTGCCAAAAAAGTAGCTGCAAAAACAGTTCCTGAACAAATTAAATCAGGTAAAGAATTGTATGGTAGAACGTGTTTTGCTTGTCATCAGTCCGAAGGACAAGGAGTTCCTAATGCATTTCCTCCATTGGCAAAATCTGATTTCTTAAACGCAAATACAGAAAGAGCAATCGGTGCTGTATTAAACGGTTTAAGTGGAGAAATTACTGTGAATGGTAAAAAATTTAATAATGTTATGACTAGTCAAAACTTAACAGATGAAGAAGTAGCTGATGTTTTGACATACGTATATAACAGTTGGGGAAATAATAAAACAGTGGTAACGGCTGCAAAAGTAAAAACGGTAAGAGCTAAACCAACACCAAAACCAGTTGCATCGCATTAATATTTTACAATCAATTATAATCTAAAAAAAAAAATCAATGAAAAAGTATGTTTTGACTAGCGCAATGCTAGTAATGAGTTGGTGTGGTTTTAGCCAAAATGCTGTTAAAGGAAAAGGAGTTTATGATAAAGTTTGTGTAGCTTGTCATCAGCCAACTGGGCAAGGTATTCCTGGTGCTTTTCCTCCATTAGCAAAATCCGATTATCTAAACAAAGATGTTAATCGCGCCATAAAAGGTGTAGTAAAAGGACTATCAGGACCTATTACAGTAAACGGAAAAAAATTCAGTGGAGCAATGCCTGCACAAGCTTTAAGTGACCAACAGATTGCTGATGCCTTAACATATGTCTATGCTAGTTGGGGAAATAACAAAACTGTTGTAACTCCTGCAATGGTCAAAGCACAACGCAAATAGATTGTTGTACAGTATAAAAGTGTAGCCATGAATAATCTTGAAGAAATAAAATTTCTAATACTTATTAGCATAAGTTGTACTCTTTTTGCCCAAGAAACAAGAATGGTGACCATCAAAGAGGGAAGTTTTGTCCCTCTTTATGGAGCTACCAGAAAGCAACCAATGGAAATAGGCTCATTTTTACTTGATGTTTTTCCTGTAACCAATGCTCAGTATTTAGAATTTATCAAAAAGAATGAAGCCTATACTCGTTCTAATATAAAAGGTTTATTTGCTGATAAGAGTTATTTGAATCATTGGGTAGCCGATGATGATTTTGGCTCTCAAAATAAAAGCAATGCCCCTGTGACTAACGTCTCTTGGTTTGCAGCTAAAAAGTATTGCGAATGTCAAGGGAAGCGTCTACCCACTATAGACGAATGGGAATATGTTGCAATGGCCGATCAAAATCGTACAGATGCTAGATACAAAGAATCTTTTAACAAATATATTTTGTCTTGGTATGAAAAGCCTAAAACTTATCTAAACCCTGTAGGAAAGACATTCAAGAATTATTGGGGAGTTTATGATATGCACGGTTTAGTTTGGGAATGGACCTCAGACTTCAATAGTATTTTTCTTTCGGGAGAATCCAGAAAAGACAAAGCTACTGATAAGAATCTTTTTTGTGGAAGTGGTTCAGTAAATGCAACCGATTTGATGAATTATGCAGCCTTTATGCGCTATGCTTTTAGAGGAAGTCTCAAAGCAACTTTTACTACAAAGAATCTCGGTTTTCGATGCGCAAAAAACCTTTAAACGTATTTTATCTTTTTTAAATCATAACGATATGAATAGCACATTTCAAGACAAAACGAATTTTAAATGGCATCCTAAGTTAATAGCTTTGGCGATAACTTTTTTCTTTGTTTTATCCAGTATACAAAGTTGTAATAAGATTGAAAAAGTGACCAAAGACAAATCAAATTCAGATTTATCAATCTATAACCTGCCTTCTCAATGGACTAATCACAACAATGAAAATATTGTTATGAAAGATCTAAAAGGAAAAGTTTTAGTGATGGTAATGATTTATACCTCTTGTAAAGCAGCTTGCCCAAGGTTAGTGGCCGATATGCGCAATATTGAGTCACGTTTGCCAGAGAAAATTAAGGATAATGTAAAACTTATACTCATTAGTATTGATCCTGAAGTGGATACTCCAAAACGCTTAAAATCTTTTGCTATAGAAAATAAAATGGATACCCCACAATGGGAGTTTTTGAGATCAACAGAGGACAATACTAGGGAATTTGCTGCTGTTTTGGCAGTAAATTATAAGAAAATAGCGCCACTTGATTTTTCGCATTCTAATATAATTAGTGTATTCAATACCCAAGGGGAGTTGGTTTTTCAGCAAGAAGGGCTTGGGGTTAATTCAGATGCTACAGTGACTAAAATAATTGATGAAGCAAAATAGTTGTATTCTTATTAGTTTTTCTGTTTTGTAATTAAAAAAAACATTTGTTTTGTTGATTTTTACTTTTAATTAAGTACTGACTTTCAAAATATTATGAGACTTATTAATTCATTTTAGAAAACTAGAACCAACAATTATACATTGATTGATTCTAGTTTTTTTCTTTTTTTTTAATTGATGATGTTTTATTCCTTGCTATGAATAGGTCATCAAGGCTTGTGGATATAACATCGAAATAATTAATTGAATAACTATAACTGAAATGAGATTTGGTCTCAGATACACTTATTGAAATTTTGCTGGTTTAATAAATAGTAACAAATTCTCCAAAGAATAGTTATAAAGACATACTTTCTTTAATTTTTTACTTCTATTAATGTGTTGTTTAATAATGGATTATATATCCTTGGCTCAAAATATTGTTATACTTGCGCCATTTTAAATATGCATATTCATATTTTTTTTAATAAATTTAACATAAAATGATTTTTATCATAACAAAGGATAAAAACATCTTCTACCTTTGAATCGTAATAAAAAAAAATATGTGTATGACTACTTTGAAAAGAATAGTACTGACTGTTTTTATAGTTGTAAATGCCAATGCAATTGCACAAGAATTTGATATAAATCTTCAATTACGCCCTCGTTTTGAATTCAGAAATGGTTTTAAAAGTCCTCTTTTAGATACAGAGGAAGCCACCTCGTTTATTGCACAACGTTCTCGATTGAATCTTGCTTTTCACCAAGAAAGATTGACCGCCAAATTAAGTGTTCAAGACATTCGAACTTGGGGCGATGCAGCTACGACGGCCACAGCAGGTAAAAATGGTTTAGCTGTTTTTGAAGCTTGGGCCAAATACTATTTTAATGAAAATTGGAGCACAACATTAGGCAGACAGGTACTTTCTTATGATAACGAGAGGATTATGGGGGGAATTGATTGGTTGCAACAAGGGCAAAGCCACGACGCAGCATTAATCAGCTACAAAAAAGAGAATAGCCTTTTGGATTTAGGTTTTGCATTAAATGCTAATGCTGAGAATTTGGTAGCCTCCACAACGCCGTATACTACTAATTACAAAGTAATGCAATATGCTTGGTTGCACCACAATTGGACAAAGGTTGGTTTGAGTTTGTTATTTTTAAACACAGGTTATGAATTTCAGAAAAGTCAAAACGATTTAGAAGTAGATTACAAACAAACTTTTGGAACGTACATAACGTTCAAAGACAAAAAATGGGATGCTAATTTTGGATTTTATGGACAAACAGGGCAAAGCGTAGGTAAGCAACTTGGTGCGTGGTATGCTTCAGGTTATGTAAATTATGCTATTGTCGATAGTTTTTCTGCAGGATTAGGCTATGAATTTCTTTCTGGTAAAGACCAAAACGATACCGATACGAAGCTAAAATCCTTTACTCCATTGTTTGGAACTAATCATGCTTTCAACGGATTGATGGACTATTTTTATGTTGGAAACCATCAAAATAATGTGGGTTTACAGGATGCTTATTTGAAATTAAATTATAAAAATAAGCAATGGCAATTTGCTTTAGTTCCTCATATTTTCAATGCTCCTAATAAAGTATTGGATGCGCAAGGCAAACAAATGGATAGCTATTTAGGAACTGAGATTGATTTGACCGCGTCTTATATAGTTCAAAAAGATATTGTGATTTCGGGTGGTTTCTCTCAAATATTTACCTCTACTACTTTAGAGCGAGTAAAGAATGTTACCAATGCTGCTGATGCCAATAACTGGGCTTGGCTAATGGTGTCTTTTAGTCCAAAATTATTTAGTACCAACAAGAATTAAATCTAAAGAATTGATTTTCAGATTTTTTTATTAAATTAGATACTTCTAAGGTTCTTTTATTTGATTTTGAAGTTTTACCATAAATTTTATACGGCACTCTCTATGAATAATTTAGCGCAGTCACACAAAATTCTTTTTCTAAATACCTTAGCATTTACCATTTGCTTTGCCTGTTGGACACTCAATGGTGTATTAGTTACTTTTTTGGTAGATAGAGGTATATTTAACTGGAGTGTGGTTGAAGTGGGGTGGCTTCTCGGAATTCCAATTCTTTCAGGGTCAATATTTAGATTGCCTATCGGAATTTTAACCGATAAGTTTGGTGGAAAAATAGTTTTTTCTATTCTATTATTACTCTGTGCGATTCCGTTGTTTTTACTGCCTTTTGCTACTAGTTTTTGGAGTTTTGCTATTTTGAGTTTTCTTTTTGGGATGGTGGGTACCAGTTTTGCAGTAGGCATTGGGTTTACTTCGGTTTGGTATCCGCAGCATTGGCAGGGTAGAGCCTTAGGGATTTTTGGAATGGGAAATGCCGGTGCCGCTATCACAACTTTTGTAGCTCCCACTTTGCTTACAAATTTTTCTCAAGATAATCCTGCAGAGGGTTGGAAAATGTTGCCCGTCACTTATGGTGTGGTCTTAGTCGTGATGGGGTTGCTTTTCATCTTTTTGGCTAAAAATAAAAAACCAGCTGTTGAAGCTAAAGAGCTTAAAAATCTTCTAAAACCTTTACAATCGATGCGTGTTTGGCGTTTTGGAGCGTATTACTTTTTGGTTTTTGGATGTTTTGTAGCGTATTCCCAATGGTTGTTACCCAATTTTATGAATGTATACCAAACTTCATTGGTAATGAGCGGTATGTTTGCCACCTTATTTAGTTTGCCTTCGGGTGTAATCAGAGCTTTTGGTGGGTATTTATCGGATAAGTTTGGGGCACGAAAAGTAATGTATTGGGTATTGGGTTCTTCTATTGTAATCAGCTTTTTATTGATGTTTCCAAAAATGGAAATATTTACCGCAGGTCCAGGTGTTTTGGCTACCGAAAGTGGGGTAGTAACCCAAGTGAGTTCTAATGTCATACAAATTGACGATAAAGTACATACTGTAATTCCTCGGAAAACTGTTGAACATGAAAAAACAGCCATTTTACCTGAAAAAGCATCTTGGCAAGAAATTGTGGTGAAGCAGAATCAATCCGTTAAAAAGAAAGAACTAATCGCTAAAGGAATCACACAAATTAAGTTTGAAGCGAATATGTGGGTATACTTAGTTTTAGTGATTTTAATCGGAACCTCTTGGGGAATTGGTAAAGCAGCAGTTTACAAACATATTCCAGAGTATTTTCCAAATGAAGTGGGTGTAGTTGGAGGAATGGTTGGATTAATAGGTGGTTTGGGTGGTTTTTTTGGGCCTATTATTTTTGGGTATTTGCTCAGTACTACTGGTCTGTGGACGAGTTCTTGGATTTTCATTTTTGCCATTTCAACGATTTGTTTGATTTGGATGCACAAAACCATTATCAAAGCCATTCGCGTTCAAATTCCTCAATTTTCAAATCATATCGAGCATAAATAAAGCCTTTGCATAACAAGCTTAGGCTATTCAGATTAATAATTTTCAAATAGTACTAACAGTAAATAAACATCATATGAAAACATGGCTAGACAAGTGGGAACCAGAGGACAATGAATTTTGGCAAAACACCGGTAGTGCAATCGCTTGGAAAACACTCACCATTACTACACTTTCATTAATCTTATCCTTTGCTTCATGGTTCATGATGAGTGTCATTGCTGTAAAATTACCTGGACTTGGATTTGCATTTTCAAAAGACGAATTGTTTTGGTTGGTGGCTATTCCTGGTTTAGCTGCTGGTTTTCTTAGAATCATTCACACCTTTATTTTGCCAATTTTCGGTACACGACACGTAGTAGCATGGGCAACTTTAATCAAATTGATTCCTGTAGTAGGTATTGGATTTGCGGTTATGGATACGAGTACACCTTTTTGGGTATTTGCAGTATTAGCTTTTACCTGTGGTTTTGGTGGTGGAGATTTCTCATCTTATATGCCCAGTACAAGTTTGTTTTTTCCTAAACGATTAAAAGGAACCGCATTGGGTATTCAAGCGGGTATTGGTAATTTTGGGGTGTCTTTGGCTCAATTTGTTACCCCGCTTATTTTGGGTGTTAGCCTTTATGGAGCTAGTGCTGTTTCTACCAGTATTGATGCTAAAGAGGCGCTGTCCGTTTTTCAAACTGTCGAGTCAACCAAACAAAAAGATGTATTTAGTGCATTAGAACCACAAGTACAAACCGCATTATTGTCATCTGTAAAACCTGCTGTTTTAGATTCGGTAAAAGCTACTATTAGTACTACTGATGATGCGACTCTATTTGTTGCATTACCCGCCAAAGCAAAAGCCAAAGTTATGGCAAATGCTAATCCAAAATTAGCTGAAAAAATAATGAATCAGATGAGCCCTGATACTAAAGCTGTCGTAAATAAATCCATTTATATTCAATCGGCAGCCTTTTGGTATGTTCCATTTCTTATTATTTTATCGATTATCAGCTGGTTTTATCTCAGAAGTATTCCGATGCATTCTTCTATAAAAGAACAAATGGATATTTTTGGTAACAAACATACTTGGTATTGTACCATAACTTATGTCATGACTTTTGGAACTTTTGCTGGACTATCAGCAGCATTTCCCTTAATGATTAAGTTTTTATATGGTGATTTTCCTAATGCTCCTGATCCTTTAGTGTATGCTTTTTATGGACCATTAATTGGTTCCGCGAGCCGTGTTGCCTTTGGTTTTGTAGCTGATAAAGTGGGGGGGGCTATATTGACAACGCTGACAGGAGTAGGGATTATTGGAGGGGCTATTGTTTTAATTACCCAAGGTTTGGTAGCGCCAACTAGTTTAGACCAATTCCCAATGTTTGTAGGGGTTATATTTTTAATGTTCTTTTTTACTGGTGTGGGTAATGCTGGAACTTTTAGACAATACCCTATCATATTTGCAGATAACCAACGTCAGGCTGCAGGTGTTATTGGTTGGACGGCTGCGATTGCTGCTTTTGGACCATTCATTTTTTCTAAACTTATTGGGGGTAATTTAACGCTTAATGGTACTGTTAATCAATTTTTTATAGGTCTCATTCTTTTTTGTATCTTAGCTACTATCATCAATTGGTGGTTTTACAATAGAAAAGGCTGTGAGAAACCAAGTTAGAAGTGAAATCTAAAAGTATTAATTTGTTATGCTATACAATGAAAAATAAAAATCTTAATACTAAAGCATTATTAATAGCAACAGCACTTTCCATCGTGATGATTGCCTTGGTGTTTTTTGGTTCTAGAAAATTGCAAAATTTCGATGCGGCTTTAATTACGTATTTGTTTGGAACTGTTTTCGCTTTTTTCGGAATTGTCTATCGCTATTCGGTGTGGTTGCAACGACCGCCCACTTGGATTTATTTCAAAAGAGGCATTACGTATTTGGTTACCGGAAAGGTGTTTTCTCATTTTTGGTTTGCTACCAAAGAGTCTATTGAAAATATCGCTTTTCAAAAGTTTATTTATCCTAGAGGAAAATACCGTTGGGTGGCGCATTTTATGATAGCCGTGGGCTGTACCTCTGCTTTTTTGATTACCATTCCACTCACCTTCGGTTGGATTCACTTTGCTATGGCACCCAATACCATTTCTACCTATGAAGCCTATTTCTTTGGATTTAAAGTAATGGATTTTGAACTCGATTCCATTATGGCGTTTCTAACTTTTCATGCCTTGAATTGGTCTTCTTATTTAGTAATTTTTGGGTCTTTATATTATTTAAGAAGACGTTTGACCAATCCTGGTTTGATTGCTACTCAAACTTTTGAAGGGGATTTATTGCCGCTGATTTTGTTGATAGCTATTTCAGTGACAGGTTTAGGATTGACCTATTCGTATCAATTCATGAAAGGTTTCGCTTTTGATTTCTTGGCGGTTTTACATGCCGTTACCGTGATTTTGTTTTTGATTTGGATTCCCTTTGGAAAGTTTTTTCACATCATTCAAAGACCAGCCCAAATTGGCGCACATATCTATAAAAAACAAGGAATGAAAATGGGTATGGCCGTATGTCCTCATACTGGAGAAGAATTTGCTACCAAATTACACATCCAAGACTTGAAAACGGTTACAGAAGAATTAGGATTCGATTTTTCGCATGAAGATGGTACTTCTCATTTGGATTTGAGCCCAGAAGGCAAAAGATCACGATTGGCACAAGCCCATTTGAAGGCAAGACAAGCGGGAGGGAATTTGTTTGGATAATTTCAGAAGTTAGAAGTTAGCCCTTCGACTCCGCTCAGGATGATGAGGTAAAGGATAGAAGGTAGATTTTAGAAGTAAGGAACGGAATACTGACAATTGTAAAAAATATAAAATGGCAAAATTACCAGTCGCAGAAGAAAATATTATTGCCAAGTTTGGTCCACATTTGAATTATGCTCCCAAAGATGGCTATGAAGGTAGAGATGAACCCGATAAAAATGTAAAAACCCATTGTTGTTTTTGTGGCATGCAATGCGGTATCGAATTGTTGGTCAAAGACAACAAAGTGGTTGGTTTTGAACCTTGGATGGAATTTCCATTTAATGAAGGGAGATTGTGTCCCAAAGGCGTACAACGCTATTTGCAAAACAACCACCCCGACCGATTACTCTCACCTTTAAAGAGGGTAGAAGGACAGGGATTTATGCCTACTAGTTGGGATGACGCCATGGAAAAAACCGTTTCTGAAATTCAACGTATTCAAGAAAAATATGGGAAAGATGCTTTTTCGATGCTCTCAGGTGTTTCCTTGACCAATGAAAAAAGTTATTTGGTGGGTAAATTTGCTAGAGTCGCTTTGAAAACCAAAAACTTAGACTATAACGGTCGTTTGTGTATGGTGAGTGCAGGAGCGGGTAATAAAAAAGCTTTTGGTTTGGACAGAGCCTCTAATAATTATTCCGATTTAGAGTATGCTGAAGTAATTATTGTGGCGGGTGCCAATATTAGTGAAACGTTTCCAACCCTAACTCATTGGATTTGGAAAGCCCGTGATCGTGGTGCTAAGATTATTGTGGTAGATCCGCGCATGATTCCTTTGGCTAGAACTGCCGATATTCATTTGGATGTTCGTCCGGGAACGGATTCTGCCTTGTATGGAGCCATGTTAAACTATTTAGTAGCGCATGATCTTTTGGATCACGATTTTATTGATAATTACACTTCCGGATTTCAAGAAACAATTGATGCGGTAAAAGACTATACGTTAGAATGGGCTGAGGAAGTAACTGGAATCGATAAGAATAAAATAAAAGCTGCCGCCGAATTATGGGGCAAAGCCAAAACCAGTTTTTTATTACATGCTCGAGGAATAGAACACCATTCCAAAGGAGTGGACAATGTTGTAGGCTGTATTAATCTCGTGTTGGCTACGGGTAGAATCGGGAAACCTTATTGTGGTTATGGAACGATAACTGGGCAAGGAAATGGTCAAGGCGGTAGAGAACACGGGCATAAATGCGACCAATTGCCTGGAAATCGAGATATCGAAAATCCAGAACACCGTAAATATATTTCGGAAGTTTGGGGTATCAATGAAAAGGATTTACCCGGAAAAGGATTGTCTGCTTATGAAATTATAGAAGCTATTCATCGTGGTGAAATAAAAGGATTGCTTTCGATTTGTTTCAACCCTCTGGTGTCTTTGCCTAATAGCAATTACGTTCGCGAAGCCTTAGAAAAATTAGAATATTATGTTTGTATTGACTTTTTCTTGAATGAAACAGCTCGTCATGCCGATATGATTTTGGCGGGTTCTTTACAAGAAGAGGAGGAAGGTACCACCACCTCGGCAGAAGGGCGCGTCATTCGTATTCGTCAAGCGGTAACCCCTCCTGGAGATGCAAGAACAGATACTTCCATTTTATTAGAATTGGCAGATCGTTTGGGGGCCAAAGATAAATTTACCTACGACAATAGTGAAGCCATTTTTAATGAATTGCGAGTAGCGTCCAAAGGAGGAACAGCCGATTATAACGGAATCACTTATAAAAGAATAGAGGATAATATGGGCATTTTTTGGCCTTGCCCTACCGAAGATCACCCCGGAACACCCCGACTTTGGGAAGATAAAAAATTTAAAACCCCCGATGGAAAAGCCCATTTTAACCCAGCACCTTATAAATTACCAGGTGAAGTAGTCGATACAGAATATCCCGTGGTTTTGACAACAGGTCGAGTGGTTTCTCAGTATTTGAGTGGTACGCAAACCCGAAGAATAGGTAAATTAGTAGATCAATTTCCAGAACCCTTACTAGAAATTCATCCCAAATTAGCTCAGCAATATGGTATCCAACAAAGAGAATTGGTAAAAGTGTCCACCCGAAGGGGAGAAGGAATTTTTCCAGCGAATATCGTTGAAACCATTAGAGAGGATACGGTTTTTATCCCTTATCATTGGTCAGGAAAAAAATCAGCGAATCAGTTAACACCAGGAACTTTAGATCCCGTTTCTAAAATACCCGAATTTAAAGTGAGTGCTTGCCATTTGGAACCTCTAAAAGAAATAGCGGGGCCATCTAAAGAATCAACAGCTTATGCTAGTGTTTAATCTATAAAAAAGAAATATGAACTACACCAGTTTCAATACAAACGAGGAATTTTTTGTAGACATGCAACGATGTATAGGCTGCAAAGCGTGTGAGATGGCTTGTGCCGAATGCGAAACCAATGGGCAAGATTCTATGATTCATGTCAATTATGTAGATAGAGCTTCGACCATTCAAACTACGGTACAGGTTTGTATGCATTGCGATGATCCAGTGTGTGCTAATGTGTGTCCAGCTGATGCTATTTCAAAAGATGAATTTGGTATAGTGCATACTGCCAATACCGAGCGTTGTATTGGTTGTTCTAATTGTGTGATGGCTTGTCCGTTTGGCGTGCCTAAAAAGGAAGAATCCTACGATTTGATGATGAAGTGTACTATGTGTTATGACCGAACAAGTATTGGTAAAAAACCCATGTGTGCAACCGTTTGTCCTAGTGGAGCATTATTTTATGGTACTAAAGCAGAAATTGAAGAAATGCGACCAAATAGTACACCCATTAATACGTTTGTATTTGGAAAAGAAGTGGTCAATACCAAAGTTAATATAATGATGCCTAAAGGAAGTACGGAATTAATCATTTATTAGAAATTCCCAACTCCAAAGGGTAACTTCACAGCACATTGAATACCCATAACTTACAACTCATAGCAGAAAACCCTTAACTGATAACAGAAAACCGAAAACAGATAACTGTCTTATGTCAAAAGAAGATAACCTAAATAAAAATTGGAAGAAAGATTTTCCAATTCTCAAGCAACAAGCTAGTAATGTGAGTCGCCGCGATTTTGCCAAATTCCTCACCCTGGTTTCTGGTGGATTGATGGTGGGAAGCGGATTAGTTGCGGCCAAAGCCTATATACTCCCAAAAGAAGTAGTAGAAGGCGAACATTTCGTGTGTAAAAAAGACGAAATTCCTGTAGGAGGTACTCGTGCTTTTGTGATTGAAGGCAGCACCATTCCTTATATTTTAATTCATTTAGAATCGGGGGAATTCAAAGCCTATGAACAAAAGTGTACTCATTTGTCTTGCTCTGTTTTTTATAAGCCCGGTACGGATATTATTTATTGTCCTTGTCATAATGGTTCTTTTGATGCCAAAACAGGAGAAGTATTAGCCGGTCCTCCACCAAGAGCATTGCCAAATCTAGAAGTATTTTTAAAAGGGAATGACATTTTTGTAAAAGCTTCCAGCAGTGAAGCACAGTCGGTTTAAACTGAGAAATAAGTATCAGTAATGCAAATAGAGCATAAACAATAAACTTAAAATAAACGGATAAATGAGCACTTTTAGAACCCGTCAAAATCAAGCGAATCCCAACAAACTGAATAATATTCTCTCCACCTTGATATTTATATTGATATTGAATGTTACGATACAAATTTGGTTATTGTATGCTTCTTTGAACAATGCTTTAGAAAACAATCGAGAGATTTTGATTCCGGCATTTATTGCCTCACTGATTCTTTTTTTAATTGGTTTTGGATGGTTGTATTATTTGCCTTCAGGGAATAAACAACAACAATAAATGCAATTTATGTTATATTCTGACACCGTAAAATCAATTCGGAATTGTACTTTTGAATGCATCAAAAACTAATTTTATGATTACCGTTTCAGAAGCGTTTTCAATTTTACAAAATAATCTACCTACTCTTAAAGAAGAAAATTGCTCTTTGCTTGAAGCTAGAAAAAAGACACTTTCACAGTCCATCCATTCTCCAATCCACATGCCACCTTTTCGACAATCGGCTATGGATGGTTATGCGGTTGGTATACACGATAAGCTGACCTATGAAATTATTGGTGAAATCAAAGCGGGCGATGCCGAATCTTTTGTTTTGCAACCCGGTCAAGCGGTGAAGATTTTCACAGGGGCTCCTGTCCCAGATACAGCCCAAGCTATGATTCCGATTGAAAAAGTTACTGTGACACAATCGGTTTTGACAGTACAAAGTGTGCCAAAACTAGAGGATAACATTCGGCCGATAGGCGAACAAATCAAAAAAGGAGAGCTAGCCCTAGAAAAAGGAACTGAGTTGGATGCCGCAGCCATAGGTTTTTTGGCGGCTTTAGGAATAACGACTGTTCCGGTATATAAAAAACCAAGTGTTGGAATAGTAGTAACGGGCAACGAATTGCTTACTCCAGGTACACCTTTAACGTATGGGAAAGTGTATGAAAGCAATGGTGTAATGCTTGAAGCTGCTTTAATGGATGCTTTTTTTCAAGAGGTTGCGCGTTACGCTGTAAAAGATGATTTTGAAAGTACCAAAAACACCCTTCAAACCGCCATAGAAAAGCACGATGTGATTTTGGTTTCTGGCGGAATATCAGTAGGGGATTATGATTTTGTTGCCCAAGCATTGCAAGAGTTAGAAGTAAAGACGTTATTTCACAAAGTCAATCAAAAGCCTGGGAAGCCTCTTTTTGCCGGAAAAGTAAATGAAAAGATGATTTTTGCATTGCCTGGAAATCCAGCCGCTTGTTTGACCTGTTTTTATGTGTATGTGTTACCTACCTTAAAAAGAATTTCTGGACAGATTACGCAATATGAAGCAATGAATAGCTTGCCATTAGAACATCATCTTTCTGTAAACAACAGCCGAGCTCAATTTTTGAAAGCAAAAATCACGAATGGTAAAGTGGCGATTCTATCGCATCAGGCTTCTTCTATGTTAAATACTTTTTCAACAGCAAATGCTTTAGTATATGTAGTTGATGGGAATTATGATTTGAAAGAAAATGAATTAGTTACGGTATATGGGGTAAAGAATTAGTATTTTATTTGCAAAAAGATAATACTATTTTTATACTTTTATGTAAAATATAATACAACTATTGATTAGTTAGTTTAATAATAACCGAAAAAATAGCCGATATGATTTTAGAATACCAAGGTACGCACAAGGGTGTTCCAACAAAATTTACGATACGAATTGTTGGAAACAATTTATCAAAAAGTAGCTCCAATTATCAATTGGACTTGTATGTAGGGGATAAACAATTGCCTATGTTTACAACCTTTATCCATCAAAGTTTGTCCAATTGTTTAAAAGAAATCTATTTATTTAGAAAGCACAATCAAATGACTTTTGATAGCCATTCTGAAAAGATTCTTTCATTATATGTGCCTTACGATAAAGTACTGTACAATTATCATAAGGGAATGATATTTAGAGCTTAGTATCTAGTTTTAAATGAAAAGCTGTCCAAAAAGGGCAGTTTTTTTTATGCGGATATTGGAGAAAAAATTTCAGTTGCACGAATTAGATATGTAACAGATTCAATGCGATAATCAATTTTTTATAAAATCAAATTCGTTATATTTGTGAAAGCATAACGAATAGTTTTAAATCTAAAGTAAGTACAGATAAATAGTAACCGTTATCAAAAATAAATTTTACAGAATGAAAATTAAAAGTAAAATTTGGATTGAATCCGAAGAGGGAGTTTTGATTAGCGAAGGGCGAGTGCAATTGCTAAAGCTAATTGATGAAACGGGTTCGCTAAACAAAGCGGCAAAAGCGATGAATTTGTCTTATCAAAAAGCGTGGAAGTTAGTCGATGAATCCAACAAGGCAGCATCAAGCCCTTTGATTACTACTCAAATTGGCGGAAGCAAAGGCGGAGGGACTGTGTTGACACCTTACGGGAAATCGTTAATCGCTTCTTTTGAAACGATCAATCGCTCTTGCTGGGAGTATTTAGACGAACAATTAAAAAAACAAAATCTATGACGGTTGCCACACTTTTTGATTCACCACTTCTGCTACTTTTATTGCCTATAGTTGCCTTTTTGTATGCAAGTGTGGGACACGGAGGCGCTAGTGGTTATTTGGCATTGATGAGTCTTTTTTCATTTCCAATGACTTTTATGAAGCCTACAGCTTTGGTGCTGAATATCTTGGTTTCGGCAGTATCGTTTTATTTCTATTATAAAGAACGAAAAATGAATTGGTCGTTGTTTTATCCCTTTGCCCTTACTTCGATTCCGTTTTCATTTTTAGGTGGTTTTTTGACCATCAACGCTTTTTATTACAAAATAATTTTGGCGACTGTTTTGGTTTTTGCAGTACTTCGATTGCTGGGGGTCTTTGGTAAAGAAAATTCAGAAATAAGACCCGTATCCATTCCTATGGCGTTGACCATTGGAGCCATTATTGGTTTTTTGTCGGGCTTGTTGGGAATAGGAGGAGGAATAATCTTAAGCCCTGTTTTGTTATTGCTACGATGGGCTACCATCAAACAAACCGCAGCGGTTTCGGCCTTGTTTATTTTGGTAAATTCTATTTCAGGTTTAATAGGATTTGCGACCAAAGGCGGTACGTTGCCAGAAGCTTCCTTACTATTAATTGCGATTGTCTTTGTAGGTGGAGTATTGGGTGCTTTTTTTGGAAGTAAAAAAATGAATACGAGTCAATTGCGATATGTTTTAGCTTTGGTTTTGGGAATTGCTATTTTTAAATTATACACGACCGCATAAGAAGATGATAGAAAATAGACGAAAGATAAAAGACTAAAAAAATCGATTTATACTTCATTGAATATTTTTCAATTAATTGAATAGAGCTATGGAAAACACAATAACTGCTTATGTTTTAGCAGGAGGAAAAAGCCAACGAATGGGTACCGACAAAGGGTTTTTGGAATGGAAAGGGCAGTCTTTTGTGGTCAACATTATCGCTGCTTTAACTCCCGTAGTGGGGAATAATATCGTACTAATTTCTTCAGATGAACGATACGATGCTTTTGGGGTAACCCGAATTTCGGATATCGTGACGAACAAAGGTCCTCTTGGCGGAATTTACACGGCATTGAAACATACCACAACCAAACGCAATCTGATTTTGAGTGTGGATGTTCCAATGATTTCTTCCGAATTGTTACAGTGGTTGGTCAATTCACATTCGGATGCCTATCAAATGACACAAGTGCAAGTTAATGATAAACCAAGTCCGTTGGTCGCGGTGTATGATCGTTCCGTTCGCATTTTGTTGCCTGAATTTTTAGCAGGAAACCAACTGAAAGTAAGAAAATTTGTGGACGAACTCACACACCAAACAATCAATGTCCCTGAACAATGGAGTGCGCAATTGCAAAACATCAACACACCAGAAGAATATAAAAATTTAAAAGGATGAGCGTTACCCTAAAATATTTTGGCTTACTGGCAGAAATTACCCATTGCAACGAAGAACAAATGGAGTTGACTGCGTATGTCAATACGCTTTTGGGATTGAAAAGTGCGGTAGAACATCGTTTCCCTGCTTTTCAAAAAACAGCTTATAGCATTGCTTTGAATCAAGCGCTTTGTAATGATGACCTTGCTTTGAAAGATGATGATGAGATTGCTTTTTTGCCTCCTTTTGCTGGTGGATGATAAAGCACTTTTTAGCTAATCACTAATTACTAATCACTAATTACTAATCACTAATTACTAATCACTAATCACTAGTTACTTTAAAAAAATGCACAACAACACCCGCTATTCCCGACAAACCATTCTCCCAGAAGTGGGAGACCTCGGTCAGCAAAAATTACAAAACGCTCGTGTTTTGGTGATTGGTGCTGGTGGTTTGGGCTGTCCGGTTTTGCAGAACTTAGTAATGGCTGGTGTTGGGCATATCGGAATTGTAGATGGTGATGTAGTGGACGAATCCAATTTGCATCGTCAGTCCTTGTATACTCATTCGGATGTGGGACAACAAAAAGTTGTGGTGGCCAAACAAGCGCTACAGGCACTCAATCCTGAAGTTGACCTAGTCGTTTTTACTGAATATTTCGATTCGAATACTGCGACTATGGTCGAGAAGTATCAAATCATAGTCGATTGTACCGATGCTATTGGTGTTCGGTACTTGATAAACGATGTGGCGGTGGCCAAAAGAATTCCAGTTGTTTACGCCTCGATTCATAAATTTCAAGGGCAGGTTTCGGTGTTTAATTATCAAAACGGACCTTCCTATCGTTGTTTGTTTCCAGAAAAAGAAGAAGGAATCACCATTCCGAGTTGCGAAATGTCGGGAGTGCTGGGAGTAGTTCCGCAAGTTTTAGGGAGCTTTCAAGCCACCGAAGTACTGAAAATTATTTTAGGAGTTGGGGCGGTCTTGTCGGGTAAACTATTACTATATGATGCCCTTCGTGCTCAAACCCAAATGATGACTTTCGCTAAAAATCAAAAAGCGATTGAAAAAGGTATCATCAACGGAAATAAGATATTGAATACTAAGAAAAAGCACAACGGTCTAGATGCAACAGCTTTTTTAGAAAAATGCAATTCACCTGAAATTATAGTGATTGATGTTCGGGAAGTGGAGGAACTTCCGGAGTATAAAGGAACGAATATCATTCAGGTTCCTTTGGGAGAACTAGCAGCGTACAGTAAGCATTTGAATAAAAATCAGGAAATAGTATTGTTTTGCCAAACGGGTCAGCGTAGTCTTGCAGCGATGCAGTATCTAGAAAAATCAGGATTTACTAACATTTTCCATTTAGAAAAGGGTGTAATATCATTACAAAACCAATTACAATAAAAAATTAAAAAGATACACTAGAATAATGTCAAAAGAAAAGCCAAAGAAAAGTTCCTTTATCCAAGGACAAATCACCGCCGAGTTCATTGGGAATTCAATCGCCAAGCACCAAAGCAAAACCAGTATTGGAGCACATAATATTTTTCTAGGTCAAGTACGTGCCGACGAAATTAACGGAAAAAAAGTAACCGCCATTGACTATTCGGCTTATGAAGAAATGGCAGAAGCTTCATTCCATACCATACGCGAATCGGCTTTCGAAAAGTATGAATTGACTTGTATGCATATCTACCATAGTTTGGGCAGAGTGAATGCGGGCGAAATTTGCCTTTTTGTTTTTGTTTCTGCTCCAAGACGCAAAGTGGTTTACGAAGCTTTGGAATATTTGGTAGAGGAAATCAAAGAAAAAGCACCCGTGTTCGGGAAAGAAATTTTTGAAGACGAAACCTATGTTTGGAAAGATAATAGCCCCCTAACCCCCGAAGGGGGAACAACATAGCTTGTTTTAAATTTTTGGTTGAAATGCTAAAACTCTAAATCCCAATTCCCAAATCCTAAATTCCAAATCCTAAATTCCAATTCCTAAATCCTAAATCCAATGGTAGACATTACTCATAAGATAATCACCCAACGTATCGCAACCGCTCAAGCGATAGTAAAAGTTGGGACAACTGCTACAATGCAAGCGATTGTAAACAAAACGGTGCCCAAAGGCGATGTTTTGGAAGTGGCTCGAACTGCTGGTTTGTTTGCGGTAAAAAATACATCGAATGCCATTCCGGATTGTCATCCAATACCGATTGAATACACCGGAATTGAATACGAATTATTAGAGGATTCTATACTAATAAAAGTAACCGTAAAAGCCATTTACCGAACTGGCGTTGAGGTTGAAGCCATGCACGGTGCGTCAATTGTAGCCTTAACGATGTATGACATGCTCAAACCTATTGACAAACAAGTCGAAATTTCAACCATCAAACTCCTGCATAAAAAAGGCGGTAAATCCGATTTTGGTGACAAAGAGAGACGGGATTTGTCTGTAGGGGTTATCGTGTGTTCCGATAGTGTGTCGGCTGGCAAAAAAGAAGATCGTGCGGGTAAAGTGATTACGGAGAAAATAACGAATTTAGGGTTGAAGGTATCTCATTATGCTATCATTCCAGATGAAATCAAAGACATTCAAACCACTATCAACCAGCTCTGTGAAGACCAAAAAGAGTTAATTATTCTAACCGGCGGCACAGGTTTGTCCAATCGAGACGTTACACCAGAGGCGATTATTCCATTATTAGATCGTCGTATTCCTGGTATTGAAGAAGCGATTCGTTCGTACGGACAACAGCGCACGCCTTATGCTATGTTATCTAGAAGTGTGGTGGGTTTTAAAGGCAATACGTTAATTATGGCTTTACCAGGATCTACGGCAGGAGCTAGCGAATCTATCGATGCTGTTTTTCCATCGGTCTTGCATTTGTTCCAACTTTTAAATGGCTTCAATCATGGGCAATAATTCCCCTTTGTTGCAGGATACGCACCAGCGTAATCATTCTTATTTGCGCATTTCGATTACCGAAAAATGCAATTTGAGATGTACCTATTGCATGCCTGCCGAAGGAATTGCATTAACGCCAAGACCGCACTTAATGACCGAAGACGAGATTGTTACCATTGCGCAAACCTTTGTGGATTTGGGCGTGACCAAAATCCGACTCACAGGCGGTGAGCCTTTAGTGCGTAAAGAAGCCCATTCCATTATCGAGCGATTGGGACAATTGGGGGTGCAGCTTACTCTGACGACCAACGGATTGTTGATTCACGATTTTATTTCCACGTTTAAGAAAGCAGGAATAAAAGCCTTGAATGTAAGCATTGATAGCTTGCAAAAAGAAAAATACAAAGCCATAACGCGTAGGGATTCTTTTAATCAGTTATGGAGCAATATTGCATTGCTACAGCAAAATGAGTTCCAAGTCAAATTGAATGTCGTGCTAATTAAGGGGTTTAATGACAATGAAATATTGGATTTTATTGCATTAACCAAAAAACAAAACCTCCAAATCCGTTTTATTGAGTTCATGCCTTTCGATGGCAATCAATGGAATAAAGAAAAACTCGTTTCTTATGCGGAAATCATAGAACAAGTCCATTCGGTGTATTCAGAAACCCAATTGCTCCGAATACAAGACCAGCCCAACGATACCGCTAAAAATTATAAAATCGATGGGTTTAAAGGTAGTTTTTCGATCATCAGTTCGGTTACCAATCCGTTTTGTAGTACCTGCAACCGAATTCGCTTAACTGCCGACGGAAAACTAAAAAATTGCTTATTTTCCAATTCAGAAACGGCTTTGTTGCCCACTTTGAGAGCAGGAAACCCCATCGAACCGCTTATTTATGAAAACATCCAATCCAAACACGCGATGCGTGGCGGTATGGACAACGATGCCAAGTTTCAAAATCCAGACTTATTTTCTCAGAATAGAAGCATGATTAAGATTGGTGGGTGATTTTAAATTGAAATTTACACCCTTCTTTAGAAAAAGTCAAGTCATAGATAGTCATATTGGAACAAATGATTTTTTATTATTTAACCCAGATCCGCATTAGACTTCGTAGCGAAACTGAATTATTCAATAAAAGCAAGTGTTCACGAACAATTCTTGAAGAAGGAAACTTGGTTCATCAAATACCTATGAAAAACAATGTTTTATTAAATTCTCATCGAAATATAATAATTGATTTATACTTTTAGGACAGTCTCTTTTTTTATTACAGGAAATAGTTTTAATTTTGCAGTTTTTTATTACCAAAATAAACTTAAAATGAAAAAAAACTGTACCCTTTTGTTCTTTTTGTTTTCCCTGTTTGCATCAGCACAAGGCAAGCTAGTATTCAATTATGATACAGCAGGCAATCAAGTGTTGCGAGAGATTTGTTTGAGTTGCACGTCTAAGAATGTAAAAGCTATTGAAGACCTGAAGGAAGAGGATTTATTAGTTATGGACGAAATATCTTATTATCCTAATCCGGTTTCAGAGGAATTATACCTGAGTTGGGAATTAGTGGATGAAAAAAAAGTTTCCCAACTTCAAGTACTATCTATGAGTGGCCAAACAATAAAAACTATAGTACCTGATAGAGGTCAACTCACGCTGGGTTTTCAAGGATACCCAAGCGGAGTATACTTCATTGTATTTTCTTATAACAATGGAGAAGAAAAAACCATCAAAATTTTAAAGAAGTAAACATGAAGCATTTTTATACGATTTTGTTTTTGATTAGTAGCCTTTTTGTAACGGCACAAACTGGAAATTCATCAGAAGTGGGTATAACAGAGGGAGAACTTTCGGTTTCTTTATCAGGAGGTGCTACTTATTCAACTCCTTTGGCAGTGCCTCCTGGAATAAATGGTGTGGTTCCACAAATAAGTTTGGGGTACAATAGCCAAAGCGGGAATGGGGTAGCTGGTTTTGGTTGGAACATATCTGGAATTTCGAGTATTACACGAATTCCCAAAACTAAATTTCATGATAATACAGTTGATGCTGTAAGTTTGAATACAAATGATCGATTTGCTTTAGATGGTCAACGATTAATTGTTAAAAGTGGTACCTCAGGGGTGTATGGTGGTGATAAGACTCAGTATGAAACAGAGAATTTTTCTAATATAAAAATCTCGTCCATTGGTGTTCATCCTAGTGGAGTAAATTATGGACCTGCTTACTTTATTGTACAATATCCAGATGGTTCTAAAGCGTATTATGGTAACTCTACGGATTCAAGGTCGATAGCTTCTTGGTCAATAACTTACTGGGAAAACCCACAAGGAGTGAGAATTAGTTATAACTATTTAAATAGTAATAACAATTTGAATATTGAATACATAAAATATGGTAGTACATCAATCAATACGCCTATTAATCAAATTCAATTTATATACAAAACGAGACAGCGGCCCGAACAGGCTTATATTGGGGGCCAAACTTTTCTAAGAAACACGATATTGAGTCAGATAAAAGTTTCCTCTAATAGTGTGGGCTTTAGAAATTATGCGTTAAGTCATGAGATAACTTCTTTGGGATACGAACGTCTAACAAAAATAACGGAGACAAGTGGAGATGGAACTAAAAGTTACAACCCTACTGTTTTTACTTATGATACAAGACAAGAATCTATTGTAAGCGGTTCTATTGTTACCAATATAGATATGTCTGACGTTTCTGCATATAACACTTCTTACGTTTCAGGAGACTATAATGGTGATGGAAGCATAGACTTTATTTTATATCCAACTTATGGTACAAACGCTAAAAAAAAGTATTGGTTTTTTTCTGGATTAAAAACCGATGGAAGTTTAAATATTCCATTGGAGCAAAATATTGGTGCTTTTGATGAAATTTTTACTTCAACAATTTTAACGAACTATGCTGGTAATTATAAGTTATTACCCAAACAAGGCTGGACAATAATCAAAAATAATCCCGCTACAAATACGGCTGTTTTCTCGAGTTATGCAGCTGAAACAGGGGTAAGTCCTATTGTTCTACGTAGTGAAAAAACTATTCAGTTTCCTACTTTCTCATGGGGATATCCTGCGATTTGTGGGAATTATTCTAGTTATGTCACTAAAACATATGAAATTCCAAAGAAATTTTTCAATGGCGATTTTAATGGTGATGGACTAACAGATGCAATTGCTATAGAAGAGTCTTTGATTTATAGGTCAACCTGTGATAGAACGGATTTGCGACCTGGAGGGAATGTTTATTTTGCAAATTTGGATCCAAGAATTACCACAACTTCCGCAATTAGCGCAGGAAACATTAGTAATTATTCTGGGGGAAATGTGCAAGTTGCTGATTTTAATGGAGACGGTAAATCTGATGTATACATCTTTGGCTATCAAAAATGTAGTATTTATGGGATGAACGCTAACGATCAATTTGTATTACTTACTGAAATTACAGGTGACATTAATATTGCTTCTACTAGGAAAGTGCTATTTGGGGATTACAATGGTGATGGTAAAACAGACTTTTATATTCAAAAAGTAGATAATGGTAATGACTATGTAAGGTATTTATCTTCAGGAACTACATTGATAAAAAGCGCAACTGTGTTTACCCCTACAGCCGTTACTAATCCAGCCAATACTGGATTAACATGTAACAATACTTTTGTCCAATTAATACCAACAGATATTAACAAAGATGGGAAAACAGATTTTGTTTATATCGGAAAGAGTAGTTGTAAAGAGAGTTCTAGTTCTAAGTTAGTTAATACTACTCTTTCTATTAACTTGTTCAAGAATATGGGGGAAAGTTTTTCTCTCGAATCTTCTACCAGTTTATCAAATAGTTCGCCTATTGGAACATCTGCACTACCCATATTTCTGAATTTTGATAAGATAAATTCTAATATGGAAATTGATTTTATTTCAGATAATAAAATTTTCAATTTTGTTTCCACTAAAGATTTTAGTATTGAATCGCTCTTGAAGTCTGTAACTACAGGAAACGGAGTTATTCAATCGATTGCCTATAAACCTTTAGTGCCTGAAAATTGTTCCTTTAATTGCAAGCCCTTATATGCACCAGAAACTTTAGTAGAGAATTATCCAAATGTTGATATATTTTCAGCACCAAGTTTTCAGGTGGTTGAGAAGCTTGAAAAAAAGAGCGCCTCAGTAAACAAAAAACAAGTATACAGCTATTATGGGGCTGTCTCCAATGTATCGGGTTTAGGCTTTTTGGGCTTTAAAGCAACCATGAAGACCAATTGGCATGATGATACTACATCAATTATTTCAACTATTTCTAAATTTGACATTTCTAGACGTGGAGCCAATACTGAAACTTATACTGTAAATTATCAATCTTCTCCAAGCAGTAGTTTTGCCCCAACAGATTTTATATCTAAGGCTGTAATGACATACAATACAGCAATTGATGCATTACAAGCCAACAAAGTTTTCAAACTTACAAATTCCTCATCACAACAATTTAATGGATTAGAAAATACTAGTTCAGAAACAACTACTGTATTTGATGGTTATAATAATCCAACTAAAGTTACTACGGTTGTAAAAAATGCAGGTACTCTTGAGCAAACTACAGTTACAGATATTGTTTATGAAGACCAGCCAAATGCACAAGAATATTATGTAGGACGTCCTTTAAGTAAAGTGCAAAGTGTGACTGCCAATAGTCAAACATTATCTAGTGAGGAATTGTATACTTACACCAATCATTTACTTACAACCATCGAGAAAAAAGGAAATGACCCAGAGTATATAACTGAGTATAATGCATATGACTTATTTGGGAATATTACCACCAAAACGATAAAAGCACCCACTATAGGATCAAATCCAGCACCGAAGCCAAGAAAAACTAGCTATGCGTATGACACAACAGGTCGCTTTTTAATTAAAAGTACAGATATTGAGGATTTGTCCACTACTTTTGTTTACAATACTGATGGTACCCTAAAATCAGAAACCAATCCGTATGGTTTAACCACAACTTATACTTATGATGCATGGTTCAAGAAAACCAAAACTACTGATTATTTAGGCAAAAGTACTACCTATACCTATACTCGAAGCGGAAGCACTACTCTGGTAACGTCTACTGGTGATGATGGGAGTAGTAGCCAAGAAACATTTGACGATTTAGGCCGAAGAATCAAAACGGGTGCCAAAAATTTAAATGGAGTTTGGATATATACAGATTATTTGTATGACATCTACGATCGAAATTACAAAACAAGTGAGCCTTATTCTGGAGCTACTGCCAGCCAATGGAACGAAACCGTTTACGATGTCTATGGAAGACCTACTCAAAGCAAGGCTTTCACAGGAAAAATAATAACAATAGATTACACTTACGCTACACTTGTTACGACGGTTACTGATGGGCCCAAAACAAAAACAACCACTAAGAATGCTATTGGGAACGTAGTAACAATGACCGAATCACCAGGAGGCACTATAAAATATTCGTATTATGCTAATGGTAATCTCAAAGAAACGGATTATGATGGGATAATAACAACGATTACTCAAGATGGTTGGGGTAGAAAAACTAAATTGGTAGATCCCTCTGCGGGTACTTATTATTATGGGTATAACGGTTTTGGAGAAACCACTTCGATGACTACACCTAATGGAGTAACACTATATGAATTAGACGATTTTGGCAAAATCAAAAAGAAGACTATTACAGGTACTAATACTAATAGTTTTACGGATTATGTATATGATGCTACTTCAAAATTGTTGCTCTCCACTACATTTACAGATGTAGCGAATGCGAATGCGAAAACCACTAATATTGTGGAATATGATCCTAAGAAACGAATAATTAAAACTACCGAAACAACACCTTATGCTAGATTTATAAAAGACTTTACCTATGATGCTTTCGGAAGAGTAGAAAAAGAGACCAGTACCGCCACTTTACTAGCCAGCGGAAAATCAAGTACGAAAACAACAAAAAATACCTATCAAAATGGGCAATCCTATCAGTTATTAGATGACGCAACTAGTCTAGTATTATGGCAAGCTACTACGGTAAACGCAAGAGGACAACTGCTTACCGGAAAAATGGGGAACGGCATTGATATAATCAATAGCTACGACACTTATGGCTATGTTACCCAAATGAAACACGACAAAGCAGGTGCCACTCCTACAAATATCATGACACTAGGGACCGTATTTGATATTCAAAAAGGAAATTTGGATAGTAGAACGAATAGTTTGTTTACCTATAACGAAGCGTTTGCTTATGATAATTTAGACCGATTGATTAGGTATCCTAATGCTCTTGGAGTAAAAGAAACACAAGACTATGATGATCGAGGCCGTATCACACAAAACAGTATAGGATCTTATAAATACGAAACTACTGCGAATCCTTACCAAAATAGTTCAATTGTCCTAACGCCAGAGGCAACTACTTATTACAAAAACAGGTCAGCCACAGCCAGTACAGCCAAGGCAAGTGCACTAAAAATACCACCACCGCAACCAAAGAGTACTATTGGCTTAGAAATTACTTACAATGCTTTTAAAAGTCCTGTATCGATAAAAGAAAAGGGAGGGAATGAGCTGTATATTGACAAGGTAGACTATACCTATAATGACGACAACAGTCGCAGCACTATGTTTTATGGAGGGTTGCAAGACGACAAACTCCTTCGTTCCTTACGCAAACACTACAGTGCTGATGGCAGTATGGAGATTAAAGAAAACCGCACCACAGGTACTGTAGATTTTGTTACCTATCTTGGTGGAGATGGTTATACGGCTCCTTTACTAGTAAAAAGTGATGGTACAACACAAAATTATTTGTACCTTCATCGCGATTATCAGGGCAGTATTTTGGCTATAAGCAACAGTACAGGAGTAGTTGTAGAAAAGCGCCTTTTTGATGCTTGGGGTTCTTTGATAAAATACTGGAATGCTAGTGGAGTTACCGCTGTCCCAACTGGTGCAGGAGGTTTACTTTTGGATCGTGGTTATACTGGTCACGAGCATTTGTTAAGCTTTGGGATTATTCATATGAACGGTCGTTTGTATGACCCCAAGTTGCATCGTTTCTTGCAACCTGATAACTTTGTACAAGAGCCTTTTAATACGCAGAATTATAATAGGTACAGTTACGTTCTTAATAATCCATTGAAGTATACTGATCCTAGTGGGGAGTTATTTTGGATGCCCATAATTATTGGAGCGGTCATTGGAGCTTATAGTGGTGGAACACTTGCAAACAATGGAGAATTAAATCCTTTTAAATGGGATTATAGTTCCGGGAAAACTTGGGGTTATATGTTAGGAGGAGCCATAGTAGGGGGGATTTCAGGTCATGCTGCAAATATTGTTGCAACAAGTGGCGTAGCTTTTGCAAACACCCAAGCTATTATAGTAGGTTCTTATATAAATAGTGTAGGGACTTTTATGTACACTGGAGGCAAAACAGATGTAAGTGTTAGCTTCGGTATAGGTTCCTTCAATTTTAGTACTGGAGAATTTGGCTATCTTGGTAAAAGAGGGAATTCGTTTATGGAGAATTTAGGTTATGGATTAGGGGCTTTGGCAAATGTTTCAGATGCCTTGGCAGGAATGAAACCTGGGCAAGTACAATTAAATACTGAACATTCTGACGCAATAGGTCATAGTGCATTAACTAAAGTAGGCGAAACAGATGGTCTAAATTCATTAGTTTCAGTAGGACCAGATGTTACTGGAAAAGGGATTTTTAATCCACTTAATTTTCAAAATAAAGCCGTTAATTGGCATAATTATGTTGATGTAAAGGGGACTTGGAAAAAAGTTGTAGAGGGTGTAAATTTAAAATCTTTGGCAAATTACAGCAAAGGTTTAGCAAACGGAGCAAAATATAATTTATACTTTTCAAGTTGTGTAAATCATACCGCTAGGGCATTAACTATGGCAGGTGTTCCAGTACTGGGCATACATCCATTTATTTTAAATGCTCAAATTTACTTGAGAAATGTAGGATTTAGACCCTCTTTATTTTCTTATCATTTACAAAAATAACTATTATGAGACTTATATTTTTATCAATGCTTTTAACAATTTATTCAAATCGAGTAGAAAAAAATGAAGATAGATTTATATACCAATCAAATAAGTTTCCTTGGTATATTTTTTATGACTCAAACAATGACGATTGTGATTTTATCGAAATTGGAGGTATCAAATACGGATACATAGATAAACTTATAAAAGTGAACCAAAAAGATACAATTTCAAAAAGTGAAAAAGGCATTTTGTTTTATAAAAACAAAAAATTGTGTTATTACAGTAAAGACTTAAAGAAAGAATTTTTACTTGTAAAAGTGAATTATAAAGATAGTTTTAAAGATAAACGATTTAAAATTTTTGACACATATGCTTTCTTTAAAGGCAAGTCATTCTTATTAACCGAAAAACAGAATAAAGATTTTTATAATATTGTAAAATCTGATTTTGAAATTTTTGAGGGTGCTAATAAACGTAAATGTAAAAATTTTAATTTTGAGGATTTTTTAATTAAATCCAAGAATAATTGATTAAGTAGCAGTTTTATTTAGCTATGTTAAACAAAAGCCGAGCGAAATATTCGGCTTTTCTGTTTATGAAATACTTTGAATTTTCCTTTTAGCAATAAAAGCCCCAGTTCTGCAAAGTGTTCTTATTAATAAATAAATGTGTTGTGTATGCTGTGCAAAGTGTCCTCACTTTGCGCCCTTTTAAATCGTTTGCTAATCCGCAAAAGTGTTAAAAGTCTCCCGATTTTAATCTTGATCTTTTTGATAGATTGAAATTACATTTGTTGTCCGTAAAGTGTTTAGAGGTATGATTAGTCATAATTGTTTGTGAGCTTCACGAGAATCTACTCGCTTCAAAAGACAAATAGAATCGATTACAATATGTTTAAAACCATTTTGTTATGAAGTGTTTTTGTTTTGGAAATACTAATTAAAACTAGGTTTCAGCAATGGTTTTGTCGCTTACTTCATTTTTTTTTTTGCGTTAGGGATTGTAGTGGAAATCCTTTTTTGAGGCTCTTTTTGCCTCAAAAAAGATTGTAGCGTAAAGCCCGACCCTTGTGGTAACGCCCAAATAATTGAAATGTTGTTAAATACGAAACTACTGCAAATCCTTACCAAAACAGTTCAATAGTCTTAACACCAGAGGCAACTACTTATTACAAAAATAGGTCAGCCACAGCCAGTACAGCCAAGGCAAGTGCATTAAAACCACCACCGCAACCAAAGAGTACTATTGGGTTAGAAATTACTTACAATGCTTTTAAAAGTCCTGTACTAAAAAAGGGAAGCCTACAACAATAGGAAATACTTTCTCAGAATTTCTTGATTTGTATCTGAGTAATTCGATAGAATTACAATTTGATAAAGAAGAAAGTTGAAAAAATAAAGTAAAGCCGCTAAGGGAGTAAGTAACGTAGTTTGCCATTCAGTTGAAGCAGGAGTAATAAATATGTTGGTATTACGAATAATCTTGCACGTAGAGTAGCCCCGACGTCCTAGATATGCAGTAAATATCTCGTGAACGGATAGTGCAGATACAAGTAAGAGCAAATAAAACAAGTGAAAAACTAAAAAACCTCGCAGTCTATCTATTGCGAGGTTTTTTGTGTTTTATAGCATTGCTATGTTTTTAGCGAAAAAGCCTTTGAATTTTTTTGGGTTAAACTAAAATTTTATAAAAATAAATTGTATTCTATTTATTATAAAATGATGCTATTCTAATAATTATTCTTTACTAGGAAACATAATAGATGCTATTACAGATATCACTAGTATACCACCAATAACCAATAATGAGTAAACAGATTCAATATGGTAGAAAGGAGAAATTATCATTTTGATACCAATGAACGACAAGATGAAAGCTAAACCATACGTAAGTTTACTGAATAAATGAATGAAATTATCTAAAAGGAAAAACAAAGCTCTTAATCCTAAAATTGCAAAAATATTAGAGGTATAAAGGATAAATGGATCGTTTGAAATGGCAAAAATTGCTGGAATAGAATCTACTGCAAATAATAAATCAGTAAACTCGATTACGGCAACCACTACTAAAAGAGGTGTCGCTAATTTTTTCCCGTTTTCGTAGGTGAAGAATTTATCCCCATCGTATTTATCAGAAACACTAAAAAACTTTCTGATCAATCTCGCTCCTCTTGTATTGTTGTAATCTTCATCATCATCATCATCTCCAGCAGACCACGATTTGATTCCTGCATACACAAGGAATAATCCAAAGGCTGTCATGATTAAATTAATATCGTATTTGAAACCTTCTATTCCAACAAGACTTAAAAGTTTGTTTAAGTAAGTAAGTTCTATTAAAAATGCTCCTGAGAATATAAAAATGGCTCGTAAAACCAAGGCTCCTATAATTCCCCAGAATAAAACTTTGTGCTTGTTTTCGTTTTGTACATCAAAAAATTTAAAAACTAATATGAAAACAAAAAGGTTGTCTACAGAAAGTGCTTTCTCGATCCAATATGCAGATTGGAACTCATAAAATTTACTTGGCCCTGCAAAATGATAGATTAAACCACTAAAAATCATGGCTAAACTTATCCAAACTAATGACCAAGTAATAGCTTCTTTATTACTTACGACATGGCTTTTCTTGTTGAAAATTCCCAAATCCAGCAATAGCATGATCAATACAGCGACCGCAAATACTATTATAAGTCCTGGATGTTCTGAAAAAATAGGGTGTTGATTCATTTTAAATATTAATTAAGTTAGATTTTAAATTATTTATTGGCCATTGTAACTACTATAACTCTGCCGCCTTCTTCTTTAGAAAGCAGTATTTTTTTGCCGTCGGTAAGCTCCAGCATGGTTCCGATTGGAATTTCTTTATCTTCGGTAATATCTTTTAATGAGGAGAGTTTTTGATTGACAAATACCCACTTATCATTATGAAAAGTAAAATAACCTACAGGAACCTTTTGTTCTGATGAAAGCTTTTCATTTCTGGCAATATTACGATTAACATGCCATTGAAACAAGTATTGGTCGTTATAAACCATCAACCTATGATTCTCAGGTTTCCAAACGGTTTCCTGAAACTGATAGTACAAGTCTAAAACAGGAAGTGTACCCTTGTGAGAAGTACCACAAAAGGGACATCTAGGTGTATTGGTATTGTCAAAAACGTACCATTTTTGTTCACAGGAAAGGTTATGGCATTTCTGCATTAAATCGGTTGTTTTGAGTAGTGCAATTTCCCATTCTTCGGCAGTTGGTCTTTGCATCGGATTGTGTAATCCATCTATAAAGACTTTATCAAATAGGGTTTTTAAATATGGGCCGGTTATTGTATAAGGCAATTTATCAATATCTGCCCAAGGCAAATCCCACTTTGAAACCTGATTAAGTTTTGGTCGGTTCATTGGGTCTGTTGGATGCTCAATAAACATTGCCTTTTCTCCCATCGATAGCAAATCGTCTTTTTCTGTGTCTAAATCGTGTACTTTACCTCCTTTTAATGGATGTCTATGTAATAAAAACATATAGATTAAAACCGGCAACGCATGTAAATCTGTTAATCGGTTTGGTAATTTTCTATTTGGGTCTGATTTGTCTAAATGTTTTGTCGAAAGTACTTCTGGAGCGATAAACTCGGCAGTTCCTATTACTTCTGCGGGAAACAATCCAGGTACGACTAATCCGTCCAAATCAATCATACAAGCTGATTTATTGATCGGATCAATCAAAACATTATTGTATGATAAATCAGAATGCGCTAATCCCATTGCATGCATTTTTTTTACACCACGAGACAAATTGACACAAACCTGAAAGTAACTTAGCCAATCACCTAGCTCTGATTTGGCCACACGAAGAGGAAAATGCGGGTTCCTAAAATTTGATCCTGCAAACCATTTTCCGTTTTTCTCTTTTCCTTGAATTAAATCACTGGTTTCGTATCCTTTTTTAAAGAAAAATTTAGAATCATAGATAGGAACAATAATTCCTGTTAATCCTCGATGTTCAATAACATCTGTCGGCCATCTGTACACCTCATTCAAATAATAATCGCCAGCATCACCGTTTTGAATCTGAGTTAAATATTTATTGGTAATTCTTTGAAGTCTTTCTTTTTGATTAAAATCTAATTTATCCCGAAATATGGCAACAACATATTTTTTATCAGGACTAAAATAGACATCTTTTACACCACCACGCATGGGGTCACCATTATCTACAAATTGATAAGATTTTGAAGTATCATTAATTGATTTTACTGAAATAGTAGTCATACTTAATAAATTATAGCAAGGGTTCTGTCATCATGATTTCCCGGGCTCCAAAAGTCCATCCATGTCGAAAGTTGCTCATTAACATCGAGATTATTTTTATCAAAATCTACTTTGATTTCTTCTTCATTTTTTCCTTTTAAATCTTCTAGGAATTCATTCCATTTATCTATTTTTTCTAAATTGGCTTCAACGACAAATTTTGGATCGTAAATTCCGTCTGTCATTAGCATTAAATAAGAGAAATCGTCAATAAGTTTAAAACCGAATCGGGAAGAAAATTTATCATTCTGAAAAATTTCCGGCATGGTAATAAAACGCGTTCCGCCGCCATAATCGCCAACATCGAGCCAGTTCATTAATTTGATTTCGGTGAGATTCTTATTTAACAATCCGATTGGACAATCACCAACTCCAAATGTTAGAATGGCATATCCAAATTCATACTTTTTGACCAAAGCAAAAATTAAAGTGGCATGAAAATACTTCAGCTCTGTTTCGTTTTTTATCGCAAATTCTTCAATTTGCTGATGTGCAAAATGTGCTGCTTTAGAAAGATTCTGATACACAAAATGACTTATTTTTTTTGATGTTTCATCAGTTGCTTTTGCATGATGTTGAACCAAAACCTGATCAAATTCTTTTAAGCTTTCTACGTTTAAATTCTCTTCAAAATAATGAATAACAGATTCACAAGCTATTTTTGACCCTTTTCTTGATAATTTTGCGGAACCTGCACCATCTGAAACGGCCAAAATACTCCAACCAATTTCTTCAAGATTTTTAAACGCAAAATCATCTTCCCGAAAAGAACCTACATTGGCATGACTTCTTCCTCTTTTTGAAGCTACTACAATGCTTTTATCTAAAAAATTAGAGGCAACAGCTTCGTTATCCGCTTTCCAATAAGGATCATTTTTATCACTTTCCATGTTTTTCCACAACGATTTTGGATCAGGATTTATAATTAGTGTTATTGTTTTTTCATTTAAAACCGAATCTTCCGCCTCGTTTTCGATTCTAAATAAAATCTTTATTTTTAAATCACCGCTTATTTGAGGAATTCCAAAAAGTAATTCATCGGTCTCATTAAACTCAAGTCCTGTATTTTCTAAGCCTTTCATTTCAAAGAAAATAAAATCATTCCAACCCAAAGTATTGAAATCAATTTTTGCTTGATATTTTTTATTTACCGTACCATTTGGTATCGATACAGTCTGCATCAAAATATCATCAATTCTGTTTTTCAATATCCAATTTTGCATGATCATTTTTTGGTTTTCCTGAATTATTTGTACTGCATTGATATTCTTTTCATTCGCAATAAACGCATCAAAAAGAGCTGTTTTACCTGAAGGAATGTCAATTTTCTTTTGAGATAAAAAAGACTGAATATATCTCTTAGTCTCTTCCATGAATTATCCTTGTGTTCTGTTTACGTCAAATCCACCTTCACCATAACCATAGCTCCCTTGATTATTACACCACGGGCACGTACTTATATTTTCATCGCCTATGCAATGTATTTTACCACAGACGCAAACCGCAAAAGCAATTTGATTACCACAGCACGGACAAGTGGGGGCGCCAATTAGTTCTTCTGTGTTCACTTTATTGTTGAAATTTCCTGAATCGGCCAATTCAAAATACGAATTGTCAACCTGATAAGCGCCAATTAATTTGTAATTTTTAGACGATAATTCAATACCAGCATAAATAGACTCTGCAATTGTCTTACGGTATTTCATTAAATAGGGTCTTTTAGTATTTTGACATTTCCCGTTCAAAACCACAAAATTGTCATCTACATATTGACGATTGGGTTCAACTTTGGTTAAATCTATTTTCGAAAGGGTTTCTCCGTCTAATTTTGCTAATTCAAAACCACTTGAATTATTTTCGACGCTAATACTGCTGGTTTTTATGGAATCTGTTACCCATTTAAAAAACTCTTTGTATGATTGAACATTTGTGTTTTTAAAATGCAAAACATTCTCTGTAAGCTCGCCTAATAATTTTGTATCTGTTTCACTTCCGAAAGAGATTGCAATTAAATTAGCGGTTCTTTGCCAGTTTCGTTTCCATTCGTTTATTACTGCCTGACTGTCATCTGTAGGAACTCCGTCTGTAAATAAGAAAACAATAGGTTTCCAATCTCCTTTTACCTCATACGTTGTTTTAACGATATTAGTTCTTAATTCATACATTAAATGTCCTAAGCCTTTGCTTAAAGAGGTTCCGCTGCCAATTGGGAATTTTGGTGGATAAAAGCTCACGATTTCTTGCAAAGGGACAAGGGTTTTAGGTTGTCCAGCAAATACTATAATCGAAACAAAAACGGTTTCCAGCGCATGTGGATCTGTTTTTAAAGCCTGAATGATAGTAGCTAATCCTTCTTCAACCTGCTGAATTGGTTCTCCAACCATTGACTCCGAAATATCGATCAGAAAATATATGGGTAATCTTCTCATTTTAAAGGAAATTTAATAACATTAAAAAAATAATTAAAAGCAAAACCTGTGTCATATCAACAGCTAAACCAACTCCAACCTGAAAAGGTTGTATTATTGTTTTTAGAGAATTGAATATTGGAGAGAAAACACTATTGAAAAAATCAAAAATGCTTCGGTATTGTGGATTTAATTTGTCTTTGTACGGCAATAATTTGGAATACAAAAACAGACCTACAATCAAAATCTGAATAAAAATTTTTATAATATTCATTTATGAAACAGCTTTTAATAATTCGTTTGCAATTTCTTTAAAAACCAGTTCTTCAGCAGTATTTGTTTTTTGGGTACCATATACAGAAACACCATTGTTTACGGTCATAAAATTGATTGAAAAAGATGCGCCATAACATTTATTCCCATCATTATAAGGAATAGCATGCATTACTTTTATATACATACAATTTTGACGTGTAATAATATCATCTATGTAAAAATCATTTTGTACATAGCGATTTAGTAGAGTGCGTCTGGCATTTTCAATTGAAAAATTATTAATTCCGGCAGTTTTATAACAAATGTTCAAACTGTCAATATTCATGTTGTCTAATTTTTCTGCTTCTGTAAATTCAGGAATAACCTGATAAGTCGTATCCGTGTAAGAATTTGTGCTGCTACTGCCATATGATGAATTATCGGCTTTCTGAATTAGGTGCACAATTAGACCAATAACAGATATTATAATTGAGAGTACTTCCATTATATCACTACTATTATTTCGCTCGGAGGCGGCGGTAATGTTACACTTTCACCTGTTCCTTGGCTTTTATTTCCTTGTTCAATTGTTTCAGAAACCCATTTAAAAAATTGTTTTAAAGTTGAACTATCAGCAGATGCTAAATGCACAACATTATCGCTTAATTCTTTTAAAATTTCATCGTTAGCCATATGTCCAGCGGCGCAGCCTACCACTGCACCAAAACTCATATTTCGTATTTCCTGCGTTTTTTGTCTGTAAAGTTGAATGTCTGATGGTTTTCCGTCTGTAAAAACAAAAAGCAAGGGTTTCCAATCACCTTTTTGAGTTTCAGACCCTTTAATAACCTCTTTATTTACTTTTTGAATAACAAAATCAAGCCCTGCTCCAGTATTGGTAGGACCACTTTGTGGACAAGTAATTTCAGGCAGTTGAAAGTTTACCAGTTCGGTTAAGGGAACAATTTCTTTTACTTCACGATCATAGGTTATGATACTGATCCATAACGAATCTAAGGCCTGAGCATCTGAACGTAATGTGTTGATCATACCGCTTAGTGCGTTATTCAATGCTTGGATGGGTTCACCATACATAGAACCCGAAGTATCTAATAAAAAATATACTGGTAGTCTTCTCATATTACTTTTAAAAACGTTATAACAATGAAATTAGTTAACTTTCAAATGCGTTTTAGAATTTGAAAGACATGCTTGTCTTAGCATAACATCCTTAAAAAGATGTAATACTCAAAAGTGTATTTAATGTAAACGGCAATATAAACTCCGCCTTCTCAAAACTTAAACTACTATGTTTAATTCTGATGGTGGCGGAGGTAATTCTTTTAAATTTGTAAATTCTTTTCCTGAATCTTCAACTTTTGTTGAAGTTACACCAATGGAAGCGGTTACCCATTGAAAAAACTTTCCTATACTGGCACTATCAGCTGTGTTAAGACTTACTACGTTATCCGTAATTCGTTTCAAAATAGCGGTATCTGCACCTCCACCTGCTGCGCACGCAACTGTATAAGCCGTTGTTACTTTCTTAAACTCATTTAGACCACTTTCCCAATTATCCGTTGGTATTCCGTCAGTCATTATAAATACCAATGGTTTCCAGTCGCCTTTTTGTTCTGTAGTTGTTTTAGCGACTTCGGTTTCTATTTTATGAGTCAATAATCTTAATGCTTCTCCCAATGCAGTTACGCCAGTTGCTTTAAGGTCGACCATTTGAAAAGAAGCCAAATCGGTTAACGGAATAATTTGCTGTGCTGTTGTATCGAAGGTAATTACGCTTAAAAAAGCAGTTTCTATGGCCTGAGGATTTTGTCTCAATGCACTAATCATCATTTGAACACCATTTTTAACGGCTTCGATAGGTTCGCCAGTCATTGAACCAGATGTATCTAATACTAAGTAAACAGGCAGTCTTCTCATGGTTATGTTTTTTATACAGGAATATTATAAGTTGGTGTTTCAGTAGTATTGCCTGCCTGATTAGAGCTTTCAACACCATTAATATTATATGTATTTGTGTTTGCTTCAGGGTCATGCTGGGTTAAGTGACTCATAACCTCCGGAGTTAAATCTTTACCACCTACAATATGATGGTAAGCAGAACCTATTGTGTAAATTGGTCCCCATGGAATTCCCCACCAGCCCACAATTAAATTCAGAAAAACGTAACCATATGAATATTTAAATGTATTTTCTTCAGCTTTAATGAAATAAATATCTGAACTTCTTTTTAAAGTCATTAATATGAATGATACGGTATATGGAAATACAACAAATTTAGCTCCCTGTTGAACCATGTCTCTTATTTGTGAAACTCTTAGTCCTTCGATGTTTTTGATTTCCATTATAGGTAAGACTGAACAATTTTGTGGATAGTCTGCCCTAAAAATGTATCATCTGTTGGATCACCAATTGCACTGAATTTCCATTCGCCATTACGCTTGTACAATTTACCCATGATAATTGAACGTTTGTTTACATACTGTGCTTCTGCAGAAACGTTATACGAAGCAAATTCTGAAACTACTCTTGTTGGGGTTCCTTCATACATTCTGATTTTTGCATATGGAATTTGAGAGAAGTCTTCTTTTCCTGCATTATTTAAAAAGAAAAATATCTGATTTACTTTGGCATCAACTTTAGAAAGGTCTACGGTAATAATTTCATTATCCAAACCATCATCACCGCCTGTATCACCTGCAAGGTCATCACCGGTGTGTTTTAGAGCTCCGTCAACACTCAATAATTTGCCTTTTGGTAAACCAAACTGCTGTAATACTTCTACTCTGTATAGAGGGGAATACAAATGATCGCAAAGTTTATTTTGGTCGTCAATAAGTATGCAACTTAGATCTAAGTCTACTTCTGTTACGTTTTTTGATAATCCCAAAAATCCTTTTGTTTCAATTGCACCCCAGTTTACACCGACGCAAAAATTGGTTAATGTTTCACCGGTTGATTTTCGCAAATCAATTTTTTGTCCTTTGGTTAAGTTAATTGCCATACTTTTTAATTGGTTTTAAATTAATTATATTTATTCAAATAATCTTGTAAGCCACCTTTCATTCCTATTCCAACTGCTTCAAATTTCCACTCGTTGTTTCTTTTATAAATTCTTCCAAATTCTACTGCGGTTTCAATAGAAAAATCTTCGTCAAGCTCGTATTTTACCAATTCAGTGTTTGTCTGATCCAGAATTCTGATAAATGAATTTCTGATCTGTCCAAAATTTTGTCTTTTTGTGTCTGCCTGATGAATGGTTACTACAAAAGAAATTTCGTGTACCTCTGGAGAGATTATGGATAAATCAATTTGGATTTTTTCATCATCTCCGTCACCATCACCGGTTAAATTATCTCCTGTGTGAACTACCGCTCCGTCAGGTGATTTCAAATTATTGTAATAAACAAAATGGTTGTCATTGGGAATTTTTCCGTTTGCACCAACTAAAAACACTGAAGCATCCACATCAAAACTTGATCCTGTGTTGCTTGAATTACTATCCCATCCAAGACCTACAGTAAATTTTGGTGCATCAATACTTTGTCTTTGTCCTTTTTCTAAATTAATTGCCATTTTATATCTTTAATTAATATTTATATTCAACATTGTTTTTAAAATATTGGTTTGTTCATCAACATTTTGAAGTTCTTCCAGAAAATCTACTGATGAAATTTTTTCATGATATTCTTTTAATACTTCCAAAACATTTTCGGGCAGCGTTGTTTTGATGACACTAAGTTCTCTCTTCAGATTTGCATTTTTATTGTTTAAATCTCTTATGATTTCTTCTTTTGCGGAACCATTTCTTGAAACATCAATATCTTTTACGTCTTCTTCGTTCAAAAAATAAAATGATTTTTCATTGGCTACAAAAACAAATTTATCGTTGGAATCCCTAAACTCGTAAATTTCAATTATTTCATTATTACAAACCAGTCCGCATGAAAACTTAATTTTAAAATTCAGGATATTCAAACGCCCAAGTAGCTTTTTTTCAAATTTGGCGCATGTGTTTTCATATACGCTTTTATTTTGTTGCGAAAGTCTTTCGTACTGTTCAATAGTTATTTCCCTGTAATATTCGGCCTGAATACTCTGAGAAAAAGTCATTATGTCATTCCAATTAAAAAAAACATCTTTTTCAGAAACAAATAGCTGATAGAGCTCTTCTATTTTTCTGGACATATTCTGAGCATGCAGTTGCATTTGTTTCGCAAATTTGCTATCTACTATTTCCAGTTTCAATTTTGATAAAATATCTTCATTAATATATATTTCATCACTTATTAAAACATGTTGTTGTTCTTTTGATTTTTTGATTTTTTGAAACAAATCAATAAGACTACTTGTAAATTGAATATGAAAGAGTTCTAATTTATTACTATCTAATATTCTGTTTTTTTCAAAAAGGGCATGTATGATTTTTGTCCTTACCAAAATCCCGACAAGATCCTTGTGGTTAAAGAAATTGGATAACAATTCTAAAACCACAAGTTTTCTGTTACTGTCTTTTATTATTTGAAGATATCTCTCTTCTTCTTCCTCCCGCATTTATCTAATTTCCAATATTCAAATTTTGTAATCTCTAGCTTACAACGCCTTTCTTTAACTCTTGTTCCAGGCTTTGTAAACCAGCATCAAGCTGTCTTCTGGTTTCTGTTCCTTGCTCGTGAATTTGTTTCACTTCTGTCAAAGTATCGATCAAAGATTTTGTTGTCATTTTCAGCGTTTCCAAAGAAACAATAGTGTTTTCGTTTTCTCTGGCAACTTCAATACTATTTTGTTTTAGCATTTCAGCATTCTTTTGCAAAATCGTATTGGTTGTTTCAGATACTTTTCTTTGAATTTCAATGTTTTGTTTTTGTCTTTGAAGTGCCACTGCCAATGTTAATTGGTTTTTCCAAACCGGCATTGTTGTAGTAAGGATAGATTGAGCTTTCTCTGCAATTGAAGTATTATTATTTTGCACTACTCTAATTTGAGCTAAAGACTGTAGCATGATAAAACGCACAATTTTCATATCGGCAAGACGTTTGTCTAGTCTATTAATGAACGTCCTTTTATCCGAAATTTGATAATCCTGATACTGTGTACTATTGCCTTCCATTACAGCAAGTTCTTCGTTTAATTCCTTAAAGCGAATCTGACCTGCAATGATGTGTTTTTCCATTTCTTTAATAAGACCAACGTTACCGTCAAACATGGTTTGAAGTGCACTGTTATCTTTCACGGAATTGATCATTCCGGCTTTAACTTTGTTACTGATTTTGTCAATATTTACAGTGATCTTATCGTATTGCTGAAATAGTTTTTTTACGTCAACAACCAATTTATTAAGCAATGGGATTTTAGACAAAAATCTTTTAAACGGACCTTGATCCAGCTGATCAACATCTACATAATTCAATTCAGTTAGCAGATCGTTAATCAACGTTCCTACTTCTCCAGAGTTATATGTTCTAACATTAGTTAAGAAAGTATCACTTTGTTTTGCGATTGAATTTTGAATTTCTGCTCCGTAATTCAGAATCGAATTGGCATCATTTTCATTTAACTGATTCGAAATAGATTTGTAATTATTTGCATCAGCTTCTGTGATAGCAGTTAAATTTACGTTTCCATCTTTGTCAATCAAAGCGGTATTTTCCTGAGTAACTAATTGATTTTGCTCCATTTTTTATAAATGATTTTGTTGAATTGTAACGATAGTCTGTTCTAACTTTTTGTCATTTGTAGGTACTCCAACTGCACTAAATTTCCATTCGTCATTTCTTTTATAAAACACTCCTAAAACCATAGAAACGTTTCCTGCAAAAGTAGCATCGTTTGCTATATCAAAACGTGCAAATTCTTGGCTAACTTTAGTAGGTGTTCCTTCGTAAATACGGATAGAAGCGAAAGGAATATCTTTAAAATCCTGTCCTCTAAAACTGTTTATAAAAAAAGCGACATGGCTTGCTGCAGGTGTTAATTGTGAAAAATCTAAAGTGATAACTTCATTGTCAAGACCATCGTCTCCGTTTAAATCACCTGTTAAATCATCTCCGCTGTGTTTAATAGCACGATCATTTGAAATTAGTTTTCTGAAGTTAACAGAATCGATATGATTTTTTTTATCGTCGTAAACGGCGCAGCTTGCATCTAAATCTACAGCTTCTTTTTTTGAACCAAAGAATCCCTTTTTTTCAATTGCTCCCCAATTTACTCCAACACAAATATTTTGTAATTTGGTTCCGTTACTTTTTTCAAGATTTATACGTTGTCCTTTTTCTAAGTTAATTGCCATGTTTTTAGTTATATTTATTTAAGTAATCTTCTAATCCGCCTTTCATTCCAACGCCAATAGCTTCAAATTTCCATTGTCCGTCTTTATTGTAAATTCTTCCAAATTCTACAGCGGTTTCAATAGAAAAATCTTCTTCAAGCTCATATTTCACCATTTCAGCATTGTTGCTGTCATCAACAATTCTTATAAATGAATTTCGAACTTGTCCAAAATTTTGTTTTCTATCTATTGCATCATGAATAGTAACCACAATACAAATTTCTTTTACTGCTGGATTTATTTTTGTTAAATCAATTTTTACTTGTTCGTCATCTCCATCTCCATCACCAGTTAAGTTGTCTCCTGTGTGAATTACTGATTCGTCTGGAGATTTTAAATTATTATAAAAAACAAAATGAGAATCAGATAAAATTTTTCTGTTATCTCCTAGTATAAAAACAGAAGCATCAAGGTCAAAGCTAGAGCCCGTGCTACTATTATTAGTATCCCATCCTAAACCAATTGTGAATTTTGGGGCATTTATATTTTCGCGTTGCCCTTTTTGTAAGTTGATAGCCATAATTTTAATCTATTTTTATTACATTAATATTTGTTTTGTATTCTAATATCTGGTGATAGTTATTGCTTATAGCCAAATGAAATAATTCATCACTTTTTTTGGAAGAAATGCTATTGATTAAGAAATAGAATTCATCTTCATTTAAACTTAAAATAAATTTCACTATTCTGGTATTGTATTGAAAGTTTTCACTGTTTATTACCGAGATGATATCTTCAACATTTTTAATATCAAAGTAGTTATAATGATTTTCAATATTAGGATGAATGTCTTTATTGACCAATTCTGCGAAGTAAACAAAAATAAAATCTCCGTTTACATCATATTGATTCAATATCTTGTTTACTGTATGCTCATGACTTCCGGTTATTTTAATATCATCTACAAAAATGCAGAGTTTATTATTAATGAAATTTCGATCAATATAATACGTATCGTTAGATATTAAATTTACCCTTTCGTTAAAATCTAAATTCCCATAATCGGTAACGTAAGTTTGATTACGATAGATTTTTGATTCAATACTAGCTTTTTTACCATTCCTAAATAAAAAGCTGTTTAATTCTTTTTTAAAGTAGTAACATAAAAAGTTTGAAGCAGTTGGTATAGACAAATAGGGACTTGGTAAAATGACAATTTCCTCCTTTGAAAGCAGTAATTCTCTACATTGATCTATAAATCCTGAAAATAGTTCTTTGGCAAATTTTTCTGCATAGAATTTGTCGCCAAATTTAAATCGGCTGTACTCATTTTCTTTAAATGGACAATTATCTTTGTCAATGATTTTATGTAAGCTGTAACGTTTATTCACTTTTAAATTTTTAATAGATGTGCATCAAATCCAAAATTGATTGCGCCATTATAATCTGCAATACTATTATCTCCTATGTGTAACACTTCGTTTTTTTGTATTTTTTTTGATTCTTTTACCTTATCAAAAACCAATTGAAAAATTTCTTTATTAGGTTTTGAAAATCCAACTTCGTCTGAATAAATTTGAAAGGAAATAAAATTTGATAATTCATAATGAGAAAGCAGTTTCCTTAAACTTTTCCCTTTTATGAATCCGGTATTGCTTAGTATGTTGATTGATTTTCCTTCTGTTACAATCTTTTCAAATTGAAATTTAATGTCTGGAAAAATTAATTCTGGTTTATTATTAAAAAATAAAACTTCTGTTTCATCATAAAATAATGCTAACCTTTCTAAGCTATTTGATTCTAAATTCACATGGAGAGAACCCAATATTAAGTAATAAATTTCATAAGTACTTAAGTTAGATCCTGTTTTTTCGTTGATAGTATTACAAAGAACATCATAATGTCTGATTGTTTCAGATATTTTTTCGATAGTTGCATTAATTTCAAAAAAATCTTTAAACAACTGATTTCTCTTTCGTTTAAATTCAGGGTTAGATCGTATTAATGTTAGCCATAAATCAAATGAAAAATGGTTGTAATTTGTATAATTTAATTTCAAAATTTATTTTTAAAAGGGATCTCGATGTCTTAGTTTTGGGGGCTGATTATTAGGTTTTTAAAATATTATTTTATTATTTCTCCAGAAAAATATTTTTCTAGAAAAAATCCTAAATCTGCTTTATATCCAATTCCTGAAGCTTCAAATCTCCACTGATTATTTCGTTTGTAAAGCCTTCCGAATTCAACTCCCGTTTCAATTGAAAAGTCTTCGTCTAATTCATATTTGGCAATTTCTTGCCCATTTGCATCATCTACGATTCTAATATACGAATTTCTAACCTGACCAAAATTTTGTTTTCTTCTCTCAAAATCTTCAATAGTAACTACAAAAAGAATTTCTTGGACATTTGAATCAATTTTACTTAAGTCTACTTTTATTGCCTCATCATCATCTCCGTCGCTGTTACCGCCAGTTGGGTCATCTCCGGTATGCTCTAGTGCACCGTCAGGAGAGTTTAAATTATTGTAAAAAACAAAGTAATTCTCATCTAGAAGTTTACGATCAGCATTAATCATGATTGCTGATGCATCTAAATCAAATTCATGACCTGTTCCTTCATTTGGATCCCAGCCTAATCCTACAGAAATTCTGGACAGACCAATATCGATTTTTTGTCCTTTTTGTAAATTTATTGCCATTTATTTATTTTTCAATTTTTATTACATTGAATGAGCCATTCAAATATAATTACTTTCGGATAAAAAAAATCAATCGCTTTGAAATTTATTTTAACAATCTTCTGTCAATTTTCGCTTTTGCCTAAATGTTTTAGAATTCTTTCTTCTAAGAACAGTATGGCTATTGCTTTATTTTTTTAGATAAAGAACAACTATTACAGACTTTAGTGAAATGGCAAGAAGTGTGATGAAAAATTATCAAAAAAAGCGTTTCTGTTTTTTTATTTAACCGGCTCAACAGGTATTCGTCGAATGTTATTAAGTTAAGTTTTTTTAAATCATTTAGACGAAGACAACACCTTAGTTCAGCGTAGCTAAATCACATCAAGTGAGTTACTAGAGTGGTTGCTTCGCTAATTCGCTACGCAAGTTTCCTCATTATCTAGGAATGATAAAATGAAGGCTGGATATGCTTAACTTAAAAACATTAGGTACTCATCTGTGACGAATAGTTACTTACATTAAAAGATAAAGTAGTGTTTGCAGGACAGTTAAAATAGGGAAGGCTATTTCAATAACGGAGCGCGTCTTTTTACTATCTGAATACACCAGATTTGGAGTTTGGAATTTAGAATTTTAATTTGGAATTTTATTTTCTTCTATTTCAATTCAAATGTCATCCAAATAGGAACGTGATCCGAAATTTTTCGGGCGTCTTTCAAGCTAGAAAAAGCAGTGTAGAAGGGAAGAATTCCAGATTGGTAGACCTTGGTTTTGGAAGAATGATAAAAGAAATTGTCGAATTCTGAAGCCAAACAAGCGTTGTGCTGACAAGCTCTTTTCAAGGAGGTTTTTTGCCCTTTCAAAGCGGAGTCATAACCCATTTTCTTCAAGGGAGTAAAAACAGAGTGGGATTGCGGACAGTTGAAATCACCTAAAAACAAGAGGTTCAATTGCGGGTATTCAGCAGGTAATAACTTAAAATATTTGATTTCTCGTTCGGGTTGTTGGCTTTTGGTAATGGCATGAAAATTAACGAGAGTGACTTCTTTTTGGTTGATTATAAAAGTGGCCAAATACGGTTCGCGGTCTATTTCGAGTTGGAAGTTGGACTCCAACCACGGTTTCCCTTTCAGGCGGGCGCGACTCGTTTTCCATAAATACGCATATCGTTCCGTTTTGTAAGCACTGCTGCTGGTGGGATCGCTGATGGCATAGTCCCATTTTGCTCCTTTGCGGTTCAATTCGTCTGCTAATTTAGCCACGGTTTGCGCACCACCATAACCGGCCACGACTTCTTGTAGGGCTACGATATCATAGTCTTTGACAGTAGTAGCCATAAAGCTAATCTCACTATTGGATTTAGATTGCCCTAAATTTTCGATATTCCAAGACAAAAGCCGAGTTTGAGCATAAAAGGAAGTACATAAAAGTAAAAGAAACAGGCTGTAGGTCTTGTTCATGAATGGGGGAATTTGGCCCCCAAAGATAAAGATTGTAAAAGAAACATCAGTCTTCCCAACCACAGAGAGAAAGACCAAAATTTTCGGCTTGCGAGAGACTTACTTTGACAGTTTCATGTTTACAGGCACTTAGACCGCGACAAGAGGCCGTAAGATGGTATTTCTTGGCGCCTTTTGGACCGCAAAGGTATACTTGAGTAGTCACAAAAGTACTCGCGAAGAGGCTGATACAATAGAGAATTGCAATTGATTTCATTTTTATTGAATAAAGATTAATGGACTCTCAACTCATAATAGCGTCCTCGTTGGTCTTTCCCTTTTAGTACGCCATAATCGATCCATTCTACTTCTACGGCAAGCGTATCTTGGTTTTTGTCGATGAGAATTCCAGCGCCATATTTTCCTTTGATGTTGATCAAGCCGGTGATGGAGTCTTTGGTCTCATTCAGCCCATGTACTTGGTATTGGTACTCATAATTTCCAGATGTCCCTGTGCGGTATTCGTATTGATATACCGTGTCCCGATGGTACGTTTTTGCTTCCTCTGGCGTAAGGGTTTTGACGTCATCTGGAGTGATTTTCTCTTGATAGAAAGATTGGACTTTAGGCTGAGTGGGCTGTTTTTGGCAGGAAAGGATGCAACTGAGAAGAATGAATATTAACAAAGTATGTTTTGTCATTATCAAATAGATTGATTATCGATAAATTTTTAGTAAAACGTAGTGTTTAGTTTGAAAGAACTGCTTTTAGTAGAATATCTAGATTTTATCAAATCTTAATTGAGTCAATATTTCCAATGTTAAGTTTTATTTTTGAAGATTTAATACTTTTTCCATTCAAAACTTTTAAAGTTGCTTTCTGTCGCCCATTTACGCCAAACTTCCTCAAGAATTTCATTATCTCTCAGTCCTCTCGGATTTGTATAAATTTGTAATCTAGTGTTTTTATCTCTTTCAGCTGTTTCTAAAACGTGAAGATTGATAAACTGATTTTTTTCGTTTTTTACTTTTGGTAAGCATAGCGAAATATTCTCTTTAAGTGCAGTTACTACATCAACTTTGTTAATTATGCAATATTGTCTTATTTTTTCTATTTCTGGATTTCCGAAATAAAACTGATTGTTAGAGTTTTTTCCTCTATATTCCAAATAGCCGTCAGTGAAAATGTAAATGTGATTGTCGTAATTGATAAATGTTGAATCTATGCCATTAGTCAAAACCGTGTTTTTCTTGATAATTGGCTTGTTTTCAATTTTGTCAATAGTAACGCTAATTAAATCTAAACCTTTATTTCGTATGTTATCGTAGGCATTTTTTACTTTCTGTTTAAATATCCCAGCTTCATATTTCAAGCCGTTGTTTTGATACTTGCCTGTTGAGTTGATAAATTGTTGTTTTGCCCCTAAATCTTTTATTTTATCAATATCAATACAAGCAATAGTTTCGTCTGAAAACGTAGAAAATGAAATACAAGATTTATCGCCAATTTTCGCACCTGGCTTTACACATTCGTCATTGAAAAATTTGAGAATTTTATCAATCTCGTTTATATCTTTTGATGGATATTGTTGATTGGGAATATTACCGTTTATTGTTGGCTTAATTCTATCAGACAAATCAGATAAGATGATGATGTTTTGATACGTCAAACTTTTTTTTTGGGCTTCGGGCATACAAGATTTCAACAAAATTAATGTCCCAAGAAACGCTAAAAACTGCTTCATTTATAATTAAAAATTATTGTTGGTTATTACTTGTTCAATTAGTCTAACTCTGTTTGCTACTTCTCTTTCTGCGTATAGTTCAGGCAAGTATTCAATATATCCCGATTTATAAGCTGTTGAAACACTATTTAAAATTTCATCTGTAAATATTTTGCCACTAGTTATTCTTGTGATAAAATCATCATAAATTGCTCTTATGTTTTTCAGCATCTCTGTGAAAATATTTTCAATATTATTCTCTTGGTTATTTATTTCTCTTTCTAATCGCTCCAATTCAGTATTTTTTTGCTTTAATAAATCTTCCTTTTCTTTGATTCTATTAGAAAGAAGTTCTTTTTGTAAATTAAGATCGAGTAATGCTCTATCTAATATTTCTATTTGCTTATTTTTTTCTGCATCAACAGTTTCTCGCTGTGATTTTCGGTAAGCATTTACAATAGCTTCAATTATAAAGTGAGTGATTATTAAAGGTAACATACCGAAAACAAAGATTAGTCAAAATTCACCGTGTGCAGGGACTTGCCAAATTTTTAGTTGGGATTCTTGACCAATTAATAAATTTTTTATCTCATCTGTATTCATTGCAACCATAATAGATACAACAATATCAAATACCAAAATGCCTACCCAAAAGCATAATTTATTTACCCATTCTTTTTTACTGCCAATTAATTTTAGATTAGATAACAACACAGGAATTAAAAAGAAAAACAAAGCCATTATGCCAAATAATGCCCCTTGTGTTGTGAATATTTTCAGAATTGCATTTGCATCTACAATTTGAGGAAGACCAGGATTTACACCTGCTTCTAACGAATTTCGAATAATGTTTCCTTCAAAAAACACTTTATACATTGCTGATGCAAAAAACATTGATAGATAGAATACTAAAATACCCAAAATAACTATCTTGAAAATTGTTCCTACTGTCCAAAATTTTGTTATCACAAATGATGATTCTAAAGAATTTCTTTCAAATCTATTTTTTTCAATATCGTTGTTGATTTGTAAAAGTCCTTTTTCACCTGTGATTAGATTGCCCGATTCAAAAATTGATTTTTCTTGTTTTATTTCCGAAATTTTTGAATTAAGTTGTCTCAATTCAATTTCGTGATTTGATTTTACGGCTTTAAGTTCATTTTTTTTGTCAATTTCTAATTCAGCTTTTTTGCTTTCTAATGCTGTATTGATGTTTTGAGTTATTACATTTTTTTTACTACTCAAAGTATCATCTGTTGCAAACGTTTTTATTTGTTCTTTGATTTCTCCATAGTTTGTGCTGAAAATCTCTATATTCCCTGCGCTATCCTTTGAATTGTCATAACCTTGCGTTCTGTAACTTTCTGTATCTATGTTGGCTGTTGCATATACAAGATTTTGCAATTGTTGAGAAAAAGAATCAGTCGTATTTATTGGTTGAATAACTTTTGTTTTTGTAATAACTTGCTCCATTGGGTTTACCGAATTGATATTTACGTCTATTTGATGGTCAATATTATATTTAAGTCTTTCAAATTCAGCAAACAATTGTCTGTATGTATTTGGGTCGTCTGATACTTGAATGTTCTCAACATTGTTGTTGCTTGCGTTGTAGGAATAGTTGTAAGAACCGTTAATAGTTAATGTGTTGTCAATGAGGCAAAATTTATGGTGCATCATTCCACGCTCATCGCCAGTTTCAAATGCGTGAATACTGACATTGTTATCCTTAAACATTTGCTTAACCGTTTCATTTTGAGCATTTGAGGATAATATTATGTCAACATTAATAGTTCTGTTTTTTGCAGCAATAATTGCATTTGCAATATCTCTATCTGTAAACCAAGCCATTGCAAGAAAAATGTTTTGATTTGCTTTTTGAATTTCAGAAATAATTCTCTGTTTGATTTCTGCTCCGTTTGTTATGATGTCATTCATTTTATATTTAATTTTTTGAATATTCGGTTTCTAAAATTTCGGTTGTTTCATATTATCCTGTTGAAACAACATTTGCAATTCTAAAATGTCAAAGTTATCATCGGCTAAAGCCATTTGATAAAGTCTAAGAAAATGGCTTTTTAATTCTATTGTTATCATTTTTAAAATATTTATTTAGATAAATTTTCGCATGCAATTCCATCATTATCAGCATCTAAATTTTTATAGCACTCTTTATTGCTATTATAAATAGATTGTGCTTGAGCTTGAGTTGTAAAATCAGAACAATTTTTGCTAGGACAGTTTGTTTTATTAGACTCTTCAGAACATGAAATTGCTAAACCAAAAAGCGCCATTATTAGAAATATTCCTACGCATCCTTTATTGTTTTTAATTGAATAAGGACTTGATTTAGTACTAGTATAATGCCCTTGAACATACGTTCCGTCTTTTTTATAATATCCTTTTCTATAGCCCATGATTATTGATGTTTTATTATATAAATTAAAAATGTTATGATCCCTATTAAAAAAATCCCAGTACAACCACTTCTGCTAGATTTGAAGGTGTTATTGTATGAAACACCTGGAATTCCTGTTTTCGCTGATATTTTTTTATTGCTTATTGAGCCAAATTGAGTTCTTAAACTAGGAGATATACCAGACTTACTTATGTTTAATCCGAATCCACCTCCTAGATTTATTCTTTTTTGAAATTTAAATCCCATGATTTTTAGCTTGTATGACAGGCATTTGAGCAAGTATAACAGCCATTGGATTTTGTATATGTTTTCTTCGCTTCTCTAACTGCATCATTACAATTTGAAAATTGTCCTAAGTATTTTTTATCAGAAGGAATATAAATGCAATCACTAGTATGAACTTCATGATCTCCGTTTGATTGCGCTTTGTTGTTTACATAATAAGTTTTCATATTTTTACTTTTTTAATAATTGCCTACTATTTACAGGGTTTTCGGCTATTCCCTTTTTTTGGTTATATATTAATTATTCTCAACTTCATATAATCCCACTGTCTCCAACAACTCTTTTTCAAACAAATAGATGTCATCGACAGTTTGGATAGATTGGCGGATTTCGCTTTTGTCAGCCTTGAAAAGACCAAGGTATTTTTTGCCACCGTTGAGGTGTAATCGGCATAAGGGTTTGCGGTTATTGTCGTCGAGGAGAATGCCAAAATACGATTGGGTGTCACGGTATACGATGCGTTGGGTGGGGAGTTTGCGACGGAGTATGGCCACGACAATGCGGTACCCTTCAAGTTCTTCCTCACTAGTGATTACTTTGGATTCTTCGACTTCTTCGATCTGGTCTTTTTCTTGAATAATGACCTCTTTGTTCAAGGCAAAATGGAGACGTTCATTGATCTTTTCGCCTATCAATTGTCCGTAAGCTTTTTGAACCAGTTCTGTAAATTCGTCCATTACTTTTTCGGTCAAGCGACCGCTGTATAGTTTGGAAGCAAACAACCGTACAAATTCAGGAGAAGGATTTTGTATCTCCAAATCAATTTGTTTTCGGATTTCTTTGATGTATTTCAAAGAACTGGCATTGTCTAGAATTTTGTTGACATCAAAACTGGATTTGTGAAATTTGGCAATTTCATTGACCGCAGGATCTTTCAATGAGCAAATGTCAAATTCAAAAAAAGGCTTTTGGTCCATTTTGTTTTTTTCATCCAAATCGGTAAAAAATTGATAGTGAATACCATTGGTGAGTAAAGCAAAACGTGTTTTCGAGACATGAAAATACCGAAACAGTTGGGAGTTATGAACACTCAGATTTTCTTTCCAATTCTTGCATTCAATAATCAAAATGGGTTCGTCGTTCTGAATAATGGCATAATCTACTTTTTCGCCTTTTTTTAGCCCTAAATCAGCGGTGAATTCAGGAACAACCTCAGTTGGATTAAAGGTGTCATATCCCAAAAGTGTGATAAAAGGCAGTACAAAAGCATGCTTGGTCGATTCTTCAGTTTCAATCTTATCTTTTAGCAAATTAATTTTGTCCGCTAATGATTTTAGTGCCACTTGTAATTCCATAGTTGTTTTTGTATCAGGTTAATAATTGTCCAAACTTAAATCCATTACAAATCAATTCCTTACGGTTTTCCTCATTGGGTAAAAAAAAGTTGATTTATAATACTGGTAACGCTGCTTTTCCTTTTCTTTTTCTATGCGAACGCTTGCTTTTAGTAGAAAAGTTATTGTGGGGTTGGAATACTTTCGATATAGGCAAATGGGTATATGAAGGGAAAACATAAGCTCCTTTGGGAAGAGGAGAGGATAAACTATCCCCGTCAATTGAGGAGGAGAAAGGTTTAGCTACTTTTCCTTTGGCACAAACCATAAAAAAGGAAAACAACAAGAAACAAACTAACGTTTTGGTACAGTGAGAAGGTGACATAGGGAAGTAGCTTAGCGTTATTTTTGAATACAATCAAAAATAAGAGGCTATCTAGCGACTTCCTTACGGAAAACCGTAAAGGGATGTTTTTTTACTACAGCAACTACTTATTGGAGGAAGAGGGTTTCTCTTTTTAAATCAAGCCTAAATCTTTGGTAATCGACACCAAGTGGGTCGTATTAAGTGCCTTGAAGTAGATTTTGAGTTTACTGATGCGCTTTTCGATGGTGCTTTTGCTGTTAGGCGTAATGCCGGCTTGTTTCAAGACCGATTCCATGGCTTCTTGAGAAACGCCTTTCGAGAGATAGTCCAGCAATTGAATGTCATAATCATCTATTTCATTGACCAATTTATTCTGAAAAATATATTGTAAATCTGCGGGTAAATAGGTAGCGTCATGATTAGCCACGGCTTCTACGGCTTTGCGTAGCTCGATGATAGTGTTGCGTCCTTTCATGACAAAACCGTTAATGCCCAAATGGTCAAACAACGATTTGATGCGATAGGATTTGTCTTCAATAGAAAAAGCAATGATTTTGATTTCGGGAAATAATCCTTTTACGGCTTCGATTAAGGCTTCACCCGAGGTGAGTTGGTTCGTGCGATGGTCAGCTTTGAAAGACAAATCGGTAATCAATAAATCATAAGGCGCATGGTCTAAATAGCCTCTCTTGAGTTTGAGCAAGGCATCATCACAATATTTGGCAAAATCAATTTGAGGTACAGCTAAGGCTTCTAGTACACTGACTGCCGCTACATCATTGAAATCAATATCATCTACAATTAAAACTTTTTGGAACATAGTAGGTTTTATTTAGGGAATAGTAGTTCGATTTTTAGCCCTTTTGAGTGGCTAGGGTCAAAAATAATACTTCCGCCAATGGCACGAATACGGTTTTCCACATGGTGAAGTCCATTTTTTGAAGGAATGGGATGGGGCATACCAATACCATTGTCTGAATAATGCACCAGGAACGCTTTGGCATTGATTTCAAATCGCAATACTACAAAGGAACCTTGGCTGTGCTTTTTCATGTTGACCAAGAGTTCTTGCAATACCCTATACAGCGCAATTTTTTGCTCCTCTGCTATTTTGTCCCAAGGAATAGTACTGATGTCTTTTACAATGACTTGTACTCGAGAAGACGAAAAGCCTGAAAGCATTTCTTTTAGCGCCATTTCGTAGGAATCACCCGTACCTATGGCACTGTTTTCTCGGGATATATTGCGTGTTCGAGTGTAAATTTTATCCAAATTATCCAATAGTGTTTCTTTTTGAATAGGGTTGTGCAAGTCTTGGGTTTCGGCAAAAGCAATAGTTTGATAGACATCATTGGCCAACTCGTCGTGCAGTTTTTTGGCAATCCGAGTTTCGCTCTCATAAATAGCGGCTTGCTTTTCTTTTTTGCTTTTATTTTTCTGATAAGAATACAAAATTACCACCGCGATCAGCACTAACAATAGTATAAAAAACAGTAAATAATTGTTGAATCGTTGTTGGGCTAAGGCCAAGTCATTTTCTGCTTTTTCCGCTTTTAATTGTAAATTCTCATTGCGCTCTTGAGTCGCATCGTATTTGATTTTGGCAAACTGATTTTTAGCGATTTGCTTGACTTTACTAATACTATCGTTGAGTTGTAGGTAGTGTTTAGTGTAGTTGCGAATTTGCGATGGTGTACTTACTTCCATCAAGAGTGCTAAAGCCAACAAACGATCTTCAGTACTCTGGATGGCAGTAGCTTTGGTATAGGATTGTTGGGCATAGGTAAAAGCCAATTGGGGTTGGCTCTTTTGATAGTATTTTGCCAAATTACTGTAACTGGTAATCAAGCCATAATCAAATTGCAATTTTTGGTGAATGGCTAAGGCTTTCTTTAAATAAGCACCACTTCTGGAATCTTGGATTTTAAAATAACAAAAGCCTAAATTGTCCAAGACTCTGGCTTGATGCTCCAAATTATTCTGTACGATAGATGATCGAGAGAGAACAGTCAATAGTTGAATGGCTTGCTTGTAGTGCTTTTGTTCCATATACACCACAGCAATGTTGTTTTGAATGATTGCTTTTTGTAGCGGTGTATCGGCCAAGGCACTCGCTTTTTGATAATACTGAATGGCATTGGCGTAATCAAATAAGTTTTTGTAGTTAATGCCTAAGGTGTTGTAAATCGCCACTTTGTATTGGGCTTCAGTATTTTTTTGAAAAAAGGGTAGGGCTTCGGTAGCGGTAGCTTCACTACCCACATAATCGCCTTGCGTTTGCTGAATAGCTGCCATTTTGAGCAAGGAATAGACTATTTTATCCCCTTCGGTTTTGGTACTGCTTTGCGTTCGAATTTGATTGTAGTAATAGTAAGCGCTGTCGTAAACGCCCTTGGCATAAAAATCTTCTGCTGTAGTAATATATTGATGATAAGCGCTAACAGGAGTTACCTCGTTTACAGTAGGAGTTTTGCGAGTACAAGAAAAGAAAAAACATCCCAACAACAGTTGGATAATAAAAAACGGGAAATGTACTTTTTGAAGTATCATTTCCCGAAAATATCAAATTAATTCCAATTAATGGAGCATCATCTTTTATTTTTTTGGAGGGGTGGTTGGGGTTTGTCCACTTGAATTCCCGCCCGTACCATCGCCATCATCGGCTAGGACTGAAGAGGTTGCAGAAGGCGTACTTGGTTCTATTTCATCATTGGTGCAAGAAACAAAGGCCATAGTAGACAATAAAAAACACGAAAGGATAACTATTCTTTTCATTAGATTTGATTTAAAAATTAGACATAGGAAGGGCGGTTCGATCATGAAATCGAAGATTTTGGATAAGGAGTGTTTCCTTAAAAGCCCTTTGGATTACTACTACTGGGAAGTGAAGTGTGCTAAAACAGTTGATCCAGAATTTATACTTCCCAGATAAACCTAACCCGCTGTTTAGCAACACTTTTTTTTGAACTAGTTTTGTACATTTGTTCTTATCGCGAAATAGAACAAGAACTAATTCTGTAGCAAAGGAATGTCGTTTGTGTTGAATGATTTCAATGGAATTCCAGTAATTCTAGTAATTCCAATAGTTTCCATTAAATGTTAATTAATTCCAGTAATGATATGAGTAAAATTATTTTCGATGATTATAAGAGGACTATTAGAACTCAATATGAGAAGAAGAAAATGGAAGATATCACCGGGATTCTGATGAATCCAAGTCCTGCGCAACTTCGTAATTTGTGTTTAATTCTTTTTGATCAGTCCCTTTCCAATAATGATGAAATAACAATGAAAAACTTTTTCTCTGTAAAAGAAAAAGAGGGTTTGAGAAAGGCTATTGAGAAATGTGAAATAAGTAGATTTAGACCTATACGATCTTTTTTGTTGGGTGAAAAAAATTCAGATGATATTGGGAGAATTGATATGGGAGCCATTCTCGTAGATTTTAATCCAAGACCTTTTAGTAATTTTTTAGCAAATAAAAAGAAGGAGATAAAAATAAAGGAAGATTCTTTACAAGACATTAAATGCAAAAAAGAAGATCCGGTACTTTCTTTAGTTTCTGAAGTTGGTAATGAGATAAAAGGTCTTCCGGAGAAATCAATACTCAACCGTTATAAAAAGGCATTGACGAAAGTTGCTCTGTTGTGCAGTGTAGGAATAGGGGTGGTCACATTACTCCCTAAAAAAGAATGCATGCAGTGGAATACCAATCATTATGAAGTAGTAGATTGCTCCACAGAAAGCAGTAGTTTTTTAGACCCACGAATACCAATAAACAAAGATAGATTAGATTTAAAAAAATTGGATCCACAGACTATAAAAACCTATTTTGAAAATGGCAACCCAATAATTTGGTACGCTAAAAACGGGGATGAAATAGAACTCTTCAATCAGCCAGGTTTGCATCCCACCACAGACAAAACGCTAAAACCTATTACTCCTTATATTATCAATAAATATCTTAGAGAGTAGTAGCTGTAATTTGCTTGAGTAGGATTGGTCGTTTAAAGAGGTAGAATAACTAATCTTGAATTAGGCTTAGTAATAAATAAAAAACAGAGGATATTTGAAGGGGATAGGATTTTGAAAATTTTAGTGAAGTATTTATTGGAAATTACTACATGAAGAAGTTTCTAATTTTAAATTTATCTTTTATACTCTTTTAGGAACAGACTGTAAGAATTTCTTCTTTATTTGGTTTTTACCTTTAAAACGTAGGGATTATTTATTTTTTGAAGGCTTACAATACAGATAAAAAATAATTATATGTTTTAATAAAATAGCAATAAGTTTGATAAAAAATTATCAAAAAAGTATTTCTGTTTTTTTTATTTTACTTAAATGCAACAATTATTTAAAAAATTAATAATATTGTCATTCCAAAACAAATTGTATTATTATGTCATTAAATTCCAGTTTAAAGGATAAGAAACTGCTTTATGAGTTATCTCAAGGGAGTGAACTTGCTTTTACGGAATTGTACAATACATATAAAAACAATATCTATGCTACTGCTTTAAAAATAACGAAATCCAAAGATTTGTCAGAGGAAGTTGTTCAGGATGTATTTTTGAAAATCTGGCAAAATCATAAAAAGTTAGCAGACATTGAGAATATAGAAAACTATCTTTTTATTATATCACGCAATCATATTTTTGATATGCTAAAAAAAATAGCCCGAGAAAATAATATAACGGCTGGGGTAGAGTATAAGAATACGTTTGCTAACGATACGGATACTGCCATAAAAGACAATCAATACAATACTATTCTTAACCAAATTATAGAACAACTTCCGCCTCAACAACAAAAAATATATAAAATGGCGAAATGGGAAGGACTAAGTCATCAGCAAATAGGTGAAGATTTAGGAATTTCCCCAGAAACAGTCAAAAAACACATGGCTCAGGCCTTAAAGTTTGTTCGTAACAAAATTTCTCCCTACCTCCATCTCTTCCTGAGTATTCATTTGTTTTTGGAGGGATAAAATATTTTTTTTTGTTTTTTTTAACTTTCGACTACTCCCTCCCTTTTTTTGAATCGTCTTTATACTAAAGAACAGTAATTGTTTTCGGTTGCCCTCTTATGTAAGGGGTTTTTGAAAATAAATAATGAAATCTTTTAGTAGACCCCAAATCTGCCATTAACATAACTATTGTAAACTAAAAACTATAATGCAAATGCAACAAAAAGTATTTGAAGAATTATTTGAACGCTACCTGCAAAACACCATTACTGAAGTAGAAAAACAACAGTTAATGGAGTTGGTTAAAAATGAGGACTACGAGGAATTCGTCAAAGAAAAAATCGCGTTGCTGCTTGAGGAGAAAGAAAATATAGTGGTATTAGACAAGCAAAAAAGCGATGCTATTCTTACTTACATTTTAGCTGCTACTCCAGAAACTAAGGTGATTGCGATGGATTCAAGAGAAAAAAGACATAAGCAACTAGTTCGTGTTTTGTGGGCCACAGCGGCTTCAGTAGCTTTGTTTTTACTAGTTAGGAATACCATATTCACAACAAAAAACATAGATACAGCTCCAACCAAAGTTGAACAAGTAGAAACTGTCGATCCGATATTAGCGTTTACAGGAAAGCAACTGATTCACTTACCTGATGGGAGTACTATCCTCTTAAATGAGAATAGTAGTATTCAATATGACCAAACTACTTTTAATGACAAAACAAGAGAAGTAAGATTGTATGGTGAAGCATATTTTGACATCAAACACAATAAATCAAAGCCCTTTATAGTCCATACCGGAAAAGTGCATACCAAAGTTCTAGGAACTGCTTTTAATATCAATGCATACAAAAACGCTCAAAATATTGAAGTAACCGTAACGCGAGGTAAAGTACAAGTTGGGGATGCTGAAAAAGTATATGCTATAATTACTCCAAATCAACAAATTAGAGTGAATAAAAACACATTAGCTTATCAGCAAAATATTGTGGATGCCGAGGAAATAGTAAAGTGGAAGAGTAATTACTTAATACTCGAAAATAACAATATGGAAGAAGCCATTGCGCAAATTTCGGATAAGTATAAGGTGACCATAACTCTTGGGAATGAAAACATTAAAAACTGTAGCATAACGGCAAGTTTTCTAAACGAAGAAAATTTGGACCATGTACTAAAAGTTATTTGTAGTGTGACTGAAACCAACTATCACTACACTGAAAATGGCTCAATTGTCATTGAAGGAAAAGGCTGTGAATAAATAGATAACCCTTAAAAAATAGAAAACTATGAAATAAAAAAAGCCATCCAGCTCCTACACCGGATGGCACAGATTCTTAATAATTAATTCCAAGTAACCATTAAAAACATGCAAATTTATGAAATTACGCTGTAAATCAACCTCGTTTGAAAGGAAAAAGAACACCTCTTTGTTTCGTCTTTCAAAGAAAACCATTATGATCATGCGAATCAGTCTTTTCCACATCTTTTTACTGACCTGTGGCACACACATGGTTTTTGCCAACAAAATGAACGGTCAAAGTCTAGAGTCTATATCAGTAGATATAGAACTCCGCAATCAGGATATTAAAACCCTGTTTAAGAGCATAGAAAATAAAACAGGATTGCTTTTTGCCTATCAACCTCAAATGATTGCCAATTTTCCAAAGATTTCTACCCCCCGCGGGAAGCGTGCAGTAAGTGAAATTTTGGATAGCGTACTCGAAGGGAGTAATCTCGGGTACAGGCAAGTAGATAAAAATGTAGTGATCTACAAAAAAGAAACAAATAAAGCTAATGCTAGTCCAAATAGTGCTTTTAGAGCTAAAATTCCTGATGCATTTGTGTACAGTCTCGTGGGTAAAGTCATCGACGAAAATAATTTGCCTTTACCAGGGGTAACTATTTTAGTTGTGGGAGAAAATCAACAAGGAATATCTGACTATGACGGCCACTTTTATATTCAGTTAACACCTGGGAAACACGTTTTAAAGGCTTCTTATTTAGGCTATAAAACACAAGAAGTTACCGTTGAAAATCAAAATTCGGTAACAATCAAGATGCAACCAGATTTGGCCAAACTTGATGAGGTAGTGATTATTGGATATGGTACAACAACCAAAAGAACTACTACAGGTTCTGTGACCAAAATAACGGCAGCTGATATTGAAAAACAACCCGTAACCAATATTCTGCAAACCTTACAAGGAAGAACGCCAGGGGTGTTTGTTTCTCAAACTTCGGGCTATGCAGGAAGTGATATTAACATTAACATTAGAGGGACTAATTTTATGCAGTTGCCTGGGTCAACAATCAACAAAAATTTACCTTTATATATAGTGGACGGAATTCCTTTTATCGGAAATGATTTAAAGGAACAAGCGCAACAAGATCTTGTTATTAGGGGAGCACAAAAAGCGTCTAGCCCTTTAAATATTATCAATCCAAATGATATTGCTAGTATAGAAATTTTGAAAGATGCAGATGCTACAGCCATTTATGGTTCTAGAGGAGCCAATGGTGTAATACTTATCACAACCAAAAAAGGGGAAGCAGGTAGAACGGTATTCACTGTAAATACGAGTTCAGGTTTATCGCAAGTAGCCAATAAGGTAAAAACACTTAAAACACCTGAGTATTTAAATATGTTGCGTACTGCGTTGAATAATGCGAACGATACACCAAGTGATTTTAGTAATGGTATAGCCCTTATAGATTTTGATCAAAATGCATATACAGATTGGCAAGATAAATTAATTGGGGGATCTGCTAATTTCAATGACTTTTCGGCCAGTTTAAAAGGAGGAGACGAAGTGACTAATTTTTTATTAAGTGCTGCTTATCATAAAGAAACGACGGTTTTGCCAGGCGATTTTGGATATAATAAGTTTGCTACTAACTTTAATATAAATCATACCACTTTAAATAAAAAATTAAAAATAGGAGGTTCAGTGGTATTTGCAACCGATCAAAATAAGCTCCCTTATTATGATATGACCAATTATGCCTTACATACGGCTCCTAATCGACCTATTTACAATCCTGACGGAACCTTTTACTGGTCTCCTACCTATTTTAGTGATATGAATCCTATCGCAGCAATGGATAGAAGAGTAGAGGACAAAGGGAATAATCTGATGACTAGTTTGAGTCTTCAGTACCAAATTGCCAAAGGCCTATCCTTTAAAACAGATCTTGGTTATGGAAGAGCCCAAATGATTACTAAGCAAATATTGCCTGCTTCGGGGATGAACTATGTTTATTATCAAAACTTTGATATTGATGTTAATGGTTCAAGAGCATACAATGTATCCACTAATTATACTAATAATTTTACTTTTGACCCTCAATTAAATTATACGGCATCAGTATGGAAAGGTAATTTAAGTGTGCTATTGGGTGGATCTTGGCAAAATAGAAAGTCAGAAATGCCTTCTTATGTAACTAGTTCAGGATACAGTTCAGACAATCTAATTGGAATTACAGGAACCGCAGAAGCAGTTAACTCTTATAATGGATCTTCAGAATATAAATATGTCTCTGCTTTTAGTAGAGTAAATTATAATATTTTGAATAAGTACATTTTGAATCTCAATTTCAGAAGAGATGGTTCTTCTCGTTTTGGCGCCAATAATCGCTATGGAAACTTTGGTTCTGTAGGAGCAGCTTGGGTGTTTACAGAGGAAGCATTCTTAAAAGACAACACTTGGTTGAGTTTTGGTAAACTGCGTTCAAGTTATGGTGAAGTAGGGAGTGATGCTATTGGAGATTATGGATTTGCGGATACATTTGCAGCAGGTTCTTATGGAGCAGGAAATGCTTCTTTGCAAGCTGCCAGAATTGCAAATCCAAATTATCAATGGGAAGTATCTAAAAAGTTTGAAGCAGCATTGGATTTGAATTTCCTTAAAGATCGTATTTCGTTTACTGCGGCGTATTACAGAAACGTTTCTGGAAATCAATTAGTGGGCTATCCATTAAGTCCACAAGCTGGTTTTACCACTTATCAAGCAAATCTGGATGCAGAGGTTGAGAACAAAGGATGGGAGTTTACTTTAACCACTAGTAATATTAATTCAGATAAATTCAATTGGTCAACCTCTCTTAATGTATCAACAAATTCAAACAAACTATTGTCTTTTCCAGGAATTGAAAACACTAGTTATTACACCACTTATGTGGTAGGGAATCCATTAAGTTCATATTATTTGTACAATTTCACAGGGGTAAACGCCAATGGTATCCCTCAGTTTGAAGACATCAATGGCGATGGAAGAATTTCTACGGGTTTAGCTCAAACAGGAAGAGGAGACAGACAATATCATGGCGCTTCTTATCCTAAATATTATGGAGGTATTTCAAATACTTTAAGTTACAAATCATTTTCCCTTGATTTTTTATTCCAATTTGTAAAACAAGACGGAACAAACTTAATGTCTTCTATCGGAACACAACCAGGGTATCCTTATGGACAAGCGAATTATCAAGTAGACGAATACAATGCCTATTTGGCCCAAGGAAATGTCTTAAGTGCTAATTTTCAAAATAGTTTCTATAATTATATTGGTTCTACAGCAACATTAATTGATGCCTCGTATATTAAATTGAAAAACGTAAGCGCTTCTTATACAATTCCATTGAGTGAAAATACTCGGAAGTTTCTTCAAAATGTGCGTCTGACATTGCAAGGGCAAAATTTAGTGACTTTTACTAAATACAAAGGATTTGATCCAGAAACACCAGGGGTAGCTTTACCACCATTGCGCACGGTAACAATTGGGACTCAGTTTACATTTTAAATCTTAAAGACATGAAAAATAATTCAAGAAAATATACCTACCTAGTAGCATTCTTTTTGTTAGTAGGTCTAATTAGTTGTGATGATATGCTGGAGGTAGATCTTCCAAGTAATGAATTGTCTTCTTCAACAGTGTACGCTTCAGATGCTACTGCCGAAGCCGCGGTTAATGGAATTTATCAAAGTATGATAACCGATACGTATTATAACTTTTTGCACTCCAACCTTGGGCAAGCATCTGATGAATTAATACCAAATTCTTTTATTTCTAATGTTTTTGTAACTAACGAAATTCCAGAAACTGATGGAACCATTGGGTCTATGTGGTCTCAGCTCTACAAAACCATCTACAATGCTAATAATGTAATAGAAGGGGTTTCCGCAAGCACTACCTTAAGTGCAGCCAAAAGCAAGCAATGGATCGCTGAGGCAAAATTTACAAGAGCCTTTTGTTATTTTTATTTGACTAATTTATGGGGAGATGTGCCTTTGATTCTAACAACAAATATAGATAAATCTGCTTTGGCACCTAGAACAGCTCAAAGTGAGGTGTACAACCAAATTCTTCTTGATTTAGAACAGGCTTCAGTAAATCTTCCAGTTAATTATGAGGCATATCGTTCTCAAAAAATTAGAGCTACCAAATGGGCGGCAGAAGCCTTATTGGCAAGAGTGAATTTATATTTAGGAAAATGGACCGAGGCTTCAACCCACGCAAGTAATGTTATTGATCAAGCTGGAATCTTCAAAATGATTTCGGGATTGACAGCTAATAACAGCCCTTTTATTGCAAACAATGAGGAAGCCATACTACAGCTACCATATTATAATTATTTGTTTTCATATGAAGGATCATCAGTTTTTACGGATGCTGGTGGGTATTTGTTACGAAATAGAAATTCCTTTTTTGAACCTGGTGATGCTAGAGAAACAAATTGGGCCATTAGTATTGTTGCAGAAGATGGAAATACCTATTTAGCTCCATTGAAGTATAAAAATGCCTATGTTAGTTCTCCTGTAGAGCGTTCAACAGTACTCCGATTGGCTGAATTATATTTGATAAGAGCCGAAGCCAAAGCAAGATTAAATAATGGTACTGGAGCACAAAGTGATCTTAATGTTATCCGAAATAGAGCACTACTGTCTCCTACGACAGAAACTGATCCTACTCAATTATTAGCATTAATCGCTGCAGAAAGACAACGCGAACTATTTGCAGAATTTGGACACAGATGGTTTGATTTGAAAAGAACAGGAACAATAAATCAAGTGCTTGGGGCAACCCCAGATAAAATCTGGGCTACTACAGACAGCCTTTTCCCAATCCCAGAAGAAGCAATTCGTTCCAATCCCTTTTTAACCCAAAATTCAGGATATTAAACAATACAATTCAAGCAAGAATGTGTTTGCTAAAAACACATTCTTGCTATTTTAAAAAACACTATGGAAACAACAATTGTAAGAGTTGAGGATTTGTCGCATCAATACAGTAAGGATTGGGCAATACAAAATATAAGTTTTGAAATCAAAGAAAACCGAATTCTAGGACTCTTAGGGTCTAATGGTGCTGGAAAATCGACCACAATGAATATTCTTTGCGGCGTTTTAAACCAGACACATGGGAATATCTTTATTAACGGAATTAACCTGAAAGAAAACCCTGTGGAAGCAAAAAAACTAATTGGTTTTTTACCCCAAACACCACCTTTGCATTTAGATTTAACAGTAAACGAATATTTAATTCACTGCGCACAATTGCGACATGTTAAAAAAGAAGATTTACATAACGCTGTTGAAAAAGCCAAAGAAAAATGCGGTATTGCACATTTCAGTCACCGATTAATTAAAAACCTATCTGGTGGATACAGACAACGTGTGGGAATTGCACAAGCCATTATTCATGAACCCAAACTGGTAGTTTTAGATGAGCCAACCAATGGGCTAGATCCAAACCAAATTTTAGAAGTTAGAAATTTAATTAAAAAAATTTCGGAAGATAAAGCGGTTATATTCTCCTCTCACATTCTTTCTGAAGTTCAGGCTACATGTCAGGATATCAGAATGATTGAAAACGGACACATGGTTTTCGCTGATACGTTAGACGCTTTCAACAATTATATCGAAGCCGATAAATTAACGGCAAGTTTCGAGAATCCGCCAACAATCGAGGCCTTAACTGCAATAGATAAAGTTACAGCGGCAGTTTATCTTTCTCCCAAAAAAGTACAAATCACTTTTGAAGGGAATCAAGAAATCGCTGAAAAAATTATTGCTCTAAGTATCCATAACAATTGGAGATTGCGTGAAATTCAATTCGAAAAAGTGTCATTAGACGAAATTTTTGCTCAATTATCAAAAAAAGCACCTGCTAAAAATTCACCTACTTCTTAAAAAATAAATAAATGAAAACAATATATAGAATAGCTAAAACGGAACTCAATACCATGTTTTATTCGCCTGTGGCGTGGGTTGTTTTAGTGATTTTTTCCATTCAGTCGAGTTGGAAATTCTTTGATACACTGGAGCGATTTGAGAGAGCACAAAAAATAGGAGAAGGTCTTAATAACATAACTCAAACAGTCTTTTCAGGATATAGCGGCCTTTTTACTGAAATGCAAAATTATTTATACTTGTATGTCCCTTTATTGACTATGGGGTTAATGAGCCGAGAAATTAATAGTGGTTCTATTAAGCTTTTACTATCCTCTCCCATAAAAATTAAAGAGATTGTTTTAGGAAAGTTTCTTGCCATTGCAAGTTACTGTATCTTATTTATGGCAATTCTAGGAATACTAGGAGTGGTAGCCTATTTTTCAATTGAAAATGTAGATGTGACATTTATTTTGTCAGGACTTATTGGTCTTTACTTATTGGTTTGTACTTATGCAGCAATTGGGCTTTTTATGTCCTGTCTCACCTCCTACCAAGTAGTAGCTGCAATCAGTACTCTAGTGGTATTGGCGGGTTTAAATTTTATTGGTACGCTATGGCAAAGTGTTGATTATGTTAAAGACATCACTTACTTTCTATCGATTGCGGGCCGTGCTAACCAAATGATTGAAGGGCTCATTGTAAGTAAAGATGTATTTTATTTCATTTTAGTAAGTACACTTTTTATTGGGTTGAGTGTGTTTAAACTACAAACGGGTAGGGATGCGCAAACCACTTCAAAGCGAGTGATGAAATATGCTAGCTTGGTGACTGTAGTTCTGGCATTGGGATATATTACTTCTATTGCTCCACTTACTTTTTACAAAGACATGACATTTACCAAAAATAATACCTTGACCGAGTCTAGTCAGGATATTGTAAGCAAGATAGAAGGGCCAATAAAAATAACTACTTATGCTAATTTACTGGATATAAATTACTTTATGGTTATGCCATATTCTCAAAATCAAGATGTATCTAGTTTTTCACAATATTCTCGATTTCTTCCTCAGTTAAAAATGGATTATGTCTATTATTATGATACGTCTAACAATACAGCCTTGTATGCTCAAAATCCTGGCTTAAATGACAAACAACTTGCCGAAAAGTTGATCGAAACACAGTCTCTCAAGCTCAAAAAATTATACACGCCAAAAGAGATTGCCAAAATAATAGATTTAAAACCTGAGCAAAACAGAGTGGTAAGAACGGTTGAGTATAATGGAAAAAAAACATTCCTAAGAATGTTCGATGATTTATACAAAGTACCCTTTGAGAAAGAAATTTCAGCTAGTTTAAAACGCTTAATTAGTACTCCTATAAAAGTGGTATTTACCACGGGCAATATGGAACGTAGTATTGAAAAAAATGGAGATAAGAATTATAAAATAGGGGTTAACGAAATAACATTCAGAAATTCTTTAGTAAATCAAGGGTTTGATGTGGCAGCAATTGATATTAATGCCCAAAATATTCCAGAGCAAACCGATATTTTAGTAGTGGCTGACCCAAAAGCAAAATTAAGTCAAGGAGCAATCGATCGTATCAGTAAATACATTGATAAAGGTAAAAATGTAATGCTTTTGGCTGAGCCAGAAACCAATAGCGCATTAGCAGCTATTACTGAAAAGTTAGGCGTAGGGTTTACAAAACAAGGATTAGTTCAAGAAAGTGGAGATAATTCTCCAGATTTTTTAGTGACTGAATTTCAAAAAAATATAGATAGCACTGTGATTAAATTTACTAAAAGCAGTTATCCAATTCCAGTATTAGGTAGTAGTGGAATTACAATAGCCAAAAATGCAGGATTTAAAATAACACCTTTGCTTACAACCAATGCACAACCCGTTTGGGAATCCCCATTAGGAATTAATGTAATAACGGAGGAAATAAAGAGAAAACCTTCAGCGAAATCAGTGCCTCTTGTAATGGCTTTGACAAGAAAAATTAAGGGTAAAGACCAAAAGATAATTGTCTCTGGTGATGCTGACTTGATGAGTAATTCGGAATTAAATAGATCCCAATCAGGTACTTTTCAGTTCGTAACGGATGTTTTTTCTTGGTTCAGTGATTATAAATTTCCTATTGATACAACACGACCTAAAAGTATTGACAATACCATCACTATTGGAACAAACCAACTCTACAGTACTAAAATCATAATTATTGGCTTGTTCCCATTGTTGATTATGCTTAGTGGTGCTTTTATATTGATCAGAAGAAACAGAAGATAAAAAATTAAAAATGACGAATAAAATAAATATTGTACTAGGATTGTTGATGCTATGCGTCCAAAGCAATTATTCTCAATTTAAGACAACAATCCCGCTGGATAAAAACGTTACAACTGGTAAATTAAAGAATGGTTTAACTTATTATATTTTACGTAATGAAGAACCTAAAGATAGAGCGAGCTTTTATTTTGTTCAAAATGTTGGAGCTATTTTAGAAGATGATAATCAAAATGGATTGGCACATTTTTTAGAGCACATGGCTTTCAACGGAACGGAACATTTTAAAGGGAAGGGTATTATAAAAATGCTAGAAAAAAATGGAGTGAGTTTTGGGAAAGATATCAATGCATATACTGCCCAAGATGAAACAGTCTACAATATTAGTAATGTTCCCTTAAAAAACGCAACCTTAATAGACTCAACGCTGTGGGTATTACATGACTGGTCCGGCTCTTTATCACTAACAAACGAAGAAATCGATGCCGAAAGGGGAGTAATCCGAGAGGAATGGCGAACACGTCGAACAAGTGATTTTAGATTAAAAAATCAAACAGATCAAGTACTATACAAAGGATCAAAGTATAGTGCAAGAGATGTTATTGGAGATTTAAATATCATCAATAATTTTAAATACAACGAGTTAAGAGACTATTATAAAAAATGGTACAGACCTGATTTGCAAGCAGTAATCATTGTTGGTGATATCGATGTGAAAGCTGTAGAGCAAAAGGTGAAAACAATATTTTCAAACATTCCTTTAGATAAGAATGCCATTGCCCGAAAATATTATGATATCCCAAAACATAATGAATTGTATTATGTAGCCGCTACTGATAAAGAAGCAGATAATACCATAGTTACATTACGATATGTTTTGGAAGAACCTTTAGTAAAGGATAGTGCTGTGACTCGAAAAAATGTAATGAATTCTTTTTACACAAACATCCTCAATAACCGACTAAGAGAAAAGATACTTAAAAATCAAACGGAAAGTTTATTATTGCAAAGTTATTTTGAACCGATTTCAAGGTTAAACACTTCTTTTAATCTTGTTTCTCAAGGGAAAAAAGGGAAAGCATTAGAAGCCTTTCAGGAGGTGTATACAGAGGCTGAACGTATAAAACGATACGGAGCGATTCAGGCAGAACTAGATCGGACTAAAAAAGATTTTATAAGCTCATATGATGATTTTATTCAAAACAAAGATAAGATTGACAATGATAGTTGGGCGGAAAGGCTAATAAATTATTTCTTGAAAGCAAAACCTTTTCTATCGCCACAAGAGGATTATAATCTTGCCGTTAGCATCATAAAAAGTCTTACGATTCAGGAGTTCAATGATTATATCAAATCAATACAATCCAAAACAAATCAGATCATAACCATTACTGGTGCTGAACAAGATAAAAATGATTTCCCTACAAAAGAGGCCATTGTAGCGGTACTGCAAAAAGTGGAGAATATGCCATTAGATCCATATGCTAAAAAAGAGAATACCAAGGCTTTGGTAGAAAAAGATTTAAAGGCAGTAGGGATTAAAAAGACATTTAAAATTCCAGGAATTGCGGATTCAAAAGGATACACACTCGAAAATGGGGCTAATATTGTTATTCTGCCAACTACTCATTCTCAAGATCAAATAGAGTTTTTTGCATTTGGTAAAGGAGGAAAATCTTTAGTAAAAACAGACGATTTGGCTTCGGCAGAAATTGTTACAACTTTGGCGAGATATTCTGGACTTGGTAATTTTGATACTACAGGATTAAAGGACAAACTCTCAGGTAAAGTAGCACAACTCATACCATATATTACTGAGAATACCCAAGGATTTCAAGGGAGTTCGAATAAAGCGGATCTCGAAACCTTATTGCAGTTACTCTATCTTTCTTTTGAATCACCACGTTTTGACCCTGCTATTTTTGGCATTTTAAAAAATCAGTATCAGGATCGTCTGGAGAACATCAAAAAAGACAACGAAAATGCATTTAATGATACCATAGCCTTGGCCAATTCAAATCACAATCCGAGAACTATTGTTTTTGATGAAAAGTTTGTGCAAACAATTGATATACAGCAGGCGGAGAAAATTTACAAAGAGTTAATGCATAACGCCGCCAATTTTAATTTCATTTTTGTGGGTAATGTCCCTGAGGAGGCTCTTGGGTTAATCCAAAAATACATTGGTAATATACCAGGTGATAGTAAGAACACCATGTCATTTGTTGATCATAATGTAGGACCCAAAAAAGGCAAAACCGTAGTACATTTTGAACGCCCAATGGAAACGGCTAAGACAACAGTTTATTTGCATTTGACAGGAAAAATTGAATACACCCCCGAGAATGCTCTTGGAATGTACACCATTGGACAGTTATTATCGAAACGTTTTTTGCAAACTATTCGCGAAGAAGAAGGTGGTAGTTATGGGGTAAATGTGGGTGGAAGTTTGGATATTCTTCCTAAACCTCAATTTGATCTTGCCTTAACTTTTGACTGTAATCCAGAAAAGCAGGAAAAATTAATGCAAATTGTGTGGAAAGAAATCAATGATTTGAAATCAAAACCATTGAATAGTAATGATTTGGAAGACATTAAAAAAGCACTCTTAAAGAACAGAGAAGAGTCTTTAAAAACAAACTCATTTTGGATTGATATTTTGCAAAATATTCTTTTAAACCAAATATCATTTAAGAATGAAGCAGAGTACAAAAAAATAATTTCTAAAATGGATCAAAATACTATCCAAAAGTTATGTAAGTACATAGTGGATAGTTCTAGCAGTATCGAAGTAATTATGAATCCTGAAACAGTAAAGGAGAAGAAATAACTTTAGAATACTTTATTTTTGTTTAATTAGTCATTAAAGGTTATCTGTTTCCAGATAGCCTTTTTTGTTTTTTGCTTTTGGTACATAGATGATTGTAATAAAATCCCTTAAGTTATTTGTTGATTTGAATGTTTTAAAATAGATGATGATGACAAGAGGTTGATTTCCTTCTCAGGCATTAAAACTCGATAATAGAGTAAAAATTAATCAGTAAAAATAGTTCAACGATTACTTTCCTTAATTCATTTCAATTTTACTGGGTTTCATTGAATGGAGCTATCAAAAGAGCCCTTGTTTATTGAATTTTGTCTCGTTCAATAAATAATAACTTTTAGATTATGAAAATTAAATCATTCAAAAACAAATGGCAGTTGGCTATTCTTGCAGTTCTTTTTAGTGCATCATTTTACGCTCAAAATAAAGTGGAAGGGGTACTTTTAGATCATAAAAAAGAGCCAGTTCCCTTTACACCAGTGCTATTGATGACTGCGATAGACACATTAAAATTTGATTATACGGTTACCGATAACAAGGGGAAATTCCTTTTTTTACCAAAACAAATAGGAACGTACTATATCAAAGTAAAAGCTATTGGTTATAAAGAATTCAAAAGCAAGGAATTCAATATAAATAATAGTAATCAAGAGACTAAAGTCTTAGATGCAATTTTTCTGGAAGAAAACACTACTCAATTGAAAGAAATAGTTGTAGTTAGTAAGAAACCATTATTTACTCAGAAGGTAGATAGATTGGTTTTTAATGTAGAAAATTCTCTTGCGTCACAAGGGGGTGATGCTTTAGAAGCCCTAAAAAGTACACCTCTTTTAAAAGTAGATGATGGTAGTATAGCAATGATTGGGAAGAGTGGATTGAATGTACTTATAAATGGTAGACCAATAACGCTAACAGGAGAGGCATTGATTTCCTATTTAGGTACAATTTCAAATGATGCGATTTCAAAAATTGAAATTATTACAACACCACCGGCCAAATATGCTGCCGAAGGAAATGCAGGCCTTATCAATATCATTTTAAAAAATAATCCTAATGTAGGTTGGAATGGTTCATTAGCCACCTCAGTAACACAACGAACAAACCTTTCATCCAGAAATACAGCACTTTTTAATTACCAAACAGAGAAATTTAGTTTGACTTCAAATTTGTTATACAGTGGGACGAATATGGTAGCGTATGAAAAAGATCAGAATACATTTAATGATGGTTTTTTTAGTGCTAATCGTCAAGATAAAGTTATGAAGTCAAATAATTTGACGCCCTCAATCAATCTCAATTATAAATTGAATCCAAAAACCGATGTTACATTCCTATACGAATTTAATAATTCCGATTTTACATCAGATGATGCATCCAAAAGTTTATTTTATGAAAAGGGGAATATTACCAATGAGCTACAAAACAAAGGATTTGGTGAGGTTAGAAGTGATTTTAATCGAATACATAGTTTCTTAACAAAAGAACTTGATACAATTGGTACATCAGTAGAACTGGGTTTTCAATTCCTTGACAATGCTATCAAAAATGAAAGAAATAATAACATCATCCAAAATTCAACCGCAGCTGCGACACAAAACTTTTCCTTAAATAACTACAAATTAGGTATCGCAAATTTAGATTTTAATTTACCATTCAAAAAAGTTAAATGGGTCACTGGAGCTCAATACACTTTTTTGGATAATAAAAGTGACGTGCGTTTTTTTGATATTATAAATTCAAATCCTGAATTAAATCCAGCACTTACGAATGCTTTTAATTATAAAGAAAACATATGGGCGACATACGCTTCGGCAGAGATGAAACTCAATGAAAAGTGGACTATTCAAGCTGGTTTAAGATATGAAAATACAGAGTATGAAGGAAAGTCCGTGGGCAGTACAAACACCATCAAACGTAATTATGGTAATTTTTTTCCAACGTTCTACAGTAACTACAAGTATTCTGAAAAAGCAGACTATTCATTTAAATATTCAAAACGAGTGAATAGACCAAAGTTAGAACAGTTAAATCCATTTCAATGGTATATCAATCCATTTCAATATGTAGAAGGCAATCCATTATTACAACCTTCCTTTACGGATAATTTTGAAGTAACTTATTCAAACAATTCAAACTTCAGTGCCACAATTTACCATTCAATAACAAAAGATCAAGTAAGTTATTTTGCCGAATTTTTAGAAGAGGGAAAAGTACAACGATACAGCTATTATAATATTTTGGATGTCAATCAATATGGAATGTATGCTAATTATACTTTTTCTAAAATCAAGAATTTACAAATGCAATTGAGTGGTAGTTATTTTTGGCAAGAAACAAAATCTGAAAAAAAGGATTTATTACCCTCTACTGATGGATCTGGTTCAAATGTTTCAATTAATAATTCCTATAAATTAGGCAAAAACAGTTTGTTACAATTGAATTATGCACACAACTTTCCAAGTTTTGATGGTACTTTTAATACTGATTCGTATGGGTTTTTAACATTAGGTTACCGCACCAGTTTTATAGATAAAAAAGTAACTTTAGGCCTTACCGCTTCAACTATAATAAGCAAGAAAAGTGAGGTAGCCTACAGTCAGGGAAGGATCAATGCTTCAATTAACGGTCAAAATGAATATGATTATCAAAGTGTACGACTAAATATGGCTTACAAATTTGGTAATAATAAAGTGAAAGGAAGTAAAACAAAAAGTGAAGTTCAAGAAACATCAAGGATCAAATAATGTAAGTAACTTTGCCTAAATTTTTTATAAAACATGAAAAAAATTGGTTCAATTATAATCGTTTTGCTTGCGCTGCTATTATTCAATAGTGTTCAAACATTTACCTATTATCTAACTAGAATTGGAGGAGATATTGACTTTTATGATGTACAAGCACATTTTTCAGCCTATATAAATGCAATAGGTTCGCTATTATGCACACTGATGGCTTGGAAATGGTTGAGTAAATTTAAAATCAAAAAATTTAAATTTCTGTATGCCTTTTTAGTAACTATTCCGCTTTTCGCGATTTACGTCTCTGTATTTCATATACTGATAAGAGCCTATTATGGTGGGACAACAACAATTGAAATGTTAGGACTCAATTTTGTCTTTATGCTTTCCTTTTCACATTTTTATGTGTCAGGTTTTACAATTGCTTACCTCTTTTTTGATGAGACCAATACATTAAAAGAAGAATTAATCGAAAAGAAATATGAGATTGAAAATATGCAATTGCAGATGCTGAAAAAAAATATTGAACCTCATTTTTTATTTAATAATTTAAGTGTTCTATCATCACTAGCTAGAAAAGATAGTGGACAAATTGACGAGTTTATTGAGGAATTAGCTGCTGTGTACCGTTACTTTTTACAACATAATGCAACGGATAGTGTAAAACTAAAAGAAGAATTGAATTTTCTAGAAAAATATTGTGCATTAACCACTAGACGTTTTGATGGTGCGTACTCCATTTGTAGTACTATTGATAATGAAGAAGGATATATCATTCCATTTGCTTTGCAGATTTGCCTTGAAAATGCCATAAAGCATAACGAAGGAAGTGAAACGAATCCGCTTAAAATTGAAATAACAAGAGAAAAAGATATAATTCGAATAACCAATCCTTTACGTTTGGTTGAGAACACATCAAATACAGGACTTGGGCTGTCAAATATTACAAAAAGGTACCAACTGCTATTTAATAAAGAATTATTTTTTGGTACAGTAAACGATACCTTTGTGGTAGAAATTCCAATTATCGCAATAAAATAATGAGTCTATGAATATAGTTATCGTTGAAGATGAAAATCTAAACGCAGAACAATTAGCGTTCTTCATAAAAAAATATGATCCCACTTTTAATGTTGTTGCAATTTTAAAAAGTAACAAAGAAATTATGGAATGGTTTTCAAAAAATCCAATGCCTTCTTTAGTATTTTGTGACATTAAAATTTTAGACGGTACCGTATTTACTTCCTTACAGAAAGATGTTATTTCTTGCCCCATAATTTTTACAACAGCTTTTAATGATTTTTATCAAGAAGCTTTTGATAGTAATGGAATTGCTTATCTATTGAAACCCATCAGTTATAAAAGCTTTGAACTTGCAATGAGTAAATTCAAACGATTAATACCGGAAAACCATGCCATAAATTGGTTGGATTTTTCTGCTGTAATCAAAAAGATGAATGCAAATTATAAAGAGCGAATTGTTATCAAAACTGTCAGTAGTACTTTCCTGCTAGAAGTTAAGAATGTAATGTATATCTCTACTAATCAAGGAGTTTGCGAAGCGGTGGACAAACAAGGAAAGTCTTATGAGTTTAGGCAAAAAATTTCTGATGTCATGCAGGACTTAAACCCAGAAGTATTCTTCCAAATCAACAGAGGAGAAATTGTTAATATCAATTACATTGAAGTAATAGAGCCTTATTTTAATGATCGATTATCTATTAAAATAATGAACAAAACCAAACGATTGATTACTTCAAGTGCAGTGACCCCTGAATTTAGAAAGTGGATTGAACGTTAATTAATTTAAAAAACAACATATTTTGTATATTGAATTTAAACCCAGATTTCTATTGCAGAATTTGGCTTAAAATAGTTAATGACTACAAGAAGTTGATTTTTGTGTCATAATTTTTTAAAAAAGAATTGATTACAAGAGCAGGCACTCTGATTAACAGAAGGCCTGTTTTGTTTGTATATCATACATACTCAGGATTTAATTTGTCATAACAAATTTATCAGAGTGTTGAAAAACAGTGGAATAATGATGGCTTTAACATTAGTTACATTTTGGTTTCCAAAAGACCAAAATGCATTTCGATTTTTTTTAGCCTAGAATCCGTGTTAGACTTCGTAGCGAAACTGAATTGTTCAATAAAAACAGGAGCTCACGGACTATTTTTGAAGAAGGAAACAACGTTCAGTGAATACCTATAAAACATATAAATCAATGAGCTAATACTTTTGTATTTTGAGTTTAAAAATGGGAGAACCAAGCGTAGCGTATCTTGAACTCCATTAAAAATATAAACTCGTGAAAAGAGTTTTTGGTTTTGAAGAAGACATCGAAGATTGCATTTGACCAAAACAACTATATTAAAAACAAATGAAATTCATTCACTGAACTCCGCTAAAAAAAATAAAAATGGTGAACTAACTCAGTTGTAGTAGATTTCTAATTCAGAATCTGGGTTTAACTCAAAATTTGAAGTAATCTTCGGTTTATCTGCTTTCATTATCTAAAATATGTAATAGAATTTATCTACAAGTATTTATCTCGTTTTATTAATCTACGGGACACGATTGTACGATGTTTTAGAAATTGTCTTTACAAGTTTAAGACTTTCCACTTTAAGAATTTTCTAAAGTGTACTACATAAAAAAAGTTGTTTTTAATTTTCCAGTTTTCCATATTTTATCCACTGTGAAAATAGGAATAATTGGAGATGTGTTATGGAATTATTTTTAAATCTGTCCAAATTTAGCTTGATTTTTTAAGAGTTTCAATTGTATACTGTGGCCTCTTTTTTTTTAGGGGGAAGGTTTTTTTTATACTACACTTAAGGGTAGTATTTGGTTAGTTTTCTGAAAACTAGCATTTTGTGTAATGACAAGAGTAAACTGTAGTGATAGTTTTGAAAAAAAAAAACATCACATGATACTAAAAAACAACCCCTTATCCGAGATTAGTCAAAATGAAATCTTCAACATGTCAAAGTTTGTAGTGACAGAAAATTTCAACCATCATGCAAATGAAGTATTTTCTAATACTTACCAAAATGATATCAATTCTGTGTACAATGAAGAAATGGAGTTTCTGAAAAATTCTAAAATATTCATTTACAAAAGTGATCTTGGTGATCTAATAGGCACCATTAGAGTTTTGAAATGGGATTTTATCAATCCTCTTCCTATTCAGAAAATGTTTGGTATAAATCCTTTTATTTTTACAAATGGAAATGATATTAATGAAATCTGGCATATTGGACGTTTTGCTATTAAGAAAGGGGTTCGAGATATTAATTTGCTTAAAAAACTGTTGGTTTGTGCTATTGGGCCAGTTTGTGCTCATAAAAACAACATTGCCTTTGCTGAAATAGATGCAAAACTTCTACGTGTTTTGAGACTGATGGGGATCAAAGCCAAAACGATTGGGGAATCTATTGATTATCTGGGATCAGAAACGATACCGGTAAGCATGTCCTACAGTGACCTTATAGATTTTTATAATGAGAATAAATATTTGATTTTATCTGATGAAGCGATCAAACTTTTGGGCGAGAGCTAAAAACTACCCAATAAGGTAGTATTAGATGTCAATAGATTGAACTACACTTTGGTGTAGTGATAAGTGAGATTTTGTAATGTAAGTTTACTTCAGTAAAAAGGATTAAAAATTAGTTAGGCTTTTCGTTATTTTTTACCGCCGCTTTCAATAAGCAGAATAATTTGCTTGGATCAATTGTTCTTATAAAACTAATCACGATATCGGTTTCAGCCCAGCTATATCCGATCTCTAAAAAATGAAAATTATGGATAGAAAAATAGGTTGGCATGTTCTTTATGTAAAGTACAGACATGAAAATAAGGTATACAAAGAGTTAAAAGAAAAAAAAATTGAGGCTTTTCTTCCTATGGTTACAAGTGTAAGAAAATGGAGTGACCGTACAAAAAAGATTCAGGTTCCATTATTTCCCAGTTATGTTTTCGTAAATATTAGATCAAATAAGGATTTTCATGATGTTTTAACCGTAGATATTGGATGTTCTTTTTTGTCTTTTGGAGGTGAATATGGACAGGTTTCGGAAAAAGAAATACAGCAAATAAAATTTCTTGTTGAAGGAAAAGACTTTAATGATATTCAAATTGGTAAAGTATTTCCCAAAATTGGCGATAAACTTAAAATCGAGCATGGTCAATTGTCAGGTCTAGAATGTGAAGTTTTCAGAGTAGAAAATGAGCATAGAATTAATGTGAGACTAAGTTCCTTACGTCAGGATATATCGGCAATAATTCCATTGTCTTATTTATCTAATAATAATGGAAACAATTTTGCACAAGCATAGCTTTTTAGATTTTTTTTTCTAAAAAGAATAGTCAGTCAGAATTCCAGAGATGGAGATTATTTATGTATAGCTATAGAACGTTATTACGATTTATAAGTGTTATTACTTTAATGATTAATTCTAAGAGAGTCCATTTTATAGATTCTATTAAATTTTACAACAATGTTATCTTTTCAATATTTATCTAAATTATAAAAAAGCAGTCTGATGAAAAATAATGTCACAAGCGTACAGAAATACATATGGCTTGACCAGATTCTAGAGAGTGATTCTCCAAAATATAATATTGGCGGCTATGCATTTATTAATGGAAGTATAGATGTTGATCGTTTTAAAAAAGCATTTGATATTCTGATTAAAGAAAATAATATCTTTTGTTTTGTTTTTGAAGAAAAGAGTGGTTTTCCTGTATATTCCCTTCAGGAAACAGATGGAGATTTAGTATTAAATTATAGAGAAGAATCAGATGAATCAAAAGCGATTCAGATGATAAATGAAGATTTTAAAATTCCATTTGATATCGAGAACGAAAGACAGCTTTATAAAATGTGGCTTGTTAAAATAGCTCCTGAGTCTTATATATGGTATTCAAAACTTCACCATATTATATCTGACGGTTTTTCGTTTCAGTTATTATATAAGAAGTTAAAGAGAATTTATGAACAATTATCTACAGATGTTATATATGATGATTTATGTATAGAGAAAAATGCGATATCTTATGAAGATTTTATTGCATTAGAAAATACATATAAAGCCTCTGAAGATTTTTCTAATGATAAAAACTTTTGGTTAGAGCGTTATAAAGATTTACCTTTTTTAATATACACAGGTACAAATAAGTCTGTAAGCCACTGCAATATAGAAATAGCACTTAGTGAACTAGAAAATAAAGCATTATGGGAGTTTGTAAAAACCGAAAAAATGAGTGTTTTTCATTTACTAATTGGATGCTTCTCAATTGTACTTTCTAAGTACTATAATAGGGAAGAAGTAAATCTTGGAATGCCCATTTTAAACAGGAAAAATGGTGTTGAAAAGCGTACTATAGGACCATTTTTAAGTTTGTTACCATTAAAAATTACTTTAGAGAAAACGTCATCTATTCTTGATTTTGTAAACGAAATCAAGAGCACACTTTTTACATGTTATAGACATCAGCGTTTTCAGCAGGCTGATATATTAAGAAATCTTCCTCAGACAACTTCAAAGCTTTATGATGTACGATTGTCATATGAAAGTATGCAATATGAGTCTGAATTTGCTGGTAATAAAGCTACGATACACCCTTTGTCTAATGATAGCGAGGAAGACCCTATCTCTATACACGTTTTTGAGGATATAAATGCGCAAATTAGATTTAGATTTGATATTAATGAAAAATATGTTTCAAAATTTGAAGTGAATCAGCTTATAACTTCTTTTATAGAAGTATTAACTCAACTAAAAGATATTAAAGATACTCCTATCTCAGAAATTCAAATTGCAAGTAAAGAGCAATTAAAGGAAATAAAAGAAATTTCAAAAGGACTTACTCTAAAAAGGCCGGAAGAAACATTTCTAAATCTATGGAATACAGTATTAAGCAATTGTTCTTCTAATACAGCAATTTTACATCAAAGTAATTCTTTGACTTATAAAAACCTTGAAACCTCCGCTAACACAGTAGCGGCATACCTGCAAAAAAAGGGAGTTAAAAAGGGTGATAAACTTGGTGTTATGCTCTCAAGATCAGAAAAAAGTATTATTGGTATTCTTGCCGCATTAAAAACTGGTGCAATTTATGTTCCTATTGATGATGCGTATCCTGATGAAAGAAAACAATATATTATAAACGATGCTCAGTTAGATTTTATCTTAACAGATTCATTTTCTCATTCTATTATAGAAGAGAAAGAATGTAACATAGATCGTATTCTTAAAGCGCATTCATCTTTAAAAGAGTATATTCCTGTTTCTTTGGAACCTAAGGATGAAGCTTATATCATTTATACTTCAGGCTCAACAGGAGATCCAAAAGGTGTTGTTATCAGTCATAGATCTTTATATGATTATATTCTAACATTTAGTACTTATTTTAATCTTACTGAAAATGATACTGTTTTGCAACAGGCTTCTACTGCTTTTGATACTTCTATAGAAGAAATTTTTCCTATACTGTCCGTTGGAGGAAGTTTAGTGATTGCATCGGATACTAAAGATTTTAATGAACTATTTAAAGACTGTGAGCGATTTGGGGTTACTTTGTTAAGTACCAATCCTTTTGTTTTGCAATATCTAAATGATAACCACAAAAGTTATCTTTTAAATTTTAAAACGATTATTAGCGGTGGCGATACCTTAAAATTACATCATATAGATCGACTTATTGATATTTACGATGTTTATAATACATATGGACCTACAGAAAGTACAGTTTGTGCAACTTATTGTAAAGTTGACAAAACGGATGATATAATTTCTATAGGAAAACCTATTACAAACAGGGGCGTTTATGTTCTTGATGGAGACCTAATGCTGCCTAAAGGTGCCATTGGAGAGATTGGACTTTCTGGTGAAGGTTTGGCGGTCTCTTATTTAAACAAAAAAGAATTAACGGATAAGGCTTTTGTAAACATTAATGGCGAACGAATCTATAAAACCGGAGATTTAGGGAAGTGGAGTATCGATAATAATTTAATTTTTTATGGCAGAAAAGATAATCAGTTAAGTTATAAAGGATATCGAATTGAAGTAGGTGAAATTGAAAAGGCAATACAAAAAGTAAATGCGTATGTAGTTGATACATATGTTTGTATAAACGAGGTTACAGGCGTTCCTATTCTTGTTGCATATTTAGTTGCTAACGAATCTTTTATTAATATAGCTTCATTGGTAAATGATTTAAAAGATTATTTGCCAGAATTTATGATTCCTACGCATTTTGTAATTATTGATGCTATTCCTTTAATTTCTAACGGAAAAATAGATATAAAAAGTTTACCTGAACCTAAAATCATAAACATTAAAGAAGCTGTTCAATTGCCAACTACAGATCAGGAAAAAGAGATTGCAGCAATCTGGCAAGAATTGTTAAGACTTGATGAGGTTGATGTAAGTGTAAGTTTTTTTGAATTGGGAGGGCACTCACTTCTCGCCAATCAGTTTGTTAGTAGTTTGAGAGATCATAAAGGAATTGAATTGCCGTTAAAAGATTTTTATAAATCTCCTACTATTAAAGAGATAAGTAAGCTAGTTCCTTTTTTAGATAAGAAAAAAAATCAAAATATTACTGCGCCTAAACAGGAACTATATCCATTGTCTTTTTCGCAAGACAGACTATGGTTTTTAAATCAATTAGATAATAAAGATACTTCTTACCATGTATCACGAGCGATGAAACTTGTCGGACATGTAAAAGTTAGTATGTTGGAAGAAACCCTTTCGAAGCTTATAGAGAAACATGAGATTTTGAGAACAGTTTTTGTTAATAAGAATGGGGTACCTTATCAAAAAATACTTCCCCCATACTCTTATGTGATTCCTATTACTGATTATACATTTATAAAAAAAGAAAATAAGCAAAAAGTGATTGATGATTGCTTGGAAAGAATAGAGAGTCACGCTTTTGAAATAGAACAAGGACCACTTTTTAGAGTTGAATTATTAAAGTTTTCAAATAAAGAAAGCGTTCTTATATTTTGTGAACATCATTTAATTTTAGATGGATGGACTCAGGGAATTCTATTTAGGGATTTTGTTGATATCTATAATGAATTACAAATAAATCCTGAATTTAAGGTAAAGAAACCCGAAGTCACTTTTAAAGACTACGCATATTGGGAGAAAAATACTTTTACCGACAGTCTTCTCAACGAGAAATTAAATTTTTGGGAAAATAAATTTGAAGGTTTTTCAAATCAACTATTAGTTCCTCTAGATTATGAAAGAACTGAAACGTCTATAAAAAAAGCGGGTACGATAGAACATGTTTTTTCATTAGATTTCTCTGAAAAATTAAGACATTTTTCTGAAAAACAAGGTGTTTCATTGTTTATTTTTATGCTTACTGCCTTTAAAATCACTTTGCATAAATTTAGTAATCAAACAGACGTTTGTATAGGTACTGCTGTAGCAAATAGGAGATACAAAGAGTTTCAGGAGGTTTTGGGTATGATTGTAAATACAATTGCTCTAAGAACAACATTTAATAGTGATGATTCTTTGCTAGATATTCTCAACGAGGTAAAGGAAACCTGTCTTGAAGCATATGTGTATGATGACACCCCTTTTGGTAAAGTTGTAGAAAGAATCAATCCAGAGAGAGGGGTACATTTAAATCCATTATTTCAATATATGTTTAGTTTTGTAAATGTTCCTACTCAAAGTATGTCTTTATTAGATGCAGAGATAGAAATTTTAAAGGGACACAATAAAACATCTCGATTTGATATTAGTGTTGTTGTAAATACAGCTTATGAACAAACAGATTTTTTAGAAGAAAATAAACCAGACAGAAGAATTTCAATTGAATGGGATTACAATGCGGATATTTTTAAATATGCTACAATGGAGCGTGTTTTAACAGTATATCTTAAAGTTCTTGATGAACTTATTGAAAATCCTGCTCAGTCTTTGTCTAAATTAGATTACATACCAGAATTAGAAAAAGAGATCCTTTTGCAACGCTTTAATTCTAAAAAAACAAATTGTACTTTAAATAAAACAGCTGTTTCTGTGTTTGAAGAACAAGTTGCAAAAACACCAGATAGTATTGCTTTAATATTCGAAAACAGAAGTTTTACCTACAACGAATTGAGTCGTATTTCAAATCAATTAGCTCATTATTTGCTAAATAATTTTGATATTGAAATTGAGGATTTAATAGCAGTAAAGTTGGAACGTAGTGAGTGGATTTATATCGCGTTATTAGCTGTTTTAAAAGTAGGAGGTGCGTATGTTCCTATAGACCCTACTTATCCTGAACAAAGAATCATTTACATAGAACAAGATAGTAATTCTAAAGTCGTAATTGATGAGCATTTGATAATGGATTTTATTTCTAATCAGGATACTTATAAGATAACATTACCTGAAATTTTAGTTTCCCCCAAAAATTTGATGTATGTAATATATACATCAGGTTCAACAGGTAAGCCAAAAGGGGTAATGATTGAACACCACAGTTTAGTAAATTATATTTCAAATCAGGCTAAGGTATTTGGGGTAGATAGTTCAGAGCGTGTTTTACAATTTTCAAATCCAGCTTTTGATGCCTCTATGGAACAAATCTTTTTAGCTTTTTTTAGCGGAGCATCGCTAGTAGGAGTGTCAAAAGATCGCATTATCGATCCTCTTGATTTTGTAAATATGCTACAGGAGTATTCAATTACACATTTGCACACCACTCCAAGTTATTTGAGCTATTTGAATAATCTTTCTTCTTGTAAAACATTAAAAAGAATTATTGCTGGAGGAGAAATTTGCTCAAAAAAATTAGTTGAAAGAATAATTAATATTACGGATTTTTATAATAAATACGGGCCTACAGAAGCAACAATCAGTGCTACAATGGGTAAAGTCACTAAAAAGAGTTTAGAAAGAAATATTATTTCTATTGGAAAGCCATTGAATGGTTCAGAAATCTACATTTTATCAGATGATCTTAGACTAAAACCCATTGGAGTTTTTGGAGAATTATGTATTTCAGGAGACAGCCTTTCTAGAGGATATTTAAATAATGAAGAGTTAACAGCAGAAAAGTTTGTTGCGCATCCTTTCACAAGAGGGGCAAAATTATACAGAACTGGTGATTTAGCACGATGGATGCCTGACGGTAGTATAGAATTTTTAGGACGTAAAGATGATCAGGTTAAAGTGAGAGGATACCGTATAGAATTAGGAGAAATAGAACAAGTAATTTCATCTCAAGATAATATTAGTCAATGTGTTGTTGTAGTGAAAAACATAGAAAATGAACCAATGATTGTAGCTTATTTGGTCACAGAAATACACATAGAGAAACAAGAACTTCATTCAGTATTGACGAATTATTTACCTGATTACATGTTACCAAGTTATTATGTTTTTATGGATGAGTTTCCTCTTACTCCTAATGGTAAAATCGATAAGAATGCATTACCCTCCGTAAGCACAGATGATATTATTCAGGCTGAGTATGTAGCTCCAAGAAATGAGATTGAAAAACAATTGGTTGTGATCTGGCAGGAGATATTAGGATTGGAACAAATAGGTATTACCGACAATTTCTTTGAATTAGGCGGGCACAGCTTAAAAGTTACTTTGTTGGTGAATCAGATCAATCTTCAATTAGGCTATCAAATTAGCGTTAAAGATGTTTTTTTGAACCCTACAATTTCAGGTATTATATCTAAATTAGCAACCGTTGCTTTTGCAGCCATACCCAAAGTAGAAGATCAGGAGAGTTATGTTTTAACATCCTCACAGCATCGTTTATGGATATTAAGTCAGTTTGATGGAGGGAATCAAGCTTATAATATTCCAGGGTTGTTTGAATTAGAAGGTGTTTTAGATGTAGAAAACTTGACAAGAGCATTTAATACAATTATTGCCAGACATGAATCTTTAAGAACATTTTTTAAAAGAAATGAAGAAGGAGAAGTTCGCCAGTTTATAGTTGATGCTGCTACTATTGATTTTAAAATTGATAGTTTTGATTGTAGTAACGTTGAACATCAATATGCAGCTTTACAAACAAGAATTATTGAGAGTTATCAACATGTTTTTAATTTAGAAAAAGCCCCTTTATTACGTTTAGATCTCATAAAATTATCAAAAGATAGACATGTATTACTTTTTAATATGCATCATATTATTGGAGATGGCTGGTCTATTGGAATATTAACTAAAGAATTAATAACAGTTTACGATAGTCTAGTACATGGCAAAAATATTAGTTTGCCGAAACTTACTATACAATATAAGGATTATGCCTCATGGATGAGGAGTGAAAAACAGTTATCAAAATTAAAAATATCAGAGGCTTATTGGTTAGATGTATTTAATGAGCACATTCCTGTATTAGAGCTTCCCGCCAATAAATTGAGACCCAAAGTTAAGACCTATAGAGGAGATTCCGTTGGATATAACTTCTCAGAAGAAGCAACTTCAAGATTAAAATTGTTTTCAGAAAAATACCATGCTAGTCTTTTTATGGTATTAATGGCAGGAATTAATGGATTGTTCTCAAGATATGCCAATACTAGAGATATCATTTTAGGTACCCCAATCGCAGGAAGAGACCATAGTGACTTAGAACATCAAGTAGGATTGTATTTAAACACATTAGCAATTCGAACCACTTTTGATGAAAGAGTAAATTTTGAATCATTATTGGCTATCCAAAAAGAAGTCTTATTAAACGCATATTCCCACCAAGACTACCCACTTGATAATATTGTAGAAGCATTAGGTTTAGGTCGCGATACCAGTAGATCCGCTCTTTTTGATGTCTTGGTAGTATTGCAAAATCAGCATGATTTATTTGGATTGGATAATTTACATATCGAAGGATTAACTTTAAAACCATTTGAAGGATATCAAAGAAAAGTAAGTCAGTTTGATCTAAGTTTTATATTTTCAGAGAAAAAAGGTCAGTTATCCTTGCATGTAGAGTACAATACTGATATTTATGAGCTTTCTTTTGTAGAACGTTTGGTTGCACATTTTGATACATTTTTATC